>DATBEN010000153.1:0-29876 GCA_036276055.1 Caulobacteraceae bacterium
TCGTCGACATCCTGCGCGAGCGGGAAGTGAGCTGGGCGCAGGTCGGCGAGGCGCTCGGCGTCTCACGGCAGGCGGCATGGAAGCGGTTCGCCTGAGCTGAAATCCTTCAGACGAGAAAGACGAGTTCCGAATAGGCCGTGAGCTGCGCGTCGGCGGTGTAAAGCGCCGAGGGGCCGCTCAGCGCCTGGGCGATCAACAGGCGGTCGAATGGGTCCCGGTGGTGTGGCGGAAGGTACGCGACGCGAGCAGCGACTTCGGACGTGACTGGCCGCTCGACGAAGCCTGCTTCGCGGGCTCCTTGCAGAATCTGTTCGGGACTCGCCTGGAAGCTTGGTCGATAGAGGGCTTTCTTGATTGCGATCTCCCAGATGCTGGCTGCGCTGAACTGCACCGTGTTGGCGGGATTCTCCAAAGCATCGCGGGTCGCAGGGCCCAGCCTGTCAGGCTCCATCAGAGCCCACAGCAGGACATTCGTATCGAGAAGCAGATCCACTCAACGCCCCTCGAAGGCGTCGAGCAGATCATTCGGAAGGGGCCGGTCGAAATCGTTGGGGATCGGCCCCAGATGCGCCAGCCCACCGAGACGCCGGCGGCCCTCCGAAGCCGATTCGAGGGCTACCAGCCTGGCGACCGGTTTGCCGGCGCGGGCTATGACGATCTCCTCGCCGCCAGCGGCCTCGTCGACGAGACGTGAGAGGTTCGTTTTGGCTGCGTGGATGTTGACGATGTGCATGGTGCGCCTGCCGAGTCATAGTTAGTCCGACTGGACTAAGCTGGCAATCGCTGGTTGACTGGAATCCGCTCGCCTGAGGCCGCTCACGCCTCCAGCCTCTCGTCCCGCCATCGGTCGCGCGGCAGGCGCCAATACACTCCCGCGTCCCGCTCCATCATCCGGTGATCGACCAGTTCGCGCCGCAGCCTGGCCCAGTCCGGAGGATATCGGGACTTCAGGTAGGCGTTGATCTCCGCTTCGCTGTAGCGACGGTCTTCCTCGAACATCTGCATCAGCCAGCGCAGGACGATCACGCGCTTGCCGCGGTTGACCGGGATCTCCCGCAGCCGTTCGTCGGCGTCGACGAAGGCGCCCAGCACGCGCGCCTCGTCCTCGTCGACGGCGAGGAGGGCCGCTGACGGCTGCTGGGTCTCGAGGACACGCCGGGAGAGCGTCTCGAGGGCCGCGATGTCGAGGGCGTGCCAGCGGGTGGTCCCCTCGGCCCTCACCGTCACGAGACGCTGTTCCTTGAGGATCGCCAGATGGTGCGAGACCGTCGGCTCCTTGAGGTCGAGCAGGGCGGCGAGCTCCTGCACGCTGTGCTCCTTCTGAGCCAACAGGCCGACGATGCGCAGCCGGCTCTCGTGGGCGAGAGCCTTGAAGAAGGCGAGCAGGGTCTCGGTCATGGCGGACCTCCTGCGATCATCGTCTAATTAGACATTCATCTAATTTCAAGCTTGCCGAACTAATGGGGCGGTCCACGCTTCAGCCATGCAGCCGCGCCGGCGAGCTTGTCGGGGTTGCGCACGACGTAGATCGTGGCGAGGCGGCCATCGTCGTCGACCTCGACGGCCAGGGTGGTCAGGCCTTCGGCGTCGGCCATCACCGCGCCGAGCTGACCGTTGACGCGGGCGATCCGCATGACCGTCGGCGCCGTCCACGTCCCACGCCAGACCAGCCGTTCGATGAGATGCAAAATGTCGGCGCGGCCGACCAGGGGCCGCAAGGCCGCCGCGCGCTTGCCCCCGCCATCGGTGACCAGCAGAGCGTCCTCCGCCAGCAGGTCCGACAGGGCGGCCGGGTCGTTGCGGCGCATGGCGTCCATGAACGCGGTTGCGATCCGGGCCACCTGATCCTGGGTGACGCCATAGCGGGGACGCGCCTCACGCACATGGGTGCGCGCCCGCGAGAGCAACTGACGGCAGGCAATCTCCGATCGATCGAGCGTTTCGGCAATGGAGGGGTAGTCCGTGTCGAGCACGTCGTGGAGGATAAGCACCGCGCGTTCGAGCGGCGACAGCCGCTCCAGGGCCAGCAGGAAGGCGACGGAGATGTCCTCAGCGCGCTCCACCGGATCTGCAGGGTCTTCGATCAGGGGCTCCGGCAGCCAGGGCCCCTTGTAGGCTTCGCGGGCGGCGCGGGCGGCCCGCAGACGATCCAGGCAGAGACGGGTCGTGGCGCGGACGAGCCAGGCCGCTGGATCGTTCACTTCGGTTGGGTCGGCGCGGCCCCAGCGCAGCCATGCGTCCTGCACCGCGTCTTCGGCGTCGGCCAGCGAGCCGAGCATGCGGTAGGCGAGTCGCGTGAGTCGCGGCCGCTGGGACTCGAAGACGTCGAGGACGCTCACGCAGCCAGGGCCGGAGTGCGGACCGCCGGCGCGGTCTCGCCCGCCACGGTCACGCGAGAGCACGCCCGGCCGTAGCCCAGGGCGTACTTCACCGTGGGATACATGCGCGCGGTCGTGAGGGTGAGGGAAAGGGCGACCAGTCCCTTCTCGCCCCAGCGGGCGAGGACGGCGTCCCGCGCGGCGTCGGCCTCGTCCAGCCGCTTTTCCAGCACGGCCGAGGCGAAGCGCCAGGCCGTGGCGGCGTCTTCGCCCATGGCCGCTTCGTTGCGGGCGAGGATGGCGCGCAGCACGCCCGGATCGACGCCGCTGCGGGACGCCATGTCCACCGTGAGCTGCAGGCACGGCCCGCAATCCTCGGCCAGCGTCCCGGCGATCCCTGTCGCCGCGAGTGCGGCCGCGGGGGCGTCGTGGCGCTGGACCATGCCGCTGGCGAAAGAGAACTTCAGCACGGAGGACGGGCTGGCGGCCAGCATGCGGCGAAAATAGCTCGCATCGTAGGACCAGGTCTTCTCGAACCGGTCGATCCATGCGGAGAACAGGCGTCTGATCATCGGGTCGCTCCTTGGCGGACGGGTGGAAAGAGGACGAGGGCGCTGGCCAGGAGCGCGGGCGCGAACACGCCCGGCAGGTCCCTCAGGAGAAGGGCTCCGCAGGCGGGGCTGGTGAAGGCCCCCGCCAGATGGATCGCCGCGTGCGCATCGAGGAAGAGGGCGCCGGTCGCCAGGGCCGGCCAAGCCGCCACCGGCTCCGCCGCGAACCAGGCCAGGGCGGCAGCCGTGACGAGGTAGGCGGCGCCGATGTCGGCGACGAAGTGGGCATTGAACGGACCGGTCGACGTCACGCCAGGGACCGCGCCGTACCAGGCGAGAGGGAAAAGCAGCATCGCCAGACCGTTGGCGCCGAGCAGGGCGCCAAGGCCGCCGGCGAGACTTCGTTGGATCATCGACATCTCCCATGTCGATGCGAAGACGCGGGAGACGGCGCGCCTGTGACATCGCAGGAAGGCTTGACCGCCGCACGGACTTCGCGCGGTCGACGGCGTTCTATGACAAGGCCTTCGCGCCGCTGGGCGTGCGGCGGCTATTCGACGTGCCATCAGAGTTCCCCGACGGGGCGCCGTCCACCGGCTAAAGCGACACGCGGCCGTGGTTCTGGATCGTCGAGCAGGACGCCACGCGGGGAAGCTGCACCTCGCCCTCGAGGCGAAGACCCGAGACCAGGTCGACGCCTTCCACGCCGCGGCGCTGGCGGCCGGCGGGTCTTACAACGGCGCGCCGGGGCCGCGGCCGCACTACCACCCCGACTACTACGGCGCCTTTGTCCTCGACCCCGACGGCCACAACATCCAGGCGGTGTGCCGCGCGCCGGCGTCCTGAGCCTGTCCCTCCCCTTCGGGGTCCCGGAAGGGGAGGGCGGTCGAGCGAAGCGAGACCGAGTGGGGAAGTGTAGGTCCTCCCCGGCCCCTACGGTCCGCGCCGCCGGCGGCCGCCGCGGCGGAACTCTTCGGCTTTCTGCGCCCGGGCCTCGGCGCGGATCGACTTGACGGCTTCCCGGTCCGGGCCTTCCCCCGCCGGGGCGAGGACCTCGGCGGCGAATTCGAGGTCGAGGAGCTTGAGCCGTTTGATCTCGTCGCGCAGGCGCGCGGCTTCCTCGAACTCGAGATTGGCCGCCGCCTCCCGCATCCGGCCCTCCAGATCCTTGAGGGTCGCCTGGAAGTTGGAGCCGAGGAAGGGCCTGGCCTGCTCGGCGACGCCCGCGTCGACTGTGACGCGGTCGCCGCGCTCGTAAGGACTGGCAAGGATGTCCTTGATCTGGCTCTTCACGCTCTCAGGCGTGAGGCCGTGCTCGAGGTTGTAGACCGTCTGCTTCTCGCGCCGGCGGGTCGTCTCGCTCATCGCCCGCTCCATCGAGCCGGTGATGGTGTCGGCGTAGAGGATCACCCGGCCGTCGAGGTTGCGCGCGGCGCGGCCGATGGTCTGGATCAGGGAGGTCTCGGAGCGCAGGAAGCCCTCCTTGTCGGCGTCGAGGATGGCCACGAGGCCGCACTCCGGGATGTCGAGGCCCTCACGCAGCAGGTTGATCCCCACCAGGACGTCGAAGGCGCCCAGGCGAAGGTCGCGGATGATCTCGATGCGCTCGAGGGTGTCGACGTCGCTGTGCATGTAGCGCACGCGCAGGCCCTGCTCGTGCATGTATTCGGTGAGGTCCTCGGCCATTTTCTTGGTGAGCACCGTGACGAGGGCGCGATAGCCGTGGCGGGCGACCTCACGGCATTCGGCGATGACGTCATCCACCTGTGAGAAGCCGCCCTTGGAGACCGGCCGCACCTCGACGGGCGGATCGATCAGGCCAGTTGGGCGGATCACCTGTTCGACGAAGACGCCGCCGGTTTTCTCCAGCTCCCACTTCGCCGGCGTGGCCGAGACGAACAGGCTGTCTGGGCGCATCGCCTCCCACTCCTCGAACTTGAGCGGGCGGTTGTCCATGCACGAGGGCAGGCGGAAGCCGTATTCGGCCAGGGTGAACTTGCGGTTGTAGTCGCCCCGGTACATCGCCCCGAGCTGCGGGATCGTCTGGTGGCTCTCGTCGACGAACAGCAGTGCGTTGTCGGGGATGTATTCGAAGAAGGTCGGCGGGGGCTCGCCCGGACGGCGGCCAGTGAGGTAGCGCGAATAGTTCTCGATGCCGGCGCAGCTGCCGGTGGCCTCGATCATCTCGATGTCGAAGGTCGTCCGCTGCTCCAGGCGCTGGGCCTCGAGCAGTTTGCCGTTGGCCACCAGCCAGTCCAGCCGCTGCTTGAGTTCGGATTTGATCGCGGTCACGGCTTGGCGAAGCGTCGGGCGCGGCGTGACGTAGTGGCTGTTGGCGTAGATCTTGATGGTGGGGAGATCCGCCGTCTTCTTGCCGGTGAGGGGATCGAACTCGGCGATCGACTCCACCTCGTCGCCGAACAGCGTGATCCGCCACGCCCGATCTTCGTAGTGGGCCGGAAAGATCTCGATGGTGTCGCCGCGCCTCCGGAACATGCCGCGCTCGAAGGCCTGGTCGTTGCGCCGGTACTGCTGGGCCACGAGGTCGGCCATCAGCTGCTTCTCGTCGATCCGGTCGCCGACGCTGACGCTGAAGGTCATGGCCGTGTAGGTTTCGACCGAGCCGATGCCGTAAATGCACGACACCGAGGCGACCACGATCACGTCGTCGCGCTCTAGGATGGCCCGCGTCGCCGAGTGTCGCATGCGATCGATCTGCTCGTTCCGCGACGAGTCCTTCTCGATGTAGGTGTCGGTCCGGGCTACGTAGGCCTCGGGTTGGTAATAGTCGTAGTAGGAGACGAAGTACTCGACCGCGTTGTTGGGGAAGAAGCTCTTGAACTCGCTGTAGAGCTGGGCGGCGAGAGTCTTGTTGTGGGCGAGGATCAAAGCCGGGCGCTGGGTGGCCTCGATCACCTTGGCCATGGTGAACGTCTTGCCCGAGCCTGTGACGCCCAGCAGCACCTGCTCCCGCTCGCGCGCCTCGATGCCCGCCACGAGCTCCTCGATCGCCTGGGGTTGGTCGCCCGCGGGCGCGTAATCGCTGACCAGTTCGAACCGCTTGCCGCCCTCGCTCTTCTGCGGCCGCGCCGGACGGTGCGGCACCCACAGGGCGGACATGGCCGCATCGTAGTCAGGGACGAAGGCGGCGGAGATGTCGGAGACGCCCGCGGCGGGAGAACGAGACATGAACGCAAGATAGGCGACAGCAGCCTGGGCGGCCAGGGGCGAGAGCCTCCGCTAGGCCGTCATCGCCGCCAGCTGGTCGGCCACGGCGAGGGCGGCGATGTAGCCGGCGTGGACGGCGGGTTCGTAGGCCTTCCAGTTGCGCAGTTCGACGCCCTCAAGCCTGGGCGCGATGTACAGGTCGAGCGCCGCACGGTTCGCCTCGTTGCTGTTCCCGGCGCCGACCGTCGCTGCGCGCATGAGGATCGAGACGATCGGCGGGCCGCGCCGCCACGCGCCGGACGCCAGCCAGCTCAGGCCCGACGGTTCGAGCTTGAGGTCCTCCGGCCGCAGGCCCTGCGACTCGGCGACGTTGACGCCGATCGTCCAGCCGTCGTGCTGGGCCTGGACCAGGTCGACCGGCATGTTGTCCACCAGGGCGCCGTCGACCAGGACGGACCCGTCCTCAATCACCGGGGGAAGGATGCCGGGCAGGGAAAGGGAGGATCGCAGGGCGAGCCGCAGCAGGCCGCGCCGATGCACGAACGGGCAGCCTCGAGTGAGATCGGTGGAGACGCAGGCGAAGGGACGCCACAGATCGCTGATCTGGGCGTCGCCGAAGTGCTTCTCCAGCCGCTGGTCGACTTCCACGCCGCGACTCATCGAGATCATGGGAAGGGGCGCGATGTCGCCAAGGGGGCTGGAGGACACGAAGGCGTCGTGCAGGCGCTCGTCCATCTCCTGCAGCGACCAGCCCATGGCGACCCCGGCGGCGATGACCGCGCCCATGGAGGTGCCGGCCACGAAGTCGATTGGAACGCCGAGCTCGCTCATCGCCCGGATGACGCCGACGTGGGCGTAGGCGCGCGCGCCGCCGCCGGAAAGGACAAGGCCGACCGATCGCCCGGCGTAGATGCGGGCGAGCCGGGCCAGGTCGGCCGTGGAATCGCGGCGGACGTGGAGCAGTCGCGAGGCCGGGATGGCGGAGAGCCAGGCGTCGGCGCCGACCACCCACTTCGCCTGCGGCGGATGGATGAGGATCACGTCGAGCAGGCGGTGGGCCTCGATCGTACCGGGCCCGAGGGGCAGGGGACCGGTCTGGGGTCGCCCGGGGGTCGCGAGCACGACGAGCCGGTCGATCTGCCGGGCGCAGAAGGCGATGAAATCGACCTCGTCGCGTTCCGCAGCCATCAGCACGAGGTCGTGCGTCTCCTCCAGTCGCGACAGCTGCGCGGGCTCCCAGCCGGCGGCTTCCGACCCTATGACCACGGTGCGGCGGTCGAGGCGCTGAAGATCATGGGCCAGGCGCTCGGCGAAGTCCCGCGCCGCAAGTCCTTCCGAGACCGCGACCAGACCGATGATCGACGTGCTTCGGCGGGTGTCGGGCTCGGTGGCGCCCAGGCGCTGCAGGGCCGAGTGGGCCACCTCGGCCAGGACATGCGGATCGCGCCGGAGCAGGCGCTCGGCCTTGCGGATGGGGAGGGCGCGCAGCTCGGAATCCCTCAGCGCGACAAGGCTGGTCCGGTGCACGCCGTCGCCCAGCGCTTCGACGCCGCCGAGCATGGCGCCCGGGCGGTGCACCGCCACCAGGCGTGAAGCCCCGTCGACGCATGGCCTGAGCTCGGCGATCCGCCCGGCCTCCAGGCGGTACAGGGCGTCGATGGGCTGGCCGGGGCGGGCGAGGGCCTCTCCGCCTCTCAGCGTGAAGGTCGGGCCGGCCCGATTGAACACCCGCGCCAGCGCAGCTTCAGCCATATCCCGATCTTTGGCGGCCCAAGCAGCCAAGTAAAGCCGTTCGCTGGCTCTGGCGGGCGCGCCTGACCCGCCGTAACCTTGCCTGGTTGGGCGGCGAAAGAGAGGGGTGAGAAGGATGGGCGTCTCCGAGCCTGAGCTCCGGACGCTGATGGTGGCGGCGCTGGATGGAGATGCGCGAGCCTATCGTGCGCTCCTGGGAGACCTGCGCCTGCGATTGACGGCCTTCTTCATGCGCCGACTCGGCGGGTCCCAGGCCGAGGCGGATGATCTGGTGCAGGAAACGCTCATCGCCATTCACACGCGCAGGGAGACATACGATCCTCGCCAACCGTTCACGCCCTGGCTGTTCGCCGTCGCGCGCTACAAGCTCGCCGACCACTTCCGGCGCGCGGGGCGGCGCAGCGCCATGCCTCTTGACGATGAGGCGCTCGAGCTTGCCGTGGATGGCGACGCGGCGGCGTCGGACGCCCGGCGCGATGTCGAAGTTGCGCTGGCGGCCCTGCCGGAGCGGTCGAGGGGACTGCTGCGGATGCTGAAGATCGAGGGTGCGACAGTGGCCGAGACGGCTGCGCGGTTCGACATGTCCGAAGGCGCGGTCAAGGTGGCCGCCCATCGGGCGATGAAGAACCTGGCCCAACGCTACGGCTCCGGGAAGCTGGCCGATGACTGACGACCTGCTCGACGCCCTGGCCCGCGATCTCGCCCCGCGACCGAGGCGCCGCGTCGGGCCGCGCCTGGCCGTGGCCCTGGCCGCAGGCGCCTTCGTCAGCCTCGTCGGCGTCATGCTCCTGCTCGGACCACGGTCGGACTTTCCCGCGGCGCTCGGCTCGGCGATGTTCTGGACCAAGCTGTTCTACGTCCTGGCGCTGGCGGCGGCGGCGCTCGGATCGGTCGAGCGGTTGGCGCGGCCGGGCGGCGAGGTGCGTCGGCGTGTCGGGTGGCTCGCTGCGCCGGTCGCCGCCATGGCGCTCGCCGCCCTCGTGCAATGGATCCTCGCCCCTACCGCGATGCACCGGACGCTCCTGATGGGAGATTCCGCTTCAGTCTGCCCGTGGCTGATCGCAACGGCCGCCGCTCCGATCTTTCTGGCTCTCGCGTGGGCGATGCGGGGCCTGGCGCCCACGCGTCTGCGAACAGCGGGGGCCATGGCCGGGCTCGCGGCCGGAGCGGCGGGGGCGGCGGTCTACGCCCTTCACTGTCGCGAGGCCGGCGGCGCCTTTGTCCTGATCTGGTATTCGCTCGGCGTCCTCGCGCCTGCGGCGCTGGGCTGGCTTCTCGGCCCCTCCCTGCTTCGCTGGCGCTGAGTCGGGCCTCGGAAGCCCAGCGCCCCGCACATGAAGCGTGGCGCAGATCAGCCGTGACGCTACGCGGCCCGACGGAAGCCATAGCGGGCGAAGATGGCCGCCGCCTTCGGCCCTTCGATGAAGTTAAGCACGCCCGCTGCTTCGGGGTTCTGCGAGGCGGCGACCCGGGCGACCGGGTAGACGATCGCAGGGTGCGAGTTGTCGGGGAACAGGCCCACGATGCGCACCGCGGGCTCGACCTTGGCGTCGGTGTCGTAGACGATCCCCAGCGGTGTCTCGCCCCGGGCGACGAACGCGAGGGTGGCGCGGACGTTCTCGCCGCGCGCGAGGTGACCCTCGACGCTGGACCACACGCCCAGCGCCTCGAGCGAGGCCTGCGCGTAGCGGCCGGCGGGCACGTCCGGCCCCGCGACCGCCAGGCGGCCGCCGCCCAGGGCGGCGGCGAGCGGCATGCCCCGACGGATCGTGATCTGGACCGACGAGTTCGCCGGGGCGATCAGGGCCAGATGGTTCGCGAGCAGGTTGCGGCGGCTCGAGGCGACGATCAGACCGCGCTTGGCGAGATCATCCATCCAGTCCACGTCGGCCGAGACGAAGATGTCCGCCGGCGCCCCCTCTTCGATCTGGCGTGCGATCACGGAAGAGGAGGCGTAGGAAATCCGGACCTGCGTTCCGGCGGCGTCCGTATAGGCCTTTCCGACCTCGTCGAGGGCGTTCTTCAAGGACGCGGCGGCGAAGATGGTCACGGCCTCGTGGCCGGCTCTGGGTTGGGCGGCAAGCGGCGTCGCGATCGCGGCGGCCGCGGACAGGAGGAGCATCTCGCGACGACGCCAGTCCACGGGTCTCACATCGGCCTCCTCTCGACGCGTCTTGCTGTCTGGGTTCATAACGCCACTTGCCTGTACGGCTCCAGCCCTCCAGGTGAAAGGGTGACCATGAGAACAGCGTCGGCGACGGTCCTGGCGGCCGTGTGGGTCCTGGCCGCGGCCGCGGCCCAGGCCCAGACCGTGATCTTCAAAGGCCCCGATGGCCGGACGCGAACAGTCACGACGGCCGAGATCGCGGCCATGCCCCATCATCAGGCGCTTCTCGCCGGCGAAGGCGGCGCGCCGCCGCGAACCTATGAGGGCGTGGCCCTGATGGACCTTTTGCAGAGCGTCGGCGCGCCGGCGGGGCGGGCGCTGCGGGGTCCGGCCCTGGCTGATGTCGTGGTGGTGAAGGGGGCGGACAGCTATCGCGCCGTGTTCGGCCTGGCCGAAACCGATCCTGGGATGCGCCAGTCGGTTCCTATCCTCGCCGACCGGGCCGGCGGCGGCCCGTTGGAGGCCAAGGAAGGGCCCTTCCGCGTGGTGTCGCCAGGTGATCTTCGGCCCGCGCGCTCGGTTCGCCAGGTGGTGTCGATCGAGGTCGAATCAGTTCCCTGACCACCGCGAGCACATCGGTTGTTGTTTGGCGCTGCGGAAATCGGCACGGCGTCACGCGTCGGCGCCAAAGAATCGCGCCGATTCAGCACTCACCGACGCCTGCCACGGTAAATACAGCTGATTTGGCAGCCATCACCCTCGTCTGCCAACTTTGGGACCTGAAAAACCGGATTAGCCTCACGTGCGTTTAGCCGTCCTTACAGAGGCGAGTTCCGACTCATGTCCGTCCTGGAAACCGACATCATCGATTACATCTACCTGGATGACGACGCGCAGACCCCGGTGCTGGTGGTCTCCGATCCCCTCACTTGGAAGCCGCCGGAGGACGAGCGCCACCTGGACGTCCTGAGGGACAAGCTCAACGCCCAGATCGCGTTCGTGGAGACGGGCCAACTCAAGGGCGTCTGGCCGCGGTACGCCGGCGGCGCCGTGCGGGTGGAAGTCATCGCCCGGTGCCCGCTTAGCGGACCGGCCGCGCACTTCTACATCGTGGCCCGAGAGGTGATGTCCACGGCGAACATGGATTTGCGCTTCCAGCTTCTGGACGCCTGATTCTGCGGCCGAGGGCAGCCGCTCAGGCAAAAAAATGCAGAGCGTCTGGCGCGTCATGTCGGCGTGGAGCAGCTTCGCACATATCGAAAAATTTCGTTAATATCGTCAACGATTTGATTTGGCTCGGCGGCGATGTCCGCCCTTCGGCGCACGGCGGAGTCCGGGGGAACTCTGCGCCCATGCGCCGCAGGGTTCGGCTTATGAAACTTGCGTCTGGCATTCCCGCGTAGTAGACGGCGTTTGGTTCCGCCAACGTGTACCGGCCGAACCTCGCCTTCAAGCTCTTCCGCTCATCAGATCTGCGGAGCGCTTGTAGGCCGACTGTCTGGGGCAGTATTCGCCTCGCCGCATAGGACACGAAATCTTGGACTTTACTTTCAGCCCGCATGCGAAAGCGTGCGCGCAGGTTGGCGCGCCTCTTGTGGCCGCCGCTATGGGACTGACCGTGGCGGCGATCGTCTGCAGCGAGACCCAACCGCCGTTTTCCGGCCAGGGCGTCGACACCAGCCGGATCGCTCAGATTGCCTTGTCGACGACAACGACTGCGCCGTCCGCCTCGATGAGCCGGATGACGCAATTCCAGGCGGCTGCGGCAGCGTGGACCCATCCGGCGCGCCGCCGTGACCTCGATTGCCTCTCGCAGGCCGTCTACTACGAAGCGCGCGGCGAAAGCGCCGCCGGACAGGCGGCCGTGGCGCAGGTTGTGCTCAATCGCGCCCACGATCCGGCCTATCCGAAAAGCGTCTGCTCGGTGGTCTACCAGCCGGCTTCCGAGGGAGGTTGCCAGTTCACCTTCGTCTGCGACGGCGCCATGGCCCGGCCGCTGGAGCCGATGGCCTGGAGGCGCGCGCGCATGGTCGCCGCCCGAGCGCTGCAGGGATATGTGATGACGGCAGTCGGCCGCGCGCTCAACTTCCACGCCGCCGGCGCCTCCGCTGACGCGAAGGCCGGCACGCCGGTCGCGCGGCTGGGCAATCACGTCTTCTTTATCGCCGCATCCCATCCGCTCTCCGCCCATGGCGGGCCCGAGCATCGGCTGGTCCAGGCCGAGCCCGCAACAGTGGAGCAGGGCCCGGGCGCGCCGGACGCCGCCCGGCGGTTCACCATGGCGCTGGGCGACCTTGGGCTGTTCGGCAAGCGTGCGGAGCCGGCGCAACCGCCGGCCGAGAGCGTGGCGACCACGGCGGACGTCTCGGCGAACGCCAGCGAATAGGCACATCGGGAGGCCCGCTTCGGCGCCGCCTTCAGACGGCGTCGAGGCCGATGTCCAGGACCGGCGCGGAGTGGGTGAGGGCGCCTACGCTGATCAGGTCCACGCCGGTGCGGGCGATCGCGGCCACTGTCTCCAGGCTGACGCCGCCTGACGCCTCGAGCACGACGCGGCCGGCGGCGAGCGACACGGCGGCCTCGAGATCCGGCAGGCCGAAATTGTCGAGCATGACGATGTCGGGAGCCGCTTCCAACGCTTCGCGAAGCTGATCGAGGCTGTCGACCTCCACCTCGAGTTTCACCATGTGCCCCGCTGCGCCTCGGGCGCGCCGCACCGCATCGCCCACGCCGCCGCAGGCGGCCACATGGTTGTCCTTGATGAGGATCGCGTCATCGAGGCCGAACCGATGGTTGGCGCCCCCGCCGCAGCGCACCGCGTACTTCTCCAGGGCGCGCAGCAGGGGCGTCGTCTTGCGCGTGTCTATGATCCTGGCGCGCGTCCCGCTCGTCTTGGCGACATAGGCGGCGGTGAGGCTGGCGATCCCGGACAGGCGGCCCATCAGGTTCAGGGCCGTGCGTTCGGCGGCGAGGATCACGCGCGCCGATCCCGAGACCGTGGCGATCGACTCACCGGGCTTCAGCGTCGCTCCGTCGGAAAGGCGGGCGTCGAACCGGATCTCCGGATCCAGGGCGGCGAAGGCGAGCCGGGCGCAGGCGACGCCTGACAGCACGCCCGCCTTCCTGGCGACGAACCGTGCATCCATTCGCGCTTCAGCCGGGATGCACGCATGGCTGGTGATGTCCCCGGCGCGGCCGAGGTCCTCGGCGAGGGCGGCGCGGACGATCGGATCGACCAGGAGGTCGGGGAGGGGATCGAGCTTCACGCAGCGCGCCGCCGCCGCTCGGCCGCGTCCTGCAGGCTCCGACGGGTGTGCGTGGCCTCGGCGAAGGCCGTGGGATGGTCGGCGCGGAAGTGCGCCCCGCGGCTTTCGCGGCGAGCCAGGGCCCCCTCGGCCACCAGGCGCGCCGCCGTGAGGGGCAGGGCTGGGCCGCACACGGCCTCGGCCGCGGAAAGCCAGGCGAGCAGGCGCGTCAGTCCCGCAGCGTCCCGCACGACACCGACGTCTTGCGACATGCGCCGACGCAGGTCGAGCAGGGTCGCCTCGGGCAGGTCCGGGGGCGCGGCGGGCGTCGCGGTTCGGCACGAGACGTGGGCCGCGTCCCGCGCGGCACGCCCCGCGCGGGCGCCGAACACCGCCGCCTCGAGCAGGGAGTTGGACGCCAGGCGGTTGGCGCCATGCACGCCCGTCGCCGCGCATTCGCCGGCGGCGAACAGGCCGGGCAGGGTGGTCGCCCCTGTCAGGTCCGTGACGATCCCGCCCATGTGATAGTGCACCGCGGGCAGCACCGGAATCGGCCGGCGGCGCGGATCCACGCCGCCCGACATGCAGGCGGCGAACACGGCGGGAAATTCGTGCGCGACGTCGGCGATGAGCGGGGCGCGCGCGTCGAGGAAAGCCCCGCGGCCAGCGCGTCGCTCGGCCTCGATCGCCCGGGCCACGACGTCGCGCGGCGCCAGTTCGGCCGCCGGATGATAGCGTGACATGAACGGGACGCCGGCGCCGTCGATCAGGCGCGCGCCTTCGCCTCTCAGGGCTTCGGTGGCCAGCGGCGCCGGGTCGGAGCCGATATCGATGGCCGTGGGGTGGAACTGGACGAACTCGGGATCGAGGATCTCCGCGCCCGCCATCGCCGCCATGGCCAGTCCCTCGCCACGCACCGCCGCCGGGTCCGTGGTGACGGCGTAGAGGCCGCCGACGCCGCCGCTGGCGAGCACCACCGCCGGCGCATGGATCTCGACCAGCGACCCGCCAGCCCGGGCGAGGACACCGTGCACGCGCCCCTGCGTGTCGGTGATCAGGGCGAGGGCGTGGACGCCTTCGCGGACCTCCACATGATCGGCCGCACGCGCCGCGGCGATCACTGCGGTCATGATCGCGCGTCCGGCCCCGTCGCCGCCGACCCTCGCCACGCGCGGAAGCGAGTGCGCCGCCTCGAGGCTCTGGGCGAAACTCCCGTCGGCGCGGCGGTCGAACGGCGCGCCAAGCGCCGCCAGCGCGCGGACCGCGTCCGGCCCCTCCGTGGTGAGGATGCGCACGGCCTGGGGCTCGCAGAGGCCGGCGCCGGCGGCGCAGGTGTCGGCGGCGTGGAGCGCCGGGTCGTCGTCATCCGCCAGGGCGGCGGCCATGCCGCCCTGGGCCCAGGCGGAGGCGCAGCCTTCGCCGAGCGGAACGGGACTGAGGACCAGGGCGCGGCGTGGCGCGGCGGCCAGGGCGGCGGAGAGGCCGGCCAGGCCGGCGCCGATCACCAGAACCCCGTGGAAGTCGATCCTGTCGGCGCGGATCGGCGATGAAGGGAGCGGCATGGCGGTGCGCCTAGATGAGCTCGACATCCACGTGATGGCGCGCCTTGACCAGGTCATAGCGCGCCGGGGAGGCCGGTGGCGGCAGGTCGATCATCCGCTGGACCGCGGCGCGGGCGCGCGCGGCGATGGCAGAATCCACCGTCACCTCGTAGCGCTCCTCGACCAGGGCTTGATGGATGTTCTCGAGGCTGATCCGCTTCATGTGCGGGCACAGGTTGCACGGCCGGACGAACTCGGTCTCCGGAGCGTCGCAGGCGACGTTGTCGGCCATGGAGCACTCGGTGATCAGCACCACACGGCGCGGCTTGCGGCGAGCGACATAGTCGCTCATCGCCGCCGTCGAGCCGGCGAAGTCGGCCGCCTCCAGGACCTCGGTCGGGCATTCGGGGTGGGCCAGGATCTCCGCGTCAGGCCAGGCCGCGCGCAGCTCGGCGATGTCGGCCGCATTGAAGCGTTCGTGCACCTCGCAGCGGCCCTTCCAGGCGATGATGCCGATCGGAGTCTGGCGCGCCACGTTGCGGGCGAGGAACTCGTCGGGAAGCAGGATGACGCGGTCGACGCCCCACTCCCGGGCGACCGCCTCGACGACCTGCACCGCATTGGCGCTGGTGCAGCAGATGTCGGTTTCCGCCTTCACCGCGGCGGTGGTGTTCACATAGGTGACCACAGGCAGGCCGGGGTAGCGGGCCTTGATCAACCGGACGTCCTCGGCCGTGATCGAAGCGGCGAGGGAGCAGCCGGCGCGCAGGTCCGGGATCAGCACCTTCTTCTCCGGCGAGAGCACCTTCGACGTCTCGGCCATGAAGTGCACGCCGGCCTGGACGATGATGCTCGCGTCGCAGCGCGCGGCCTCCCGCGCCAGACCCAGGCTGTCGCCGACAAAGTCGCCGACGCCGTGGAAGATCTCCGGCGTCATGTAGTTGTGGGCCAGTATGACCGCGTTCTTTTCGCGCTTCAGGCGATTGATCTCGGCGATCAGCGGCGCATGAAGCCGCCATTCCAGAGGCGTCACCTGTCCCCTGATCTTCTGCCACAGGGCGGCCGTCGCATCTTCGACAGCGGGCGTGAAAGCGAAGGATCCGTCGGCCATCTGCCTCACCTATTTATGCTCGAAGTGAGCATATCTAGAGCCTGTGAAGAGCGCCGACTTTCCCCCCGCCGACGCCTTCCCTTGGGTGACTTATGCTAATTGTGAGCAAAAGTCGGTAAGGCATATATGCCCCTAACCCGGGCAGGGAAAGGGGCCTTTCACGAAACTGAGGCAAATGTGATTGAGCCGGATCAAGGCGCGCCAACCTTCGACCGTCGACTACCCATCGAGGAAAGGGGGAAGGGGGAAGGGGCGTCTACCAGGTCCCGATCTTCTCAGCTTCGTGATGGCTGATTGGGTGATGGGCACGGGCGTGGTCCTCTTCCGCCAGGAGGCGGGCGACCTCGAGAGCGGCCATGCAGCCCATCCCCGCTGCTGTGACGGCCTGGCGGTAGATGTCGTCGGCGACGTCGCCGGCCGCGAACACGCCGGGGACCACCGTCCGCACCGAGCCCGGCTCCAGGTCCAGATAGCCCCCAGCCTTCATCGGCAACTGGCCCGCGAACAGTTCGGAGGCGGGCGCATGACCGATGGCGATGAAGAGGCCATCGCACGCCAGCTCGCGGGTGGCCCCCGAGACGACATCTCGCAGGCGCACCCCGGTGACCCCGAGCGGATCGGCGGTCCCGAGCACCTCGTCGATGGCGTGGTTCCAGATGACTTCGATCTTGTCGTGGGCGAAGAGCCGCTCCTGGAGGATGCGTTCGGCGCGGAACTCGTCGCGCCGATGCACCAGCGTCACCTTGCGCGCGAACTTGGTGAGGAAGAGGGCTTCCTCCACGGCGGTGTTGCCCCCGCCGACCACCACCACGTCCCTGCCCCGGTAGAAGAAGCCGTCGCAGGTGGCGCAGGCGGAGACGCCGAAGCCGCGGAATTGCTGCTCGCTCGCCAGCCCGAGCCACTTGGCCTCGGCGCCGGTGGCGATGATCAGGGTCTCCGCCAGCCAGCGAGCGCCCGAGTCACAGGTGACCAGGAAGGGGCGCGCGGAGAGGTCGACGGCCGTGACGATGTCGTCGACCAGCTCGGCGCCGACGTTTGCAGCCTGCGCCTGCATCTGATCCATCAGCCAGGGACCCTGGATGACCTCGGCGAAGCCGGGATAGTTCTCCACGTCCGTGGTGATGGTCAGCTGGCCGCCGGGCGTGAGCCCGCGGATCATCACAGGTGCGAGCAAGGCCCGCGCCGCATAGACGGCCGCGGTGTAGCCGGCAGGTCCCGCGCCGATGATCAGGCAGCGCGTCTTATGTGGTTCGCTCACGGTGACAGGCCTTCTTCAGACCCACTCGACCTTGAGGATCTCGTAGGCCTTGACACCGCCGGGCGTGTTCACTTCGACCACGTCGCCGGTTTCCTTGCCGATCATCGCCCGGGCGATGGGCGAGGCGATCGAGATCTTCCCGGCACGGACGTCCGCCTCATGCTCTCCGACGATCTGGTAGCGGGCCTCTTCCTCGGTGTCCTCGTCGACCACGCTGACCGTGGCTCCGAACTTGACCTGGGCGCCGGACAGCTTGGAGACGTCGATGATCTGGGCGCGCGCCATGCGATCCTCGATCTCGGCGATGCGGCTCTCGATCCAGCCCTGGCGCTCCTTCGCCGCATGGTATTCGGCGTTCTCCGAAAGGTCTCCGTGCTGTCGCGCCTCGCCGATCGCCGCGGTTACCGCTGGACGTTCCTGCGTCTTGAGCCGCCGAAGTTCAGCATCGAGGGCCTGAAAGCCCTCCGCCGTCATGGGAACTTTTTCCATTGCAGACTTGAAGCTCGTTTGGTGCTGCGGATATCCGAAAAAACCCCGCGGCGCCGCAACGCGGCGTTCCGTCGGGGGCAAAAGAGGATAGGTGGCCGGGGTGGGTGTGGCAAGACCGCCGCCCGTCACACCCCCCGGTACGGTCAGCGGATGGAGATGCCTCCATCGATCACCAGCTCGGCGCCGGTGACGTAGCGCGAGTCCTCCGACGCCAGCCAGAGCACGCCCTGAGCGATGTCCTCAGGAACGCCCTTCACCCCCAGGGGCACCGCCATGGCGGAGAGGGCGTCGAGGTCCGGCGGCGTGTTGGCGCCGGCGCCGCCGCTCTGGCCGATGCCCAGCCAGATCGGCGTCTCGATGATGCCCGGGTGGACCGAATTGACCCGCACCCCATCCTTGGCCGCCGCGCATTCCAGGGCCACAGCCTTGGTGAACAGACGCACAGCACCCTTGGTGGCGGAGTAGGCGGCGAGCGTCGGTGAGCCCTTCAGGCCGGCGACGGATGAGATGTTGACGATCGATCCGCCGTTGCCGGCCTCGCGCATCAGCAGCAGGCCGTGTTTCATGCCCAGGAACACGCCGTCCACGTTCACCGCCTGCTGACGTCTGAAGTCGTCCAGGCTCATGGTGGTGATGCTGGGGCTGCCCAGGCCAATGCCGGCGTTGTTCACCAGGATGTCCAACCGCCCGAAAGCCGCCTTCACTTCCTTCATCACGCCGACCCAGGCCTCTTCGAGCGTGACGTCGTGGTGGAAGTAGCGCGCGCGGCCGCCCTCGCGAGTGATGTCGGCGACGACCTGCTGGCCCTTCTCGTCCTGCAGGTCGGTGATCGCCACGGCTGCGCCTTCGGCCGCCAGCCGCCTGGCGCACGCCGCGCCGATGCCGCTGGCGCCGCCGGTCACGACGGCGACCTTTCCTGCAAGTCTGGCCATCAGGATCCTCCCTTGTTCCCGCCATTGATTCCCGAGGCGGCCTTGTCCGGTGTTGTCTTGCGGTGAAACGGGGCCGTGGTGTCGAACACCGGGCCGCCTTCGTAGGACACGTAGACCTTTCGCTGGCTTACGGCGACATAGACCCTGTGGGAACGGAAGAAGTCGGCTCCCAGGAGCATCTGGGGCGAGTCGCCCACCGGGCGAGGAATGTTGGACCCGAGCGAGACTTCCCGGTCCGGGGCGAACAGGTCCGCCAACTCGAGTCGGGAGTTCCGGATGGTCTCATCGCCGAAGGAGAAGGTCGAGAAGACCCCCACGTAGGTCCTAACCGCGCTGGGGCCGATCCCGCGGCTGGCTTCCAACTCGCTGACCCCGGCGGCGCCCGGCCGCAGACCAGCAGTGGCCGCCGCTCCCAACGTCAGGACGGAGGATGGCGCGCCGGTGTCCGCCTGGGCTCGAATGGGAACCCCGTTGACCTTTACTGGGACGACGATGCTGAGCGCCGTGTCGCCGAGCATCGGTGCGACGGCATACGACTGTCCCCAATAGACCACCTGATCGCCCGAGCAGCCCTTCGGCTGAAAGAAGCGGATCTTCCCATGGGGCAGGTCGAACTCGACATCCCGTTGAAGCATGAACGGGGCCCCGAGCAGTCCGTCGGCGTCCATCCCGTTCCGTTCGATGACGAACATGCCCATGTCTCGCGCCGTCAGCCCACCCATCGAGACGCTTCTGGCAGTCGTGAGCCACAGTGCGGCCGCGCCTCCTACGCCGTAGCTCTTCGCGGAAAGTTGGGCCGGCTTCAGGCCTAGCCGGTTGGCTGCATCGATGAACAGCGACGTACTGAAAGAGCCGCTGTCGAGAATCATTCGCGCCGCCTGGCCATTGATCGTGGCGGGAAGGATGAACCGGGATCCTTTTACGATGACATCGATTTCGGCGAGCTCCTGGAGCTGACAGGCTGCGCGAGCCCCCGTTCCGACTGCGAGAGCCGTGAGCATCGCCCATAGAGCGAGCGTGCAACCTCTCCTGGCGCGCAGGTCGCCGCGATCGTTCGCTTTCATGTTGGTCGTCCCCCTGACCTTCGTGGCAAAGGGGAATTCCACGCTGGCGTTGTCAAGCCAAGCGCGCAGTTTGTCCGCGCTGGACGTAAGCCCCTGGTCCGGCCTAGCGGTTCACGCATGATTTCGACCCTGACGGAGGCGACGCCGGAACGGCTGGCGGCTTTCGACGCCATCATCGACGTCCGCAGCCCTGCCGAGTTCGCGGACGACCATGTCCCCGGCGCGACCAATCTTCCCGTGCTCAGCAACGAGGAGCGCGCGCAGGTCGGCACGATCTATGTCCAGGAGAGCCGTTTCAAGGCGAGGCGGATCGGCGCGGCCATCATCGCCCGCAATGTCGCCGGTCACCTGGAAAACGCCCTCGCGGAGAAGTCCGGCGCGTTCGCGCCGCTCGTCTATTGCTGGCGCGGCGGCCAGAGGTCCGGCGCCATGGCGACCATCCTCGACCAGATCGGCTGGCGCGTAACCGTCCTCGCCGGCGGTTATCGCACCTATCGCCGACGGGTGACGAAGGCGCTGTACGAGGCCGAGCCCGCCTTGCGCCTGGTCCTTCTCGACGGGGCCACGGGCGTGGCGAAGACGGACATCCTCGGACGCCTGGCCGCGCGTGGCGCGCAGGTCATCGACCTGGAGGGCCTGGCGGCGCACCGCGGCTCCCTGTTCGGCGCGCTCACCGAACCGCAACCGCCTCAGAAGCTGTTCGAGAGCCAGCTGCTCGCCGCCGTGGAGGGCTTGGATCCGGCGCGACCGGTGGTGGTGGAGGCGGAGTCGAGCAAGGTGGGCGAGCTCAACCTGCCGCCGACACTGTGGAAGGCGATGACCTGCGCGCCGCGCATCCTGCTCTCCGCTCCACGCGACCAGCGAGCGGCCTATCTGCTGGAGGCCTACGGCGACGTGGTCGCCGATCCCGAGCGCCTGAAGGGGATCCTGGCGCGCTTGCCGCCGCACCACGGGGGGGACCAGGGGGCGGCATGGCGCGATCTTGCGGCAAGGGGCGAGTTCCTGGCGCTGGCGGAGAGCCTGATCGAGGCCCATTATGACCCCGGTTATGCGCGATCCGGCCGCCGCGACGAGCGGGAGATCCTGGGCGAGGTCGCGCTCGCCGACCTCTCAATCGCCGGCCGCGAGACTGCGGCGGACCGTGTCCTCGCCCTTCTGCCCAAGGCGCCCACATGCCCGACGATCTCTCCGCGCCCCGCCTGACCAGCCTCGCCCACGGCGGAGGCTGCGGCTGCAAGCTCTCGCCCAAGGTGCTCGCGGACATCCTTGCGGACATGCCGGCGGCGCGCGCCTTCCCCGATCTTCTGGTGGGGACTGAGACGTCGGACGATGCGGCGGTCTGGAAGCTCAACGAGACGCAGGCCCTCGTGGCCACGACCGATTTCTTCATGCCCGTGGTCGACGATCCGCGGGACTTCGGGCGGATCGCGGCGACCAACGCGCTGTCCGACGTCTACGCCATGGGCGGCCGGCCGATCCTGGCGCTGGCCATCGTGGGCATGCCGGTCAACGTCCTCGCGCCAGAAACAATCCGGGCAATCCTCGAAGGCGGGGCGTCGGTCTGCACGGAGGCCGGCGTCCCGGTGGCCGGCGGCCATTCGATCGACAGCGTCGAGCCGATCTATGGCCTCGTGGCGCTTGGCCTGGTCGATCCCAAAAGGGTGCTGAAGAACACCGGCGCACGGCCGGGCGATGTGCTGGTGCTTACCAAGGCGCTTGGCGTGGGCATCCTGTCGGCGGCGTTCAAGCAGGGCCGCCTGGGCCCCCCGGGTTATGCCGCGATGATCGACTCGACGACGCGGCTCAACAGCCTGGGCGCCGAGCTGCCGGCTATCGAGGGCGTCCATGCCGTGACCGACGTCACGGGTTTTGGACTGCTCGGACACGCCCTGGAAATCGCGCGCGGCTCGGGCGTGTGCGTCGAGATCAGATCGGGCGCGGCGGCCCTGCTGGAAGGGGTTGAAGCCCTGGCGCGCGCAGGCGTTCGCACGGGCGCCTCAGGCCGAAACTGGGAAAGCTACGGCCCCGCGGTGAGGTTGCCGGAGGGGCTGGAGGACTGGCGACGGGACCTGCTTACAGATCCCCAGACGAGCGGAGGCCTGTTTATCGCCGTGGCGCCGCCGGGCGTCGACGAGGTGCTCGCCCTGGCGAAGGCAAGGGGCTTCGAAGCGGCTCGCGTCGTCGGACGCGTTATCGAGGGGCCGCCGGAGGCGAGGGTCGTCGCCTGAGGTCTCCCTCCCCGCAGCGCGGGGAGGGAGCTCCCATTACAACGTCAGAAGTGCCAGTTCACGCCCACACGGACGACGTTTTCGTCCGTCTTCTCGGCGATGTTGGAATTGAAGAGGTTGAAGCCGGGTCCGGCGATGGTCCCACCAGTTCCGGTCAGATCAGCCTGGCCCAGGTTCACGTGGAGGTACTCGACCTTCACCGAGAGATGATGGGTGAGGGCATATTCGGCCCCGCCGCCGACGGTCCAGCCGGTCTGCATCTGGTTGCCGGACAGGAACCCGGCGCCGTCCGGGCCCCCAGTGTTGCTCGAGGTCCGAACGCCGCCGTACGCGAAGCCGCCCGTGACATAGGGCACGAGCCGGTTGTTGAGCATCGCCTTGCCGATGCGGCCGCGGACGGTGCCGAGATAGTCGATGTGCGAGCTGAAGGCGCTATTCACGGAGCCCCCCGTGGCGGGGAACTCGGAGAGGCTGGTCTTTCCGCTCAGGTCGGAGGCGTCGGCGTCGGTCTCCAGCCCGAGCACCACGCCATTCTTCATCTCATAGTTATAGCCAAGGGTGACGCCGCCGAGGACGCCACTTGAATCTTGCCGGAATTGGCCGTTGGCAGGGTTGGTCCCCGCCGGGTCGGTCGTACCGGAGAAGGGATACCTGAAGCTCCCGCCACCGTAACCGAGGTTCAGACCGGCATAGGGGCCCGTCCAGGCGCCGGCATCGCTGTCCTGGGCAAGGGCCGGAACCGCAGCAAGGGCGGTCGCGGCGGCGACGGCCGACGTCAGGCAAAAGCTACGAATCTTCACGCTTCGAACTCCATTTTTTGGTTCGACGCCGCGCCCCCTCGATCGAAGTCGCGCACGCCATGAGAACGCCCACCCAGGTTTAGCCCAGCCATGCCCTGGTCGCCTCAAACGATCACTTTCGTATTTCGAAGCAGTAGATTCGTTTGTCGCAGTCTCCTCGCCAGTGAACTGTTGTATTTGTGCCGCGCCTCCTACCGAAATCTGACCTCAATTGCCAGATTTATTTACAGCATCGGGCGGGATATGGGCGAAGGGTGGCAAAATGAGGCAGGGTTGTCACGCAAGAAATCTGAATTATAGTTAATGATGTAACGAAGGAACTCATTCATCGCCGGCGCGAAACCGGGTCGCGTTTGTCGGTTTCCAAGCGTCGCCGCTGGTGAAAAAAAGGGCGCCATGCGCGCCTCTTTTCGACTCGGCCTCGCAGGCCTCGCGGTCGCCCTGCTGTCGCCGTCTCTCGTGGCGGCTCAGGCGATGGATCTCACCTTCGCCGAGCACCAGAAGGCGTGGACGACGCGGCCGGAGTTCTCGAGCCCTCTGGTGGATCACCTGCCGGCCAGCGGCGCGGTTCCCTCGCCGCGCGACGTGCTGGGGCACGACATCGGCGCGCCCCGCGTGCTCGACTATTACGCCGACATCCTGAGGTATTACCGCGCTCTGGCGGCGGCCTCGCCCTGCGTGAAGATCATCGAGACGGGCAAGACCGAAGAGGGCCGACCCACCGTGATGGTGGTCATCTCCTCGCCGGCCAACATGGCGAACCTGGAGCAGAACCGGCGCAGCCTCGTGCGCCTGGGCGATCCCCGCGGACTGTCGCCGGACGAGGCGAAGGCCCTGATCGCCAAGACCAAGCCGATGTACGTCCTCCTCGGCGGACTCCACAGCGGCGAGACCGGGCCGCCGGAGATGCTGATGGAGCTGGCCTACCGGCTGGTGACGGAGGATTCTCCGCTGATCCAGCGCATCCGCGACAACGTCATCATCGCCATTAACCCCGCCACGGATCCCGACGGGCGCGACCGCTACACGGACTGGTATTACGAGAACAAGGTCGACGACACCGATGACCTCGATCCGGTCCCGGGATCACCCTACTGGGGTAAGTATATATTCCACGACGACAACCGCGATATAAACTACAGTGGCTACAGCGCCACGAACCTCCTGAAGTGGTACCTTGAGTGGCGGCCGCAGGTCATGCACGACCTGCACGAGTCCGTGCCCTTCCTCTATGCCTTCAGCGGCCAGCCGCCGCAGAACCCGGACCTCGACCCGATCCTCTACGCCGAGCTGCCCTGGTTCGCGGACTTCGAGATGGCGCAGCTGACCAAGATGGGCATGCCGGGCGTCTGGAACTTCGGTTACGTCGACGCCTGGTCGCCCGGCTACGTCGCCTTCATGTCGTCCAACCACAACGGGCTGGTGAGGTTCTACGAGACCTTCGGCAACGGCGGAGCGACGACGGAGCTGCGGCACGTCAAGCCGGTGGACGGGCCAGGTCAGGACCTGCACGCCTTCGACCAGACCAAGCGGGAGTGGTTCCGGCCGAACCCGCCGTACAAGACCGTCGAGTGGTCGATGCGCGACAACACCAACTACATGGAGACGGCGATGCTGACCGCGCTCCAGCTGACCTCGCAATTCCCGGACCAGATCCTCGAGAACTTCTACAAGAAGAACCTCGACTCGCTGGAGGCGGGCCGAACCAAGCCGCCGTACGCCTTCATCATCCCCGGCGACCAGCCGGACATGACCCGTGCGGCCCTGGTGGTGAATATTCTGCGCCTGCAGGGGATCGAGGTCGGCCGCACCGAAGCGCCGCTGAAGCTGGCGGACGGCGCGTTCCCGGCCGGCTCGTTCGTGGTGAAGCTCGACCAGCCCTACGGCCGGCTCGCCAAGGTCCTGCTGCAGAAACAGGACTTCCCCGACCCCAAGCTCAAGACCTACGACGACTCAGCCTGGACCATGGGGATGATGGCCCATGTGAAGGTCGTGGCGACGAAGGACGCCAAGGCGCTCGAGGCCGCAGCGCCTCCGATCGAGCGGGACGAGCCAAAGGGCGCCATCGATCCCCCGGGGGCCAAGGCCTATGCGGTCCTCGACCACGGATCGATCGACCTGGCGCGCCTGCGGTACCGTTTGAAGGATACCCCGATCCGGATCGCCGAGCAGGGTTTCACGGCGGCCGGCAAGACGATCCCGGCGGGCTCGTTCATCGTCGACGGTTCCGTCTACGAGAAACTTAAGGCAGAGGCAGTCCCGCTCGGCCTGACCGCGGTGGCGCTGGAGGCGCAGCCCACGGTTCCGACGCATGAGGCGGCGGCCCCTCGAGTGGCGGTCTACAGCACCTGGGGATCCACCCAGAACGTGGGCTGGGTCCGCTATGCCTTCGACCAGTACGGCGCCCCTTACAGCCTGATCTTCAAGGACGACGTCCGGAAGGGCCGCCTTCGCGCGCGCTATGATGTGATCGTCGTGCCCAGCCAGGGACGCAACTCGCGCGCCCTCGTGTGGGATGTCCCCATGCGCGGCAAGCCGCTGGTTTACGAGAAGACCGCCCGCTACCGCTATCTGGGCGACTACGGCGCCTCGCCCGACATCCGCGGCGGCATGGGCCTCGAGGGCCTCGAAGCGCTTCGTCAGTTCGTCCAGGAGGGCGGTGTCCTGATCACTCTCGGCGATTCGAGCGCCATGCCTGCGGACTTCGGCATCGCGCCAGACGTGCAGGCCGCGCCCGCGTCGAAGGACTTCTATGCGCCGGGCCCGATCGTGGAGGCCAGGATCACCAAACCGGGCAACCCGATCTTCTACGGTTATGACGAGACGAGCTTTCCGGTCCGCTGGGCCACGAACACGCTCTTCGCCGTTCCGGACACCCGGCGCGACCAGGTGCTGATGGAGTTTCCTGGCGGCAAGCCGGGCGTGCTGAGCGGCCTGATGACCGCGCCCGACGAGGTCAAGCATCGTCCGGCGATCATCGACCAGCCGCTGGGGGAGGGACGGATCCTGATGTTCGCCACCAACCCGATCTATCGCGACCAGACGTTCGGCGAGTACCGGATGCTCTACAACGCGCTGTTCAGCTACCGGCAGCTTGGGCTGGGTACGGAGCTCCTTGCGCCGGCGGGGGACGACGCGACGGGGGCGGCCCCGGACGCCGCGGAGTCCAAGCCAGCCGACTGAGGGCATGCGCCGTCTCTTCCGAGAGCGGATCAAACCGCGCTGAGGAACCGGCTCGGTTTGGGGCCGTTGGCGCCCCATGGCCGGTCACGGAGACGACATCCGCAATCAGGTGCGCCAGGGTCTGAGCGAGACGCGCACCACGGTTCTGGGCGGCCAGATCCTGATGGGCTTCCAGTACGAGGCCATGTTTCAGTCGGGCTTCCCGAAGCTGTCGGCGCTGCGCCAGGAGTTCCAGCTCTGGGGCTTCATCCTGATCCTGGCGGCGATCGTGCTGATGATCGCGCCCGCCAGCTTCCATCAACTCTCGGAGCGCGGTGAGCGCACGGAAGGCCAGCGCCTGGCGCTTCGGGCGCTCATTCCCCTCAGCCTGGCGCCCTTCACGTTCGGCGTCGGCCTCAATGTCCTTATTGGCCCCAGTATGGCGATGGGCTGGGTCCCGGCCGGCGTCGCCGCCGCGATCGTGGTGCTGGGCGCCTTTTTCCTCTGGTACGGCATGGAGTTGATCGCGATGAGAACGCGCGCCGATCCGCCCGCTCAGGAGCCTTCGCGCGGGGCGCGGGCCGAGAGCTCGCTGAAGGACCAGGTTGCGGACCTGATGACCGAGACGCGCATCGTGCTCCCCGGCGCCCAGGCGCTGCTGGGGTTCCAGTTCATAGGCTATCTGACGGACGGCTATGCGCGCCTGTCTACGGCAGGCCGGGTCGGCCATGGCGTGGCCCTGGCCGCGCTCGTCATCAGCATGGTGTTGTTGATGACCCCAGCACCCTTCCATCGGCTCGCGGAGAACGGCCGGGAGACCGAGCGTCTGCGCCGCCTGACAGTGCGGATGATCGTCGGCGCTCTCGCCGCCCTGGCGGCGGCCTTCGCTGCCGACCTCTTCGTCGCGATCGAGATCGTCACCGGGCGCACCGGGCTCGCGTTGGGCGGCGCTCTCGCCGCCGCCGCTGTTATCGTGGCGATCTGGTTCGTCTGGCCCTTGTCCCGCCGGGGACGCATCGGCGTGGCCGGCGCTGCGCTTGGCCATCGTCACTCGGCTTGAGCGGGGGCAGCCATGGGCAATCTCACGCGCTTGCCGCACAAGCTGGACGAAAAGACCGGGGTCTGCCGGGCCATCATCGAGACGCCGAAGGGCCGGCGCAGCAAGTTCGATTATGATCCTGGAAGCCGCCTGTTCAGGCTCAAGTCCGTCCTCCCTGACGGCATGAGCTTCCCGCTGGACTACGGTTTCATTCCATCGACCCTCGCCGACGACGGCGATCCCGCCGACGTGATGGTGCTGATGGACGAGCCCGCCAGCGTGGGCGCCTTGGTCGAGGTGCGCCTCATCGGCGTGGTCGAAGCCGAGGAGACCGAGCACGGCCGCACGGAACGCAACGATCGGCTGCTCGCCGTCGCCGCGATCTCCCACATCTACGCGGACATAGAGTCGCCGGGGGACCTGCCTCGCACCTTCCTCGAGGACCTCGGCGACTTCTGGACCAACAAAGAGAAGCTGGAAGGCAAGGACTTTCGCGTGCTGGGGGTCGGGAACCTCGCGGAAGCCGTTCGGCTGGTGAAGAAGACCTCGAAAGCAGCGAAGTCCCACGGCTGACCGTGCGACGGATTGCGCTGACGCTTGCGCCGCGGTTTGAACGAAGCCGACACGAGCTGAATCGAATCGACGAATGAGAAAAAGCCCCGTCGAGGCCTGGATCGAGGCCTTTCCCCACCGTGCGGAGATACCGTTCCAGCTACGGCCGACGCGGCTCTATTCGGTCAGCGACCTCTACGACGCCTTCGATCCGGCCATTCCAGCTTCATGGACGGAGACTTACGACCAGAGGGCGTGGCGGTGGTTCACGGACGCGCAGACCGGCCGTCCGCGGCAGCTCTCCATCTCCGAGGCGATCGCGGCGCGCGTGCATGACGCGGCCATCGAGCAGGAGATCACGGCCCATCTCAAGCAACTGCCCTACAAGGTGGTCGGCGTGATGGGCGGACATGACGCCTTGCGCGACGATCCCGCCTATCTGGAGGTGGCCCGACTTGCCCGCGCCCTGCGCCGCCGGGGCCTGCAGATCGTCACTGGCGGCGGTCCGGGGCTGATGGAAGCGGCGAACTTCGGGGCCTTCATGGCTCCCTACGAGAACGATCGGCTCGAAGAGGCCCACCAGGCCCTGTGCCGTTCTCCGTCCTACGAGGCGGATCCGGGCGCATGGCTGGCCGCGGCGTGCGCGGTGCGGGCGGGCCTGCTGGCCGGCGACTGGCGCGGCCAGCCGCGTCTGGAAAGCCGCAACCTCGGGATTCCCACCTGGCATTACGGCAAGGAGCCGCCGAACCTCTTCACCACCCACGTGGGCAAGTACTTCTACAACTCAGTGCGGGAGGACGGCCTGGTGAGCGTGGCGACGGGAGGCTTGGTCTTCGCGCCTGGCGCGGCCGGCACGGTCCAGGAAGTGTTCCAGAACCTCAACCTCAACTACTACCTGCAGCCGGGCGAGACGCCGACTCCGATGGTCTTCGTCGGCCGCGACTTCTGGGATCCCGCGCGGTTCGACCCCAAGGCGCGGCCGCGCGGCGCTCACTCCAAGCCGGTCTACCCCCTGGTGGAAAAGCTGGCCCGCGACGGCGGCTTCATCGAAGCCTTGCTTCTTTCCGATGACGCCGACGAGGTGCTCGCTTTCCTCGAGGCCGCGGACCTCCAGGGGGAGGGACGGACCCAGGCCGACAGGCGGCTCTCGCGGTGCTGACCGGCACGTGCGCCGACGCGCCCGGATGGACGCGCCGGCCCGGAACTCACTTGTATTCCACCGACGTCCACATCTCCTCGGACAGGATCTTGCGGTACTTGGCCCGCTCGGCCTGAAGCGCCGGCTCGTCGGCCTTGGGCAGGATCTTGCGGAACTGCGCCTCCATCTCCTGGTCGCGGACCTTGTCGGGCTCCAGCCCGGCCAGGCTCGGCCAGTGCTCGATAGTGACCACGTTCGGGCCGTCCCCGTAGACGTTTTGTCGGACCTGGACCGAATAGCTGTCGATCAAGCCACGGCGCTTCATCTCTTCCTCGCTAGGAATCAGCGTCTTCTTCAGCGCCACGAGGTAGTCGTCGATGTGACCGGGTTCGACGTGAACCAGAGTGTAGATGTAGGCCCCTTTCTGGGGCGTGTAGTCTGTCCACGGTTCGGCACGGGCGCCGGCCGTGGCCGCGAGACAGAGCGCGACGGCGGCGCCGGCGAGCAGGATTGCGGCTCTCATGATTAGTCCCTCAGCTCCATTCAAACTGGAGCGACCAAGCCCTCCCCTCAGTGGCAGAGTGAGTCGTCCATCGTACAAACCCTGTCGTATGGCGATGGGGTTCGCAATCATGGAATTGTGAAGCCTGATCGCGCCGCCGAAAGGGTGTGCTCACGAACTCCATGGGAACGAAAACGCCCGCTCCGCTGTAGGTTCGCGACCAGAGCGATACATCAGGGAGGGATGCCGGTGAAGAAGTCGACCTTCCGGGCGGGACGTTGGCTGCCGCAGGAGCCGGGCGTGCTCGAGGCGTGGCTGCACCGGTTCCAGGCGCGGGCGGAGGCCAAAGCCGCGCCGTTCCATCCGTCCGTCCAGGCTTTCGCGGACCTGATCGAGAACGACCCGATCGTGCGGATGTACGTCTGCGAGATGATCGCCCAGGTCCCGCGGGCCAATCGTTACCGGGTCCACCACCTCGAATCCGTCGGGCAGATGCTGGTGCTGATCAATTCAGTGCTGACCTACGCTCCAGAGTTCGAGGAGGAAGAGCTGGTCGGCTGTCCCCTCAACGCGATTCTCGACTGGTCGATGGGCACGCGCGCGGGATTCGCCGCCTTCCGCCATCCGCCGATCAACGCCGCGCTGAAGGCGATCATGGCTGCCTGGTGCGAGTACCTGACCAGCGAGGTCTCGCTCAACGTCCTCAACGCCTCGACCAGGGGCTGGAAATGCAAGCGCGCCCGCGAGCACATCGGCATCGAGGAGTTCGAATACGATCCGAACGACCCGCATTGGGGCTTCGCCTCCTGGAACGACTTCTTCACTCGCCGCTTCAAGCCCGTTGCGCGCCCGGTGGCCTTGCCGGAGGACCCCAAGGCGATCGTCAGTCCATGCGAGGCGACGCCCTATCGCATCGCCC
>DATBEN010000154.1:0-14026 GCA_036276055.1 Caulobacteraceae bacterium
GTCACATTAGCACTCAGTCAATCATACTTGATTGAGACTATTGATCGCATGGCGTTACCGAAGAAAACCACAGAAGACACGCAGGTGCAGCCCTCTGTTCGACCATCCGTGGCGCCGACGGGATCGACGGCCCGCGAGGCTTTCCGGCGCGCCGCCGGAGCGCCGGCGAGAACCTCATCCGACCGATCTGCTGCCTGGCCCGTCGAAGGCCTGGCCCTCGCCGCCCTGCTGCTCGCCACCACCATCGCGAGATTCGTCTATCGGGCGGGCGCGCCCCTCTGGCTGGATGAGGTGTGGACGGGAATGATCGCCAGCGAGCGCTCGTTGGCCGGCTTCGCCCGCCAGTGCTACCTCGACGTCAACGCCCCCCTCGGTTACGCCATCGCGTGGCTGTGGGAGCCGATCGGCGGCCTGTCCAATCAGGGGCTACGCCTACCCTCGGTCGTCTTCGCCAGCCTCGCGCCGCTCGTCGCCCTGATCCCCTCGCGCGGCATGTCTCTCGGCTCCCGAGCCATCTGGGCCGGGCTGCTCGCCTGCTGGGCGCCGGGCTTCATCTTTGCAGGCGAAGCGAGATGCTACGCCCTGCTGCTTTGTCTGGGCGTCGCAAATACGCTCGCCTTCGCCACCTTGCTTCGTTCCCCTGGCCTGAGGACGGCGTTTTTCTGGGCGGGCACATCATCGCTGCTCATCCTGACCCACTACTTTGCGCTGGCCGTCGTCGCCTGCCAGGGCATGGCGTATCTGATTGTCTGCCGAGGGCAGGCCCTCAGGACATGGCCTGCGCTGGCCGCCTTTGTCCCGGCCCTTGCAGAGATGACGGCGCACGCGGCCGTGCTGAGGCGCTTCTCCGCCGCCGTTCCGACCGACCCCGTATCGCCGCGATGGCAGGATCTACCCGACGCCCTGCAGTTCGTGCTCGGCGGGATATGGACGATCTGGCTGGTGGCCGCCTGCCTCCTCGCCGGTCTCCTCGTCGCGCGCCTGCAGGGAAAGGACATCGGCCTGAAGGCGCTATCCGGCGAGAAGAGTGGCGAGCGCCGACTCTGGATCGTGCCGGCGGCGGCGCTCGCCTCCGTCGTCATCTGCGTCGTGGCCTATCAGGTCTGCCTCGCGACTTCTTTGGCCCGGCCGATCCTTGTCGTCCGCTATTTCACCGCCGCGACGCCAGGCGTGCTGCTTGGACTGGCGCTGGCGGTCCGCAGGATCGGCGACCTCTGGCGGCCGGCCCCCTTCATTGTGGTCGGCGCGCAAGGCCTGATCGCATTGGTCCTGCTGCTGTCCGGCGAACCCAAGGTCCAGCCGATCAGTTTCCAACACGCCGCCGAGGCCCTCATGACGCCCGGGGTGTCGCGCGTGGAGTTCTTCTGGGATGACCGCGGCGCCGGTGGCCGCGATCACGAAGCCTTCTCCAAGATCGGCGGTTTCTTCTACCATCGCGCGGGACGGCCGATCGTGAGCGATGCAGTGTTCATCAAGCCCGGTGTCGATCCGAACCCACTGTTGCTGGAGCGAGCCCGGGGCGCCGGAACGGCGATCCTGTGGCTCTACAACGCCAATGTGCCATGGACCGCCGCGAACCGCTTTCCGCCGCGGATCTCGCAGATGGATCCGCGCTGGCGCTGCCGCGACTATGGCCTGGGGACGTCTCACGCCCTGGCGTGCGTCCAGGGCGGCTCGCGATGAAGCCGGCGCCTGCCTTGCGGGTTGACGACGAACCCGCCGGGGCCGGCCGACTTCGGCGCCGCGTCCGCGTCGACCCGGCCGCCATCGCCCTGGGCGCCCTGCTCCTCGCCACGGCGGCGGCGAAGCTCGCCTTCGCGGCGAGCCATCCGCTGGGCTTCGATGAACTCTGGACGGGGATGATCGCCAGCCAGCGCTCGCTCGGCGGGTTCGTCCGGCAATGCTACCTCGATGTGAACGCGCCGCTCTCCTACGCCGTGACGTGGATCTGGGCGCGGTTCGCCGGCCTTTCGGACGACGCCCTGCGGTTTCCAAGCGTGGTGTTCGCCAGCGCCGCGCCTCTGCTGGCCCTGACGCCGAACAGCGCCATTCCCCGCCAAGCGAGGCTGGTCTGGGCGGCCCTCCTCGCCTGCTGGATCCCAGGCTTCGTCTTCGCCGCCGAGGCGCGGAGCTATGCGCTCCTGCTCTTTACCGGCGCCGGAAGCACGGTGGCGTACCTAGCCCTGCTGGAGAAGCCGTCCATCAGGACGGCTCTCGTCTGGACGACGGCGTCTTCGCTTCTGATCCTCACGCACTACCTCGCCCTGCCCCTCGTCGCCTGCCAGGGCCTCGGCTACCTTCTTGTCCACAGGCTGCGCGCCGTTCGGACCTGGCCTGCGCTGGCGGCCTTCCTGCCGGCGCAGGCGTCGCTCGTCGCTCACGCCGCCCTTCTCCTCAGATTCACCGGCCAGGGGCCGGCCGGCGCTTCGCCGCTGCCCCCGGGCGAGCTGCCCCAGCTGATCGCGTTCCTCGTGGGCGGCGGCCCATCGGCCTGGATCCTGCTGGCGTGGGCCGTGGTCGCGATCGCGCTCTGGCGGTTGAAGCGCGGCGCCGCCTCCCCCACCGGGGATGCCCCCTCCCTCGTCTGGATCGCCCCGGCGACCTCGCTCGCCGCGACAATCCTCTGCCTCGCGGTCTCCCTGGCGCACCCACTCATCATCGACCGCTATCTCACGCCGATGGTCCCCGGGGTTCTCCTGGGGATCGCCCTGGTGGCGAGCAAGCTCGGGGGACGCTGGACGATCGCGCCGGCGGTCCTTGCCGCCCTACAGTTCGGCCTGGTCGTCGGACTGCTGCCGGCGGCCTTCCACCCGAACTCCCGCCTGAGGCTCGAGGAGGCGTGGTCGGACCTCGGCGCGGCAGGCGTCCAGAGGCTGGCCTTCTTCTGGGACAGTCCGACCGCCGCGGGCGGGAACACCGACTCGCTCGCCCAGATCGGCGGCTTCTTCTTCCGCCGGGCCGGCCGGCCGCTCCCGGTGACCGGTCTCATCCTGAAGCCCGGAGAGGACCCCAACCCCATTCTCGCCCTGGGAGACCGGCGCGCGGGGGCAGGGATCGTGTGGCTCAGCCAAGGGGCCGCCGGCGCCGCAGCGAGGCGCTATCCGCCGAGGCTCGAACGCATCGATCCTGCGTGGCGATGCCGGGACTATGGAACACGTCCGCAGCTCGTGATCGCCTGCATCCGGCGCGCGGCAGGCTGACTCCGCCCTATCGCGGCGGCGGCGCCACCGAAACGGTCTGGACGGGCGCTCCAAGGCCGAAGATGGCCCGGGTGCGGGTCTTGTCGTCCATGGCTTTCAACAGCCGATAGTACTGGCGGTTGGCGGCGTTGTCGGCCTCGCCCAGATCCCGGCGCGCGGCCTGGGCGGCCTTCTCGTCATCGCCGGCAAGCCCATAGACGAGCGACAGATTCAGCCGGTTGCCCGCGGTCGCCGCCGGATCGGAGGCCACGTCCGAGAGGGTCGCGATGGCCGTCGGATAGTCGCCGGCAAGCGCCTGCGAAAGGCCGAGGTTGTTGCGCAGCGCCATGTCGCCGGGCTTCAGGGCCAGGCCCTTGCGATAGTCGTTCTGGGCGTCCGCGTGCTGGCCCAACGCGTCATGCGCCACGCCAAGAGCGTTCCACACGGCCGGATCGTCGGCTCCCTTCGCCTGCGCGTCCTGCAGATAAGTCACGGCCTCCTGGGCGCGGTCCAGCCGCAGCGCGACGCGCCCGAGGGCCAGGTCGATCTCCGACGACTTGCGGTCGAGGTTATGGGCCTGCTGGAGCACGTCATAGGCGGCCACGGCATCGCCCGATCGTCCGAGCGCCTGGCCGAGCTTGGCCTTGTAGGTCGCGTCCCGCGGCGCCAGCGCGCTCGCCTTCTGATAGAACGCCACCGCCGAGGTGAGATCGCCGCCGGTCATGGCCATGTCGCCGGCGCGCGCGAACGCGACGGCGGAGCGCTCGGGCGGCGGATTCCCCGGCGCGCCCTTCTCGGTGGAGGCCTCAGCAGACGAGACGCCGTGAAGCGCAGCCGCCAACAGCAGGGCGACCGCCACGGGTCTCAGGGACGCCAGCCCCGGGACGGAGACGCTCGGCGCGCCCAGCTTCCGTGGACTCATCTACCCGCGACTTTCATGATTCGAAAACAAACCTCAGTCGCATATCGCCGCGCCGCCGGCGCCCGCAATAAGTCCATAAGCCGCGCCCGCGAGACCACCTCGAAGACGCGATCCGAGCGGAACGCGCCTAGCTTCCGGCCGGAACGAACCGGAATCGGCCGCAACGCGGTTGTGCGGAGCCGACCCGTGAAAATCGGCCGGATGTATCTATATCGCCGCCGTGTCCGACATACTCAAAGACGATACCGTCGCTCCCTTCCAGATCGACCATCAGCCCGTCCGCGGCCGCATCGTGCGCCTCGGGCCGGCGATCCATGAGGTCCTCACCCGGCACGCCTATCCCGAGCCGGTCGCCAACCTGCTCGGCGAGGCGTGCGCCCTCGCGGCCTTGGTCGGGGCGAGCCTGAAGTTCGAAGGCCGCCTCATCGTCCAGGCGCAGGGTTCGGGCCCGGTCGCCTATGTGGTGGCCGACTACGACGCCGCCGGCGCCCTGCGCGGTTACTGCCGTTTCGACGCCGACCGGGTGGCGGAAGTCTCCAGCGGATTCTCCCGCCCCGGCGCGCACACCCTTCTGGGAGAAGGCGTGTTCGTCATGACCATCGACCAGGGCCCCCGGATGGACCGTTACCAGGGCGTGACGCCTATCGAGGGAGAGACCCTGGCCCTGTGCGCGGAGACCTATTTCGCCCAGTCGGAACAGACGCCCACCCGCGTGCGCCTGGCGGTCGGCCAGGCCAACGACGGCGCCGGCCCGCGCTGGCGCGCCGGCGGGCTGCTGATCCAGAACATCGCCGAGGACGAGGCCCGCGGATCGACGCGAGAGGCCTGGCTGCACGCGCAGGCCGTGTTCGAGACGCTCGGCGAGGACGAGTTGATCGATCCCCTGCTGACGGGCGAACGCCTGCTCTACCGCCTGTTTCACGAGCAGGGGGTGAGGGTGTTCGAACCCAAGCCCCTCAGCGGCTTCTGTCGCTGCTCGCAGGAGAAGATCCTGGGCATGCTGCGCACCTTCCCTCCCGAGGAGCGAGCGCAGATGGTCGAGGCGGACGGCCAGATCCGCGTCACCTGCGAATACTGCTCGCGCGTCTACGCCCTGGAGCCGGACGCGGTGGGCTGAGGGGGCGCTTCGCCCTCACGCCGCGTCGAGGGCGCGCGAGATATCCCGCGCCAGGTCGGTTTCGCCTTCCAGGCCGACCGAGAGCCGCACCCATCCCCGGGTGAGCCCGATCAGTTGCTGCTGGGCCTCGCTGAGCGCGCGGTGGGTCGTGGTGCACGGGTGGGTGGCCATCGACTTGGCGTCGCCGAGGTTGTTCGAGATGTCGACGATCTGCAGCGCGTCGAGGAACCGGAAGGCGGCTTCCTGCGAGCCGAGGTCGAAGGCCACCAGCGTGCCGCCCCCGCTCATCTGCCTCGCCGCGATCGCGTGCTGCGGGTGGTCCGCTCGCGTCGGATAGCGGCAGGCGCTCACCTTCGGGTGGTCCGCGATCAGGTCGGCGAGCTTGCCGGCCGTCTCGGTCTGGCGGCGAACGCGCAGGTCCAGGGTCTCCAGCCCCTTGAGCAGAAGCCAGGCGTTGAACGGCGAGAGCGCCGGCCCAGTGTGGCGGATGAAGTCGCGGTACGACTCGTCGACGAGGGCCTGGTCGCCCAGCAGGGCGCCGCCGAGCACCCTTCCCTGGCCGTCGATATGCTTGGTGGCCGAGTACGCCACGACGTCCGCGCCGAGCTCGAGCGGCGACTGGAAGATCGGCGTGGCGAAGACATTATCCACCACCACGCGGGCGCCCGCTTCGCGGGCGATGGCGCTGATCGCGGCGATGTCGCAGATCTCCAGCAACGGATTGGCGGGGCTCTCGAGGAAAAAGACCTTGGTGTTCGGCCGCACGGCCGCGCGCCACGCCTCCAGGTCCGGCGCGTCGACAAGCGTGGACTCAATGCCAAACCGCGGCGCCCAGGTGTTGAGGATCCAGGCGCACGAGCCGAACAAGGCGCGTCCGGCGACGACGTGGTCGCCCGCCCGAAGCAGGCCCGTGAGCGCGAGGTGAACCGCAGCCATGCCCGAAGCGGTGGCTCGGCAGGCCTGGGCGCCCTCGAGCAGAGCCAGGCGCTCCTCGAACATGCGCACCGTGGGACTGCCATATCGCGCATAGATGAAGCCCGGTTCCTCGCCCTTGAAGCGCGCCTCCGCGCTCTCGGCGCTGTCGTAGACGAAGCTCTGGGTGAGGAAGAGGGCCTCGGCGGTCTCGCCGTGGCCCGAGCGCTCCAGCCCGCCGCGCACCAGGCGCGTCGCAGCCTCCCAATTGTCGGGCGTCTCGCTCATCGCCTGCCTCGTCTGATCGGAAAAAAGGGCCGGCATAGGAGGCGCCGGCGCCCTGACGGTCAAGGCCGCCGGCTTGCCACGGCGCAGTCATTCCCCCATGGGTCGGCGCGCATGACTCCCGATCCCGGTATCCTGCCGTGCCAGTCCATCCAGCAGCTGGTCGACCTGGGCGCGATCGCCGCGCCCGAGCCGTTCGCCGCCGACCAGACGCAGCCGGCCAGTCTGGACCTCCGCCTGGGCGCGCGCGCCTGGCGCGTGAGGGCGTCCTTCCTACCCCGGCCCGGCAGCCGCGTCGCCGACCGCATCCCCGACGTGGCCATGCACGAGGTGGACCTGACGCGCGGCGCCGTGCTGGAGCGCGGCTGTGTCTACATCGCCGAGGTCATGGAGTCCCTCGACCTTCCTCCAGGCGTCCGCGCGCGGGCGAACCCGAAGAGTTCGACGGGACGGGTGGACATCTTCGTGCGCCTGCTCACCGACGGGCAGCCGGCGTTCGACGACGTGGAGGCCGGCTACGCCGGCCCGCTGTACCTGGAGATCGCGCCCCAGACCTTCTCCATCCTCGTCCGCACCGGCACGCGCCTGAACCAGCTGCGACTGAAGACCGGGACGCCGCGCCCGCTGACGGTGGCCAGCGTCGGCGTCGAACTGGGCGAGGGGATCTGCGGCTTCCGGGCCCGACGTCACGCCGGAGTGATCGACATGGACCTCGAGGGCGGACACGACCCGTGCGACTTCTTCGAGGCCCTGTACGCGAGGCGCGGCGAGCTTCTGCTCGATCCGGGCGAATTCTACATCCTGGCCTCGAAGCAGGCCGTGGAGATCCCGGTGGACCAGGCGGCCGAGATGACGCCCATCGACCCCGCGGTGGGCGAGTTCCGCGTCCACTACGCCGGCTTCTTCGATCCGGGATTCGGGACCGCCGAAGCGGGCGGCCAGGGATCGAAAGGCGTGCTGGAAGTTCGCAGCCGCGAGACGCCGTTTCTTCTCGAAGATGGCCAGACTGTCGCCCGCCTCGTCTTCGAACCTCTCACCGAACGACCCGATCGTCTTTATGGCGCGCATGGATCGCACTATCAGCGGCAGGGTCTGAGGCTCTCAAAGCATTTTGCGCCCTGGCGATAAGCCCTATGCCGGTCTATGTCATCGATGCCAAAATCCGCCACATGACCCTCACATCCAGGCCTCCTGACGGGGTCCGCCCGGACGGACGCCGGCTCCGCACCGAGGAAAGCCGCCGGCGCGTCGTCGCCGCCCTGCTCGAATGCGTCCGCGAAGGCGACTTCGATCCCAGCGCCGAAGCGGTCGCTCAGCGCGCCGGCGTCGGGCTGCGCACTGTCTTCCGCCTCTTCAAGGACAAGGACGGCCTTGTCCGCCAGATGAGCGAGGCGGTCCTGTCCCGCATCTCCGACCTCGCCAACGCGCCGCTGGCCGGCCGCACATGGCGCGAGCAACTGGACGACCTGATGACCCGGCGGTTCACGGCGTACGAGCAGGTGATGCCCTACCGCCGGGCGGCCATGGCGCACGCCCACCATTCCGAGGTCGTGCGATCGAACAACGAGACGCTGCGCCAGCACATGCGCAAGATGTTGTCCGCCAGCCTGCCCGCGGACCTCCGCGCCGACCACACGCGGCTCGATGCGCTGGAGATGATCCTTTCGATCGAGGCCTGGATCCGCCTGCGGATCGAACAGAAGCTCGATCCCGCCCGCGCGCGGGCCGCGATCCGTCGCGCCGTCTTCGCCCTCTTGCCCGCCGAAGCCTGATCCGGCGTCGGACGGCGCTCTCGCGCCTACTGCCGGGCCATGGCCGCGGTCACCTCGGCCCGCGCCTCGGCCCCGCCAAGCAGGGCGCTGAGGTCCGGCAGATCGAAGATCACCGACCGGATCAGGCCGGGATAGACGAACGGAGGGACGTAGTCGGGACAGACGGGTCTTGGGCTGCGCCCGATGTCCATGCCGAGGCTCGAGATGATCAGCAGCATCCGGCCGATGGCCCCCTTGGCGCAGCTCACGCCGTCGACCAGCAACTCCGCTTTCCCTGAGCCGTCCGCCTGACGCTCCACGGCCAGCTCGATGCGCCGGTCGCCCGGGGCGATCGGCGCGGACAGGACGCTGTGCTCGTGGAAGGCGTTGTAGTCGAATACGCAGCGGCCACCCTTGATGTAGATGACGAAGCCGCTGTTGAGGCTGCCGCGAGCGACCAGGGCGCCCTCCGCGCCCTGGGGATGCCGAAGGTCGATCGCCATGCGCCAGCCGCGCATCACGGGCGGGCAGGCGTCCGCCACCAGGTGCGAGATCGGCGGCCGGTACAGGAAATGCCGCCGCGAGGACGGCAGGCCCGGACGGCGCGAGGCGCGGAACAGTTCGAAGAACCCCCGGTCGTCCAGCGGCAGCGCCCCGTTGGCCTCCGCCTCGCGCCACCACAGATCGATCATCTCCTTCAGCAGATTCGGCTGCGTCGCGGCCAGGTCGTCGGTTTCCGAGACGTCCTTGTCGAGGTGGTAGAGCTCCCAGACGTCCTGGTCGAACGGCCTTCCCGGCGCATGATGCGTCACCGCCTTCCAGCCGTCGCGCCAGATCCCACGGTGCCCCAGCATCTCGAAATACTGGACCCGCCTGGCGCGGGGCGCGGCCGCATCGGCGAAGGTCGCCAGGAGGCTGGCTCCGTGCATCGGCATCTGTTCGATCCCGCCGACGACCTCGGGCGAGGCGATCCCGGCTGCCTCCAGAATCGTCGGCGTGACGTCGATGGCGTGGCAGAACTGATGGCGGATCGAACCCGGATCGGCGATCCGCCGCGGCCAGCGCACGATCAGCGGATCGCGCACGCCCCCGCCATGGGTGTTCTGCTTGTACCACTTCAGCGGCGTGTTGCCGGCCTGAGCCCAGCCCCAGGGGATGTTGCTGTGGCTGTCCGGCCCGCCGATGTCGTCCAGGCGCTCGAGGGCCGCGTCGAGGTCCTCGTGCATCAGGTTGAAGTGCTTCATCTCGTCCATGACGCCGAGGGGACCGCCCTCCTGACTCGCGCCATTGTCCGAGCAGAGAAGGACGAGGGTGTCGTCGAGCCGTCCGAGCTCGCGCAGGAAGTCGATCAGCCGCCCGATCTGGGCGTCGGTATGATCGAGCATGGCCGCGAAGGCTTCCTGCAGGCGCGCGGCGAAGCGCTGCTCCTTCGCGTTCAGTTCGCTCCAGGGCTTCACGCCCGGATTGCGGGGCGCCAGGCGCGTATCCGCCGGGACGATCCCCATCGTCTTCTGGCGCTCGAGCCAGCGCTCCCGGGCCACGTCCCAGCCCTCGTCGAACGCGCCCCGGTACTTCTCGCGCCAGGCCTTGGGCGACTGATGCGGCGCGTGGGTCGCGCCGAACGCAAGGTAGAGGAAGAACGGCCGCTCGGGCGTCAGCGAGCTCTGGTCGCGGATCCAGGCGATCGACTGGTCCACGAGGTCCTCGGAGACGTGATAGCCCTCCTCGGGCGTGCGCGGCGGGTCGATGAAGCGGTTGTCGCACGAGAGCTCGGGATAGAACTGGTCGGTCTCGCCCTGCAGGAAGCCGTAGAAACGGTCGAAGCCCTTCTGCAGCGGCCAGTTGCGGAACGGCCCCGCCGCGGTCGCCTCCGCCATCGGGCACAGGTGCCATTTGCCCACGGCCATGGTCGCGTAGCCGTTGTCGCGCAACACTTGCGCGACCGTCGCGGCCTTGGGCGTCACGGCCCCGCGCATGTTGGGAAAGCCGGTGTCCATGTTCGATACGGCGCGGATCCCGACCGCGTGGTGATTGCGCCCGGTGAGCAGGCAGGCGCGCGAGGACGAACAGACCGCGGTCGTGTGGAAGCCGGCGTAGCGGAGTCCTTCAGCCGCCAGGGCGTCGATGTTGGGCGTCTGGATCGTGGAACCATAGCAGCCCAGATGGGCGAAGCCGGTGTCGTCCAGGGTGATCAGCACCACGTTGGGCGCGCCCTTGGGGGCGCGATCGTCGGGCCACTGCGGCTGGGACTCCTGGATCGTCCGGCCAATGACGCCGCCGAACGTCGGCTCTGCGGGATGGCTGTAGCCCATGGCTTTGCTGGCCTCCTCGAACGTGCTCCCGAAAACTTATTTGCACCTTATACGCCAATTTCATAGGCGCGCCGAAAGTCTCTGGCGTTGACCCGGCGGCGCCCGGATAGATTGCCGCGGGAGCGTGGAGGGACCGATGCACGACCTGATCATCCGCGGCGGCACGATCGTCGACGGCACGGGCGCCGAACCCTGTGCGGGCGACCTCGCGATCGACGGCGACCGCATCGTCGCGGTGGGCGAAGTGTCGGGGACCGCCAGGCGCGAGATCGACGCGACCGGCATGATCGTCACGCCGGGGTGGGTCGACATCCATACTCATTATGATGGCCAGGCGACCTGGGACCCACTGCTGGCGCCCTCGAGCTGGCATGGCGTGACCACGGCGATCATGGGCAACTGCGGCGTCGGCTTCGCCCCCGTGCGCCCTGACCAGCACGACTTCCTGATCCAGCTGATGGAAGGGGTGGAGGACATCCCCGGCTCGGCGCTGGCCGAGGGCATCGACTGGAAGTGGGAGCGCTTCCCCGAATATCTCGACGCGCTGGAGGCCATGCCACGCGTGATGGACGTTGGCGCGCATGTGCCGCACGCCCCGGTGCGCGCCTACGTCCTGGGCGAGCGGTGCAACACCGACTACGAACCCAACGCTGAAGAGATCGCCCAGATGGCCGAGCTCGTCCGCGAGGGCGTGGCCGCTGGCGCGCTCGGCTTCTCCACCTCCCGCACCCTGCTGCACAAGGACAAGGCCGGGGTCTACATGCCCGGCACCTTCGCCGGCTCGGAGGAAATGCTGCAGCTGGGCCTGGCGATGAAGGGCCTCTCCCACGGCGTCTTCGAGATGGTCTCCGACCACCTGGGCGAGGACGACGAATGGGCGTGGGTCAAGGCCTTCGCCCACGAGACGGGCCTGCCCGTCACCCTCGTGGCGACCTCCGCCGGCGCCTACGAAGGCAACAAGATGTACAACATCGCCGAGGAGTCCCGCCGCCAGGGGATGGACATCCGTCCCCAGATCGCAGGCCGGCCCACGGGCGTCCTGCACGGCCTGCAGTCCAACTTCCACGTCTTCGTCGGCCACCCGACCTATCGGCGCGAGATCGCCCACCTGCCCCACGAGCAGAAGCTCTCGATGATGATGCGGCCGGACATCCGCGCGGCGATCCTCTCCGAGGAGAGCGGCATCCGCCTGACGCTGATGGGCCGCACCCTCCCCGAGCTGCTCGCCCAGATCTTCCCGCTCGGCGAGAACCCGGATTATGAGCCCGATCGCAGCCGGTCGGTCACGGGCCTCGCCGAGGCGGCCGGCGTCTCGCCGATGGAGATGATGTACGACCTGCTGCTGCGCGAGCATGGGCGCGAGCTGTTCTATCAGCCGCTGGGCGGCTACTTCACCTACAACTTCGACTTCTTCCGCAAGAACATGCAGCACCCGAACGTGCTGTTCGGCCTCTCCGACGGCGGCGCGCACTGCGGGGTGATCGCCGACGCGGGAATGCCCAGCTTCATCCTCGCTCACTGGGCGCGGGATCGGGTGAAGGGCGAGAAGTTCCCGCTGGAATTCCTGGTGCGCAAGCTCTCCAGCGACACGGCCCGCGCCTACGGTCTCACCGACCGCGGCGAGCTGCGGGCCGGCCTGCTCGCCGACGTCAACGTGATCGACTTCGACAAGCTGCGCCTCAGCCGGCCCGAGGCGATCAACGACCTGCCGGCGGGCGGCAAGCGCCTCGTCCAGCGGGTCGAAGGCTATCGCTACACCGTGAAGTCCGGCCAGGTGACCTTCGAGGACGGCGTCCACACCGGCGCCCTGCCCGGCGGTCTGGTGCGCGGGGGCCGCGAAGCGCGGATTCGCGAGGCGGCTTAGAAGATCACGTGCTCCTCGCCCCACCACAGGGGCGAGCGGGCAAGGTCGATGAAGCGCCGCTCGTCCTCCAGCAGGAGGCGCCCCGCGTCGACGGCCGCGGGGTCGCCGGCCGTTGCGGCAAGGTCCTCGGCGCTGTCCCACCAGAGCTGCGCCACGCCATCATAGCCGGCCGGCGCCCCGCGCGGCGCGCGAGGGTCGAAGAGCTCGCCCGGCGGAAGGCTGTGAAGTTGCACATAGCGGCGGATGCGCAGGACTTCCCGTACGCTGGCGACCAGCGGCGCATGCCGATTGAGCCAGTAGTCGTGGAAGGCCTCGCGCGTGAAGTCCGGTCGGCGGATCAGGCAGAATGTCAGCTTGAGCATGCAAACCTCGACGAATGCCGATCTCAGCCTAAGCTGTGACAGGCGCTCGCGACAGCGGGGTCTGCGCCTCGAGGAGCAGGTCATGAGATCGATTGCAGCACTTGCCGCCCTCCTCGCCGTCCCCACCTTCCGCCTCGGCTACCGGATCATCGCGCCCGATCGGCTTTCGGTCTGGTTCGGCATGGCGCGGCCCGGCGGCGGAGACTTCCGGGCGATCGCGACCGGCGAGCTGCGCAAGAGATCGTAGGCCAACACAGCGGGCCCCGCCCCTGGACGGCTTTGACCGGTCGGGGCGCGCTGTGCTCCCCTGGGCGAGGAGGAACGCAATGAACGCCATATTGGAGCGGTTGAGCCACGTTCGCGGCGCGGACGAACCGCCGCTGCTGGAGATCACCATCGGCGAAGCCCTGAGCCGGGCGGCGGCGCGCTGGCCGGGCCAGCCGGCGTTGATCGTTCCATTCCAGGACGTGCGCTGGAGCTGGCCGGAACTTGCGCGCCGCGCCGACGCCCTGGCGACCGGGCTGCTGGCGCTCGGCCTGCGCCCCGGCGACCGCATCGGCGTCTGGGCTCCCAATTGCGCCGAATGGACCCTCACTCAGTTCGCAGCCGCCCGCGCTGGGCTGATCCTGGTGACCATCAATCCCGCCTATCGGCGCGCGGAGGTCGCCTACACCCTGGCCAAGGTCGGAGTGCGGGCCCTGGTGGCGGCCGAGCGGTTCAAGTCGAGCGACTACGTCGGGATGATGGAGGACATCGTCCCGCAGATCGCACGATCCACGCCAGGCGCCCTCGCCTCCCCCGAACTCCCGGACCTTCGGATCCTCGTCAAGATCGGCGGCGAGCCCCGTCCCGGCTGGCTCGCGTTCGAGGATGTCGCCGCCGGCGACGCCGGCCATGTCGCGCGGCTGGACCAGATCGCCGACGGGCTCGATGCGCGCCAGGCGATCAACATCCAGTTCACCAGCGGCACCACGGGCTCGCCCAAGGGCGCGACCCTCACCCACCGCAACATCCTCAACAACGGCTACTTCGTCGGGCGCGCCCAGGGGTTGCGGGAGGATGATCGGCTATGCGTCCCCGTGCCGCTCTACCACTGCTTCGGCATGGTGATGGCGAACCTGGCCTGCGTCACCCACGGCGCGGCCATGGTCTATCCGGCCCCGGTGTTCGATCCGGCAGCAACCCTGCGCACGATCGAGGCCGAGCGGTGCGAGGGACTCTACGGCGTCCCCACCATGTTCATCGCCGTGCTCGATTGTCCCGACTTCGACGGCTACGACCTCTCCTCCCTGCGCACCGGCTGCATGGCCGGAGCGCCCTGC
>DATBEN010000155.1:0-16727 GCA_036276055.1 Caulobacteraceae bacterium
CCAGCTCCGCCGCCTGGAGGACGACGACGGATTTTCCGCCTTCAAGGCGCGCGAGCTGGTTCGCTATCGCGCCACGGACGCCAGTGAGAGCCTGTGGCGGCTGTCCGGCGGCCGTACCGTCCGGGTGGTGGGCCAGCCCCACCCGGAGGGGGGCCTCATCCTGATCGCCACCGACGTCACCAGCGAGCTCGACCTGAAGAGCCGGTTCAACCAGCTGGTGAAGGTCCAGCAGGCGACGCTGGACAAGCTGACGGACGCCGTCGCCGTCTTCGGCGCGGACGCCCGCCTGCGACTGCACAACGAGGCCTTCCAGGCCTTCTGGAGTCTGCCCTCGGACATCCTGAGCGAGGGGGCGCAATTCGACGACCTCGCCGAATACGGCGTCGCCCGGGTTCATGACCTGCAGTTCTGGCGCTCGCTGAAGGCCCGCATCACCGATCCCGACCCGGCTCTGCGCGCCGCCGCCGCCGGAGAGATCCGCACCGCGGACGGCGGCTGGACAGCCTGGCAGTCGCGGCCCCTGCCGGACGGCGCGACCCTGATCGGCCTCACCGACATCACCGGCGCTCGGCGGCTGGAGGACGCCCTGGCCGAGCGCGAGGCGGCCCTCGATGCGGCCGAACGGCTCAAGAGCGACTTCGTGGCCGCCGTTTCCCGGGAACTGCGGATCCCGCTGACCACCGTGGTCGGCTATGCCGAGCTGCTGGACCTGTCGGGGACGCCGCTGCCGGAGCGCGAGCGTGGCTGGATCGGCGCCGTGCGCGTCGCTGCCGCAGCCCTGGCCCGATCGATCGAGGACATCCTGGCCATCGCCGAGTTGGACGCGGGCGAGCGGCGGCTCTCGCTCGCCAGCGTCGATCTTCGCGACCTCATCGCCCAGGCGGCGGCGCGGTGGGCGGGGCGGGGCGCCGACGGCGGGATCGACCTCGAGGTCGACGCCCTGGCGGAGCCGGTGATGATCGAGGCCGACGCCGCCGCCCTGGCCAGCGTCCTCGACCACCTGATCGACAACGCCCTGGCCGGAACGCCCAGCGGCGGCCGCGTGGCCATCGGGGCGGAACGTGCTCACGGCCAGGTCAGCCTGAGCGTCGCCGACACCGGCCGGGGTATCCCCTTCGACGTCCAGGCGCGGCTGTTCGAGCGCTTCTCCGGCCTGGAGGGCGCCGGCGCGGGCCTGGGCCTGGCCCTGGTCAAGGCGCTGGTGGAACTGCACGGCGGCTGGGTCAGCGTCGAGAGCGAGCCGGGCCGCGGCGCCCGCTTCACCTGCCACCTTCCCGAGGACCAGGCGCGCGAGGAGGATGTCTGAGGCGAGCCTTGTGTGCCGCGAAGGAAAGCCGGGTTAAGCTCGCCGCATAATCGATGGACCAGAGGGACGCCTGACCATGACCGAACTCGTCAAAGTCGAGGACATCGGCCACGTCCGCACCATCCGGCTGAACCGGCCCGAGAAGAAGAACGCGCTCAGCCTGGAGCTGGCCTGGGGCGTGATCGGCGCGATCGACGAGGCCGCCAAGATCGACGATGTCTGGGTGGTGGCCCTGACCGGCACGGGCGACGCCTTCTGCGCCGGACTGGACCTGACCGGCGGGGGCGAGCCAGTCTCGCCCCATTCGCGCCAGACCGCGCAGCTGGACGACATCGGCTGGGTCGGCAACTTCCTGCTGGCCATCCGCAAGCGGTGCGACAAGCCGGTGATAGGCGGGATCAATGGCGTCGCGGTCGGCGCCGGCCTGGGCCTGGCCATGGCCACGGACGTGCGCATCGTCGCCCGCAGCGCGCGCCTGATGGCCGGCTACACCCGCATCGGCGGCTCGCCCGACGCCGGCCTCACCATCACCCTGCCCCAGGCCATGGGCTACGAGCAGGCCATGCGCTTCATGCTGGAGAACCGCACCGTGGGCGGCGAGGAGGCCGTGGCCTTAGGCATGGCCGGAGAGGTGGTCGACGACGCGCAGTTGCAGGCGCGCCTGGCCGCCTATTGCGCCCAGCTGTGCGAATGGTCGCCGATCACCCTTCGCCTGCTCAAGCGCGGCATGGTCCGGGCGCTGGAGACCACCGACCTGGAAAGCCAGCTGCGCTACGAAGTCGCCAACATCCGCGTCGCCTTCGGCAGCGAGGACGGCAGGGAAGCGCGCAAGGCGTTCCTGGAGAAGCGCAAGCCCGTGTTCAGCGGGCGCTGAAGCCCTCGCGACGCTCAGTCTCGCTCGCGCGTCGGGACGGGGGCCATCGCTGCGAAGACGCCGTCGCGGCGGATGAGAGCGTGCATCAGCGCGGCGGCAAGATGCGCCAGGATCACCGCGTAGAACAGCAAGCCGAGATAGTGGTGCGCATCCCACAGGAGCGTGTGAAGAAGATCGCTCTGTGGGACAATTTGCGGAAGACGCACGCCGCCGAACAGGACGACCGGGTAGGCGGCGGCCGACAGCATGGCCCAGCCGAGCAGCGGCATGACGATCATCAGTCCGTACAGCAGATAGTGCGACGCCACCGCGGCGAGCTTCATCGGAACGGGCAGGCTCGCCGGCAGCGGCGGGGCTCCGTAGCGCCAGCGCGCCACGATACGGATCAGGACGAGGATCAGCAGGATGATCCCCAGGGTCTTATGGGTTTCGATCAGGCCGAGATATTTCGGCATGATCGTCGAGACCATGCCGACGCCGATGAAGAGCATCGCCAGGATGCAGACCGCCATCAGCCAATGCAGAAACCGCTGGATCGGCGCGAAACGTTTGACATCGGCCATCACCTGGCCTCCGGAGCGGTGCGCGGATAGTCTTTTTCTTCCGCCGTCCGCCGGTCGTACGATACGCGGTAGGCGGAGGATCGCGCTGCGGGGAAGGGGTCATCCGACGTTGCGACGCCGGCGGGAAGGACAGTGGGATCGTAGTTGATGTCGCGGCACGGGCCGTCGCGATCAGGCTGGACCTGCTGCACGACGAGGGTTCCGACATCCACCACGCGACGGTCCTGGGGCCAGGCCTTGCTCGGGTCCGCGGTGGGGTCGCCCGGCGCGGCCACGGTTACGATCATCGTCCAGCGAAGCGGGCCGCCCTGGACGCGCTGGGCGATCTCCTGCTCGAGGAAGTCGGGGGCGCGCTTCGCCAGAACATCGGGAGCGACGGGGACGGGGCTCGCCGCCGGCAGAAGAGACCACCGCACGACGCTTCTCTGGCCAGACCCGTTGGTGAAGACGAAGCTGTTGAGGCTGTTGTACCGCTCTTCGGCATAGCTGCCGGTCCACGGCGCGCTCTTGGCCCAGGCGCCGAAGGTCGCGAACTCCGGATGCGCCGCAGCGAAGGTCTTCATCTCATCGGGCGACTTGGAGCCCGTCGCGAGCAGCAACCCGTAGAAGGCTCGAGGCGTGGCCACCGGGAAGAACGGCGGGTCGATCATGGCGCTGCGCCAGACCTGTCCGCCCGGGGCGGTGATCTGCAGACCCATGCCGCGGACCCGGACCGTCCCGTCGGCCGCATTCGCGTCCGACGTCCCGACGTTGAAACGCCCGACCACCGGGTACTGGCCGCGTGCGAACATCGGCGCTGTGGAGAGTGCGGTCCCGGCGCCGTTCGCCTCGAACGCGCCTGTGAAGCAGGCGCCCTTGACGTGATTTCGCCGACGCCCCAGCGCCGGACCGCCTGGCGGCGCAAGTGCGGCCAGCAGCTTGTTCGGTGTCACGCGCTGCGGCGAGACCCAGCCAGCGGTGAAGATGAAGGCCCCGGCGCCGACGATGACCACCGCGGCGATGATGACCCACGACCCAAGCGCAGCGCGCCCGAACTGTCCCTGTGGCGATGGCATGGAAACCTCGCTGTTACAGCGAAGCCATTAGAACCACAGTTTCGCCGAAAGGCCAGCGCGCGCGCCCGGTTTCGCACTGAGCGGTTTCTGTCCTTCCGCTTCTGGCGAGGGTGTCTGCGAGCGAAGCCAGGAGACGGGCGGGGGGTGCGGGGACAGACCGTCGCCTCTCCCTATCCCCAGATTTCCCCATCCGGCGTGGAACGGGACCTAGGCTCCAAGGGCCGCCAGCGCCAGTTCTACGCACGCCTCCAATGTCTTGTGCGAGGTGTCGATCGTGAGATGGTCTCGGTCCCAGGGGTGATAGTCGCGACCAGCGACGGCTTCCCAATCAGGCAAGACCAGCCCGGCTATGTCGCTGGTACGGGTTTCAACTCGACGTCGATGCTCGGCGGCGTCGCGGCAGGCAATCTCCAACCACACAACTTCGGCGCCGGCGCGTGCGGCGCTCTGCGCCCATCCGTTGCGCGCCTCCTGCCAGTCGTTCACACAATCGGCGATCACGTCCCGGCCGACGCTCAGGTTGTCGACGGCGACGGCTTGCGCCGCGCGATAGGTCCAGTCCTGAAGATCGCTCGGCGCGGTTCCTGACGCCCAGATGGCCTGGTCCATGGAATCAATCCGGAGCCACACAGCTCCGACTTGGCGCGCCAACTCCCGCGCGATGCTCGATTTTCCGGTGGCCGGCAGACCGGCCAAGACGATGAGCCTTGCCAACGGCCGCCTCCGTTCGTCCCCGCGCCGGGACCGTAGCCAACGAGAGCTCGGGCGACCAGGAGCCTGACGCTTCGGCGCGTCCAAGTTGCGTCCGGCGTTCGCGATATATTGTACCGGCGCCGCAAGATCGGGGGAGGAAACGCAGGCGCCGGCGCGGTAGGGTGCTGGTCTCCGAGGCCCGAACGTGGTGGCCGGGCCGTCGAGCCAGGAGAATGAGATGGCCAAGACGGTGGCCGACATGCTTGTCGGCACGCTCGAGCAGATTGGCGTCGAGCAGATCTTCGCCCTGATCGGCGATTCCCTCAATCCGCTCGCCGATGCGGTCCGACGTAGTTCGATCGAATGGATCGGCGTGCGCCACGAGGAGGGCGCCGCCCTCGCCGCCGCGGGTCAGGCCAAACTCACCGGTCGCCTGGCGGTCTGCGCGGGCACAACCGGCCCGGGCAGCACCCACCTGGTCGCGGGGCTCTACGAAGCCAGCCGCGATCACGCGCCGGTGCTGGCGCTCTCGGGCGACATGGCGCGCCAGTTTCAGGGAACCGACTACATCCAGACGACCAAGCCCGACCTGCTGTTCCGGGACGTCGCACTCTATACCGAGACCATCTCCTCGCCGGCACAGGCGCCAGCGGCGATCCATCAGGCGATCGCGGCCGCCTATGGCGGGCGCGGCGTCGCCCACCTGACGCTGCCGCAGGACGTGATCGGCGCCGACGCCCGCGGCGAGGTCTCCAGCGTCGCGACCCTGAGGCCGCGGTCGGAGATCGCCGCCAACGAGAGCGATATCGCCGAGATCGCCGGCCGGATCGACGCGGCCGGCAGCGTGGTGATCATGTGCGGGGCCGGCTGCCATGGCGCGGCCGACGAACTGCGCGCCCTTTCCGATCGCCTCAAGGCGCCGCTGATCCACTCGGTGAAGGGCAAGGACATCATGGCCTATGACGACCCATGCTGGATGGGCGGCATCGGCATGATCGGCACGAAGGCGTCGTACGACGCGATCAACGGCTGCGAACTGCTGCTGATGCTAGGGACCGACTATCCGTATTCGGACTTTCTTCCGCAAAAGCACGTCGTCGTCCAGATCGACGAACGCGCCGAGGCGCTGGGACGGCGGACGCCGACGGACTTCGCCGCCGTCGGCTCGGTGCGCCCGTCCCTGATGCGGCTGCTGAACCGCGTCGCCGCCAAGGACGACTCCGCCTTCTTCGACCACACGGCCCGCGCGCGCGCCAAGTGGAACGATATGCTGGACAAGCAGGCCGACCCGGCTCGCAGCCGCGACAAGATCCATCCGCAGGCCGTGGCGCGGATGGTCGGAGACCTCGCCTCGCCTGACGCCGTATTCGTCTTCGACACCGGCCTCAACACCCTCTGGTCCGGCAACTGGATCCGTCAGAGCGACTCACAGCGGATCATCGGCTCGTTCAACAACGCCGCCGTCGGGACCGCGATGGGCCAGGCCAACGGCATCCAGGCCGCCGATCGCACACGCCAGGTCATCGCGCTCTGCGGCGACGGGGGCTTCAACATGCTGATGTGCGAGTTCCTGACCGCCGTCCATCACAAGCTGCCGGTGAAGGTGGTGATCTACAACAACTCCGCCTTCGGACTGATCCACCTGGAAGCGGAGGCGTTGGGCGTTCCCGCGTACGAGAAGGGCATCCAGTTCCCCAACCCCGACTTCGCGGCCCTGGCCCAGGCCTGCGGCGGTCGCGGCTTCAAGGCCGACGAGCCCGGCAAGCTGCGGCCCGCAATCGCCGAGGCTCTCGCCTTCGACGGCCCGGCGATCGTCGACGCCGTCGTCGTGGCCGACGAACTGCCGAACCTGCCCCATATCGACCTCGCCCAACTCGGCAGGGTCGCCCAGGCGAAGATCAAGGAAGCCGTCCTGGCCGTCACCGGCGGGTGAGACCGCGGCGCCAGGGAGCCACACGGAGGGCGCCGAGGAAGTCTCCTTCTCGCGCCTACCGCTTGACAGTCGGCGCCGCCCGGTCTCCGCTTGGACGGGGTGGGGCGTCGCCATGAGGTGGATGCCATGTCGATACTGAGGGTCGAGCTGGTCGGAGAGGAACTCGTCATCCGGATCACGCCCGAGGCCCGGAACGACCTGGGCCTGCGGCCGGGCGACGAGGTCCAGCTGGCGCGCAGCATCCACGGCGAGATTTCCCTGGCTCCGGCGGACATGGACCATCAGATCCGCCTCGAGCGCAGTCGCGCCTTCCTGCGCCGGTACCAGGGTCGCGCCTGACACGGCCGCTGTTGGTCGCAAGCGCAGATTCAGGTGGCGACTTGAGGGTTGGGGGGCCGAAGCTGGAAGAGAGGCGCGCCAGTCCTTAGCGGAAGCGCGGACGCCCGGGTCAGCGGGCGTCGGCGAGAACGACCGTGGCGGCCGGCGCGGGCTTGGCCCATTGCGTCGAGGCCGCGGTGACCGGGGCGGCGTTGGCGCGCGGCACGTAGCCGATCATGGCGCAGGCGACAGTCGTGAAGACGGCGAGCCCGCCGATTGCTGAGGATTTCATGATCTGACCAACCCCTCCAAGGTGAGGTGGACCCTGGCGATACCGGGCCGAAGTATTGCCGCAGAGCCAGAACGGTCAAGTTCGTTCTATTTGCAATTGTTGATAATTTCGTAAGATTTGGACCGCTCGCAGCGGTCAGGCGAGGCCGCGAAGAGTTTGCGCGAGCTCGTCCACGGCTTCCGGCGTGGTGGCCCATGAACACATGAAGCGGACCGAGCCGTCGATGAAGCGGTAGACGAACCAGCCCGCCTCGCGAAGCCGGATCAGGGTGGACTCGTCCATCTCGACGAACACGCCGTTGGCCTCGACCGGGTGACGCAGGTCGAAGGGCATGGCCGCAGCCAGCCGCCGGGCCATTGCGTTGGCGTGCGCGGCGCGGGTGCGCCATGCGCCGCTGTCGAGCATGCCGATCCACGGCGCGGCGAGGAACCTCGCCTTGGAGACGAGCTGGCCGCCGTGCTTCAGACGCGCTCCGAAGCGTCGACCAAGTGACTTGTCGAGCAGGACCAGGGCCTCGGTCGGCGTGGACCCGGCCTTGGTCCCCCCGAGCACGAGGATGTCGACGCCCAGCCCGGTGATCGACTTCAGGTCGAAGCCGGAGGCCGCAGCGTTGGCCATGCGCGCGCCATCCAGGTGGATCCGCGCCCCCTTGCTGCGGGCGGCGCCGGTCAGGACCTCGAGCTCCGCGCCTGTATAGACCGCGCCAAATTCGGTGGCCTGGGTCAGGGACAGCGCGACCGGGTGCTGCCAGTGCGGCTGGTCCGGACGCGCCAGGACCTCGTCGAGGGGCTTGCGATCGATCCGGCCGGAGGCTCCGGGAAGGGGGATGATTCCCAGGCCCGAGCCGAAGAAGCCGGGGGCGCCGGTCTCGTCCGTGGCGACATGGGAGGCTTCATGGGCGACGACCGCCTCGTGCGGGGCGGCCAGGGTCCCCAGCGCCAGGGCGTTGGCCGCCGTACCGCTGGCGGTGAACCAGACCTCCGCCTCGGCGTCGAGCATGCCGCGGATGAGGTCTGCCGCGCGCCGGCTTACCCCGTCGGAGCCGTAGCCGGCCTCGAAGCCGCCGTTGAAGCGGGAGAGCGCCTCCAGGGCCTCGGGCATGGCTCCGGCGACATTGTCGGAGGCGAAGTCGTAGCGCGCCATGGTTCCTCGCAGGGTGGGAAGAGCGCCCTAGACCTCAATGGCGCCGGTGGCGCAAGCGGCTCAGGCGACCTCGCGCGCCCAGGCCCGCACATCCTCCACGAAGAGATCGGGCTGCTCCATTGCCGCGAAGTGGCCGCCGCGTGGCATGTCGGTCCAGCGGGTGATGTTGTAGGCCCGCTCCGCGTAGGACCTCGGAGGCGCCGAATAGAGGGCCTCGCCCGGAAAGTTGGCGAAGGCGGTCGCGACCTCACACCGCTCGCCTTCCTGCAGCATCACGCGCCCCTCCTCCAGGAGCGCGCGGTAGTACCAGGCGCCTGTGGTGAAGCTGCCGGTCATCACATAGATCATGACATTCGTGATCAGCTGGTCGCGGGTGAACACCTTCTCGAACGGCTGCTCACGCCGGTCGCACCAGTCGTAGAAGCGCTCGACGATCCATGCCGCCTGACCAACCGGGTTGCCGGCGCCGAGCCAGGCCAGCGACTGCGGCTTGGACGCCTGCAGGCGGAAGTAGGCGCCGAGCATATCCATCGCGACGCCCGAACGTGCCATCCAGGCGGTCTCGGCGTCGGACTTGGGACCGCCCGGGGGCCGAAGGCCAATCATGTTGAGGTGAACGCCCCGAACATGGTCCGGGTGGTCGAAGCCGAGGTAGGACGTGACCAGCGCCCCCCAGTCGCCCCCCTGGGCGAGATAGCGGTCATAGCCGAGCACCCGCACCATCAGCTCGTTGAACAGGCGCGCCGTCGCCCGCTGGCCGAAGGGGCGTTCGGGCTTGGACGAGAAGCCGAAGCCGGGCAGCGAGGGGATCACGAGATCGAAGGCGTCAGCCGCGGACCCGCCGTGGCGGGAGGGGAAGGCCAGCTTGTCGACGGCGCCCCAGAACTCGTAGTGGCTGCCGGGCCAGCCGTGGCTGAGCAAGAGCGGGCGCCGGCCCTGCGCCTCGCCGACCACGTGTACGAAGTGCAGGTCGAAATCGCCCACACGCGCCACGTACTGGGGATAGCGGTTCAGGTCTGCGACGGCGCCGCGCCAATCGTAGCCTTCGAGCCAGTAGGCGCACAGCCCCTCGAGGAAGGCTCCGTCGCAGCCATAGGCCCAGCCGTCGGAAACCTTTGGAGCTGGCGGCCAGGGATAGGCGCGGATCCTGTCCAGCACCTCGGCGACGTCGGCCTCTTTCCAGTCGACGGCGAACGGCTCAGGCTTGCTCATGGAGGCCCCTCTCGAAGGAGGCGCCATTCACACACACGCCCCCAAGGGAAGACAAGCCACGTTCCCTTGCCCGCCGACGCGAAGCGGCGGCGACGGCCGGGGCCTACTCGAGGCGGTCGGCGGTGTGCAGGGCGGCGTCCTGGCGCCTGACCCTCAGGGTGTAGAGCAGACCGATGACGGAGCCCTTGACCCTGGGCAGGGCGAGCAGGGTGAGCACTGCAAGCGGGATCAGGACCACCGGAACGACCACAGCTGTCGGCGCCTTCCAGATGAAGTCGAACAGCAGCAGGGGCAGGATCACCGCGTGACCCACCAGCAGGATGGTGAAATAGGCCGGCCCGTCGTCGGACGGATACTGGTCCAGGTCATGGCCGCAGTGGGCGCATGCGGGCGAGACCTTGAGATAACGATAGAACAGCGAACCCTCGCCGCACGCCGGGCACCGCTCGCGGGCGCCCCGCCACAGCGAGCGGATCAGAGGCAGGGCCGGCGACTGGAATTCGGCGTTGCGGAACATGGCAGGCATATGGCTCCTCCCGTCGTTCAGCGGAATGCCTCGCGGCGCGCATGATGCGCCCGACGTCTCCATGCTGCGACCCCCGATTCCGACTGACGAAGCGCCCTAACGCTCCGGTCGGAGCCGCACCAGTTGCGGCGGCGCCTTGACGGCCCACTCGCCCCTCGCCCAGCAGCGCGTGGCCACGAGCGAGGCTCCGACGGCCCGGAAGTCGAACGGCTTGCGTAGGAGGGCGTGGGCGCCGATGCCCTGGAGGTTGTCCTCGTCCTCCGCCGTGCACATCAGGATGATGGTGTCGCTGGACAGACGCGCGATCTCGCGCGCCACGTCGCGCCCATCGCCTTGGGCCAGGCGGACATCGAGCACCGCGAACTCGGGTTTGAACTCATGGAACAGGGCCAGGCCGGCCCTCGCCGTGGCCGCCACGCCGCAGACCGAGAAGCCGTCGTCCTGCAGCGAATCCTCGATCTGGAAGGCCACCATCGCGTCGTCCTCGACGATGAGGACCGTGCCGAGCCGGACGCCCTCTTCGGCGGAGTTGGGCGTCTCATCGTCCTGCGCCGATGAACGGGATGTTTCCCGGGGCGCGGCCGCGTGGACGATCCGCAGCCGGGCTTGCGGGGCTTCTTGTTCGAGGAGGCCGAACAGGTGTTCGGCCGGTTCAGCCAGCAGGGACATCTCGGAGACTTCTTTACAGGGCATGCAGCGACGCTTCGGCGACTGACCGTGGTTCCATTGAAAAAGTGTGGACGACGCCTCCGGGAGAGCGCGGCTCACGAAGCCCATCGAAGCGGTCGGCCGACCAGCTAGACCACCTCTTCGACTTCGTCCACCTCGTCCGAGGACGTTCCGAACGTCTATGTACGGTGTCGACGCATGCGTTCAATCCGTACAACTACCAGCGACACGCTCCGTCCCGCCGACCTTGTCGATCGACGCGCTTAAGCGGAAGGTCCGCGAAGCGAACACGCCGGCAAAGAGCCAGACGCATGACCAACGCCTTCCATCGCGCAAGCCTGATCGAAGCGAGCCTCGAGATGCTCGCCGAGCGCGTCGCCGATCCGACGCCGCTCGTCTACGACAAACTGTTCGCCGCCTATCCCACCTATCGCGCCCATTTCTGGCGCGACACCACCGGCGCCGTGAAGGGGGAGATGCTTTCGCGGGTGTTCGAGGCCATCCTCGATTTCATCGGCCCCCGCCGCTACGCCGACCATATGATCCGCTGCGAGCTCGTCACCCACGAGGGCTACGACGTGGACCGAGAGGTGTTCGCGACCTTCTTCCGCCATGTGGCCGAGACGGTGAAGGAGGCTCTGGGCCCCGACTGGACCGAGGAGATGGCCGACGCCTGGCGAGATCTTCTCACCGAGCTGGACGCGTATGTGAAGAATACGCCCGGCACGGAGCCTGCCAGTCCGTTCGCCGCCAAGCTGCGGCAGGACTTCGAGCAGCAATACGCAGCGCCCTGAACGCCGGCGCTTGCCGTCTTCGCCTGGGCGGCAGGCCCATCGCAGGCTAGGTTTGTCTCGCGCGGGTCCCCGCACCCGTGGCGCCCATCGTGTGCGGTGGACGAGAGGGACGGCACGGGTCCATGCAGTCTGCCCTGATCATCGGCGCCGCCCTGCTGGCGGTGACCGCCTTGGCGGACTGGGCGGCGGGGCGGCTGCGCACCACCCTGTCGATTGCCCTGGTGGTGCTGGGAGCAGCGCTCTCGTTCATTCCTGGAACGCCGGCTGTGACCATAGACCCGCAGCTGGCCCTGCTGCTGTTTTTGCCGCCCCTGGTCTACTCGTCCGGCGTCGGCATGAGTTGGCGCGGCTTCCGCGAGAACCTTTGGCCGATCCTGTTCCTGGCCACCGGCTGCGTCCTGTTCACCGCTTCGGCCGTGGCGGGCGCGAGCCGCTGGCTCCTGGGCATGGCCTGGGGACCGGCCTTCGTCCTGGGCGCGGTGGTGTCTCCGCCCGATCCGGTGGCGCCCACGGCCGTGGCGCGCCGGCTCAAATTCCCCACGCGGCTGCTGACGATCCTCGAAGGCGAGGGCGTGGCCAATGACGCCACCGCCCTCATCCTGCTGAGCTTCGCCCTGGCGGCCGTGCGCCACGGCGGCGTCTCGCTGTTCGGCTCCGTCGCCAGCTTCGCCCTTATCGTCGCCGGTGAGCTGACCTGGGGCGTGGCGGCGGGCTGGGCGACGCTGCGCATCCGCCGGGCCGCGCGCAGCCCGCAGGTCGAGATCGTGGTCTCCCTGCTCACGCCGTTCCTGGCCTTCTGGCCACCGCACATGCTCGGCGGCTCGGGAGTCCTCGCCGCCCTGGCTGCCGGCCTGCACGTGAGCTGGTTCGGACCGCGTTTCATCTCGCCGCCCACCCGCCTGCAGGGCTACTTCGTCTGGGGCCTGCTGACGCACGTGCTCGAAGGCGTTCTTTTCCTCGTCATGGGCCTGCAGGCCCGCACCCTCGCCTCCGGCCTTGGCGGCAAGGGGTGGGCGACGCTGGCGTTCGCCGGCGCGGTGGTGACCGTCGCGGTGATCGTGGTGCGGTTCGTCTGGGTGTTTCCCGCCACGTTCGTGCGGCGCTGGCTACGGCCCGCCGCGGATCGAGGCGACCTCGAGTCCTCGTGGCAAAGCGCCTTCGTCATCAGCTTCGCGGGGATACGGGGCGTGGTCTCGCTGATCGCCGCCCTCTCGATCCCTGTCGCCGTGGCCGGCAAGCCCTTTCCGGCCCGCGACGTCATCCTGTTCGTCACCTTCTGCGTCATCATCGCGACCCTGGTCGGGCAGGGATCGCTGCTCCCCTTCGTCCTGAAGCGCCTGGGCATGGTGGCGGCGGGAGAGGCGGAGGATGTGAGCGCAAAGACGCACGAACTGGCCGCCCGGATCCTGGGCGTCGAAGCTGCGCTGGCCGAGCTCGACGTCCTGGAACGACAGGGGGCCCCGGCTTCGGCCGTAGCGGGTCTTCGCCGGCTGCACGAGGATCGCAGAACTGCTCTTCGGGCCACGGCGGACCCCATGGTGGCCGTCAGCCCAGTCGCCGAGGCCAGCGGATTGCAGTCGCGCCTCATCCTCGCCGAACGCCGCAGGATCGCGGAGATCTACCGGCGCGGGGAGATGACCGACGAGGCGCGCCGTCGCGTGGAACGCGAGCTGGACCTGGAGGACGCCCGCAACCGTCACGCCCTGCAGAGCGCCACCGGCGGCAGCCTCAGCGACCCGGAGGCCGAAGCGATGCGGGACTGACGCGACGGCGCGCCGCCGATCGGCGCCGAAGCGGCTGATCTCTGGGGCCGGCCTGACGGGAAGCAGCGTGAGAACATTTCTCAGATGCCCTCGAGTTCCGCCAGCTCGGTGCGGACGGCGCGCAGCAGGCCATCGGAGCGGGCGGGGTCGGTGAGGACGCGGGAGAGGCCGAGGGCCCCGATCATCGCGCTGACCGCCAGCATGGCTTTGGGCTCGTCACCGTCCAGGGCGTCGGCCGTCGAAGTGATGAAGGCCTCCACGTGGGCCGACACGCGCTTCCGCCAGATGGAGGCCAGGCGCGGGATCGCGCCGCTAGGCGGCGCCCACTTCCGCTACATCACCCGGGCCGGCTGGGGGAACGCGATGTACCACCTGATGCTCTGCGACGAGTTCGGGGCCGAGGAGGCGTATCGCATCGGGCTGGCGCAGGAAGTGACGCCGGTCGGGCGGCAGGTGGAACGCGCGATCGAGATCGCCCGCCTGATCGCCGCCAACGCGCCCCCTTGGCGTCCAGGTGACCAAGGAAGCAGGACGCCGGTTCATCGAGGCGGGCGAGCGCGCGGCCGTCGAAGCCATACCGGGGATCCGTGAGCGGGTGATGGGCACGGCGGACGCCACCGAGGGGATCAGGTCCTTCGTCGAGCGGCGCACCGCGGAGTTCCAGGGCCGATAGGCAGGGCCGCGCTCACGGCTCAGAACGCTCCCACCGCGCCGGCGAACACCACCGGGCTCGAGTAGCCGTCGGCGGAACGCGAGGCGACGCCGAAGCTGAAGTCGTCGATGTTGACGCCCTTCAGGGCCAGGGTCGCGTCCGTCGTCCCGCGATGGTCGGTCCACTGGGGCGCGGTCGTCTCGCGCCACCAGACCGTGTAGGCGGAGGCGGCGGGGGCCGGTGACCAGCTGATCGTGGTGTCGGCGGTGACCGCCCCCGCCAGCTTGACGTCCGACGGCGGCGCCGGCGCGCGGGCCAAGGCCGCGAGGGTCAGGGCGTCGACGCGCGTCACCCTGGCCAGATAGGGAAAGTCGACGCCGGCGACGACATCGCCATAGGCAATGCCCTTCTCCGTACGCACGTCCTGGTGCTGGCGCGTGTAGTTCTCATCCGCCTCGGTCACCCGGACGGCCGGGTAGCCCGCGGCCTGCATCGGGGCCTGGTCGCCGCCGCGGTGGAATCGGTCCGCACGCCAGATCTGGCGTACGGAGAACCCCGGAAGATAGTCGGCGGCGATGATCTGCATGTAGCGGGAGAGGTTGCGCGAGGGGGCGTCGTTCTCGCCGCCGCCCAGGCGCCGCGCCTGGGCCAGCTCCGGAGTCTCGTTGGCGCGTGTCCCTTCGGAGAACACCCTCACCTCGTTGTCGACGACCCGGCCGTCCTGGCCGTGGGTGTTGCCGACGATGTCGTTGTTGAGGACCGCCTCCACCCGCCAGTGCTGCGACTTGGCGTATTCCGCCAAAACCTGTCCGCCGTAGAGGCCCTGTTCCTCGCCCGACAGGACGGCGTAGACGATCGTCGCCGGGAACCTGCGGCAAGACAGCACACGCGCCGATTCCATCACCGCGGCCACGCCGGAGGCGTCGTCGTTCGCGCCAGGCGCATCGCTCGTCGCGTTCATCACGTCGGTGACGCGGCTGTCGATGTGGCCGCTGATGACGACCACACGCTGCGGATCGCTCGTCCCCCGCTGGATCGCCAGCACGTCCTGGACCACTGCGGGCTTGGGAATGCGCGCGCCGGTGATAGTGTTCTGGGGCGTCTCGATCGTCAGGGACCCGCCGCAGCGGGCGCCGTCCTCGGCGAACTTCGAAGCCACCCAGCGGCGGGCCGCACCTATGCCGCGGGTGGGCGAGGCGGTGTCGGAGAGAGTGTGCCGCGTGCCGAAGGCCACCAGACGCTCGATCGTCGTACGCACGGCGGCGGGATCCACCTGTCGGGCGATATCTTCCATCGCCGCCCGCGGCGCAGGCGGCGGCGCTTCCGGTTGTGTCGCGGCAAGAGCGGGCGCGCCCACAAGGGCGGCAAGGGCGGCGAGTGGCGCTCGCATTATGGGCGGTCTCCTGGAGTAGATCGGATTACGAGGTATTTTTGCGCCTGCGTTTCACGCACCGAAGCTAGATTGCAAGCGTCGCCTTGGGGAAGCCTAACTCTCGCGTAGGAAGCGGCATTGAAGCGAACCTTCGGGCCAGACAAGGCGTTGCCGCACAAGTGAAGCGTCGCTTTCACACCACCAACTTCAAGGACGTCGCGATGACCCCCCGCCACCGCCGAGCCGCGACCACCGCACTCGCGCTCATCTCCGCCCTCGCCCTGGCCGCTTGCGCCTCGCACCCCAAGCCCACGCCGCCGGCCGCCACTGCGCCTCCGCCTCCGCCCCAGGCGCCGCCTCCTGAAACGCCGCCTCCGCCCCCAGTGTCCGAGGCTCCCACCGGCCCGATCCCCGGCTCGGTGCAGGACTTCGTGATCCACGCCGGCGACCGTGTGTATTTCGACCTCAACGAGTACAACGTGCGCCCTGACGCCCGGGGCATCCTCGACGCCCAGTCGGCCTGGCTGCAGCGCTATCCCGAGGTGCGCGTCCGAGTCGAAGGCAATTGCGACGACCGCGGCACTGAGGAATACAACTTCGCGCTGGGCGCCCGCCGCGCCGCGGCCGTGAAGGACTATCTCGTGTCGCACGGGGTTCCGGCGGCCCGCATCGATACGGTCTCCTACGGCAAGGAGCATCCGATCGCGATCGGCAACACCGAGGATGACTATGCGAAGAACCGCAACGCCCACACCGACATCACTTCGGGCGCGCGCTCCTGACGCCCTGACCGCGACGAGGCGGCGTACGCGCCGCCTCGTCTGCGCGCTCGGGGCGCTGGCCCTCCTGGGCGGGATGGCCCAGGAGGCGGCGGCCCAGGTTTCGCTGGATGAGCCGCCGCTCGGCGAGAACGACGCCAAACGGCTCGATCGCATCGAGAAGGCCGTGCGCGAACTGCGCGCGATCGTCTTCCAGGGGCGTGAGACGGGTCAGCCGGTTGTCGTGCAGCCCGCCGACACGGAAGGCCAGATCAACCAGCAGTCAGACAAGCTCAACGACATCGAGCAAACCCTCTCCAAGCTCACCGGCGAGCTGGAGGTGGTCCGCCACGACGTCGACCAGACGCACCACGACGTCGACGACCTGAGATCCCGCAATGCGGCCCTCAAGGACGAGGTCGACGGCCTGACCAAGACGGTCCAGGCGCTCCAGGCGCCTCCGGCCCCACCGGCGGGCGCGATGGCGCCGGGTGCTCCGGGCGGCCTGGGCAGTGGTCAGGGCGCGCCGCCCGTGGAGCCGCCGTCGACGGCGCCGCTGGATCCGGCGTCGCAGTTCTCGGCCGCCCGGACCGCCCTGGAGCAGGGCGACATGGCCAACGCCGAGGCGGGTTTCCAGTCCTACATCGCCGTCGCCGGCGATGGGCCGCGCGGTCCCGAGGCGCGCTACTACCTCGCGCGCACCCTCATCGCGCGGAAGGCCTGGCCGGAAGCGGCGACGGCGGACATCGGCGCGATCCGCGGCTGGCCCCACACCAGCTGGGCGCCGGCGGCCGTGCTCGACCT
>DATBEN010000156.1:0-4829 GCA_036276055.1 Caulobacteraceae bacterium
CGCGTCGCCGCCCTTCGCGCCCACGTAGAGGTTGACCGTCTCGCCGGCAGTCAACTGGACCAGCGTCCGCTGGCCATAGCCGAGGCCGCCGGCGAACGTCGCGCCGCCGCCGGCAGTGTATCCGGCGTATCCGGCCCCGCCCTGGGCGCCCCATACGCTGATCGTGTACGAGCCGGTGGTCGGGGCCGTGAAGGAAGACACGCCTGCGGTCGTGTCGATGAACGCGACGAACGCCGAGGCTTCGCCCGCGGCGCCGAGGATGGCGAGGCACGACGCCCCGCCCAGCAGGAATAAAGCCTCGGAGATTGTGGCCAAGTCAATGTAGATTTTACGCAAAAATAGAAGATCGTGGCGAAATGCGGCAAAATCCAGTCCATTGGATCGTATTGGTACAATACGGAAGCCCCCGCGGAACATGCTGCGCCGCGCCGCGATCTCGGGTACGCGCCACCCACCGCTGACCAAGGCGGATAGGGAGACTGCAATGAGGAAAGGTCTGACGACCGCTGCGCCTGAGGAGGCCGGTCTTTCCGCGGAGGGCCTGAGTCAGGTCGATCGGTTCCTGGAACAGGCTATCGCCGACAGCGAGGTTTCCGGCGCCGTTCTTCTGGTCGCCCACCACGCGCGCGTCGTGCACCGCGCGGCGCTCGGCGTGAAGGATCTCTCTACGCGCGACCCCATGGCCGCCGACACCATCTTCCGGATCTTCTCGATGACCAAGCCGGTTACCGCCGCGGCGATGATGGTCCTCCACGACGAGGGCCGCTGGACGCCGGACGACCCGATCGCGCGCCACCTGCCCGAGTTCGCCGACGTGAAGGGTCCCGACGGGAGTGCGCCGGACCATGCGCCGACGATGCGCGAGCTGATGACCCATACGGCGGGCTTCGCCTACGGCATCGGCCCAGGGCCGCACGATCCGCCCGACGCGGCCTACATCGCCGCCAGGGTGTGGGGCGCAAAGGACCTGGCCGACTTCTCCCGCCGGATCGCCGCCCTGCCCCTGGCCTACCAGCCGGGCTCGGCCTGGCGCTATTCGCTGTCTATGGACCTGCAGGGCGCGATCATCGAGCGCCTGACCGGTCAGAGCCTGCCCGACTTCATGTGTACGCGCCTCTTCGAGCCGCTGGGCATGGTGGACACCGGTTTCTTCCTGCCTGCGGCCAAGCTCCCGCGCCTAGCGACGGTCTACCACCGCTATAACGTCCCCGAGCTGACGGTGCTGGACAATCCAGCCTTCGTCCGCGACCCCCTGGTCGTCCCGAACATCCCGATGGGCGGCGGTGGTCTCTATTCCACCGCCGACGACTACGCCCGCTTCGCCCAGATGCTGCTCAACAAGGGCGAGCTCGGCGGCGTGCGGGTCCTCTCCCCCGGCGCGGTGGAGTTGATGACGTCGAACCACCTGCCGGAGGCGATCATCGCCGGCAACTTCGGGGTCGGCATGCAGCACGTCGGGCCGGGCCGCGGCTACGCCTTCAACGGCGCGGTGTTCTACGATCCGCCGCTGGCCGGCTCGCGCGTGGGCCGCGGGACCTACCAGTGGGACGGGGCGGCCGGCACCTGGTTCTGGATCGACCCTGAGCACGACCTGCTGTTCGTGGGCCTGATCCAGCGGATGATGCAGGAGGGCATGCCCCTGCTCCAGGCCGGAACCCAGGACCTCGTCGCAGACGCGATCGTGGACTGATCCCGCCGGCGCCGCTTGCGCCCCGTCGCGTCAACGGGCGCAGTCTCGCCGTTCCACACCGGAGGCTGCGCCATGATGCGTGTCTACGACCACCCGTTCTCGCCCTATGGCCAGAAGGTGAAGATCGCCCTGCGGGAGAAGGGACTCGAGTTCGAGGCGCCCATGCCCGACGGCCTGGGCGCTGGCGGGGCGGCCGGGGAGTTCGTCCAGGCCAACCCTCGCGCCGAGGTGCCAACCCTGATCGACGGCGACATCCGGATCTTCGATTCCACCATCATCCTCGAATACCTCGAGGACAAATGGCCCGATCCGCGCCTCCTTCCCTTGGGCCCGGCCGAGCGCGCCCGCGTGCGCATGCTCGAAGAGGTGATGGACACCCACTATGAACCGATCAACTGGGGGCTGTCCGAGGTCCGCGCCTTTCGGCGCGCAACCGGCGACGACGCCGCGGCGATCGAGGCGCGCGCGGCGGAGCAGACCAGCGGCTTTTTCGCCTGGCTCGAGCGTCAGCTCGGCGAGCGCGACTGGTTCAACGGCGAGGCCTTCGGCTGGGGCGACCTGGCCGTGATCCCCTTCCTGAACGGCTCGCGCGGCCACGGCCATCAGCCGCCCGCCGGATCGCGCCTGGCCGACTGGTTCGCCCGCGCCAACGCCCGGCCCAGCGTCGCGGCCACGGTGAAGGACATCACCGACATGCTCGCCGGCGGCGGGCGCGACATGAGCAGCGTGGCCGACCTGCTGGAGAAGGGCCTCTTCAAACGCGAGTACCGCGACCATCGCCTCGAATGGATGGTCAAGACTGCCGGACTGCAGATCGTCGCCGCCGGGCTCGCCCGCGACAACATCCGCTTCACGCCAGCGTTCCGCTGAACGGCAGTCTCAGGCCATCGGCGCGGTCGCCAGGCCCAGGCGGGAGTCGGCCAGGCCCACGTACAGGAGCCATTCGCCGCGGAAGGCGACCAGGCCCTCGGCGAAGCAGACGTTGCCTACCTGGCCCTTGGCCTCTGCCGGATCGATGCGCAGGAAGGGTTCGATGGGACGCGCGACGACGGCGGTGGGGTCGGCGGCGTCCAGAAGCATCTGGCCGGGCTGATAGGCGAAGGCCGGCGTGACCAGATCGCCGCGCGCGGGATGGTTGGCGCCGTTGTAGATCAGGATGATGCCGTCCTTCGTCAGAACCGGCGGCGGCCCCGGCTCGATCAGGAGGGAGTCGAACCGTCCGCGCCGCGGGCTAGCGATGGGCAGCAACCCATGCGGCCCACCAACGCGCTCCACGCGCCAGCAGCCTGACGCGCCGGGCGCCCCCGGCTCGAAGGCGAGGTAGCGATCGGGTGCGGTCTCGGTCTCCACCGGCGTCCAGCGCACCAGATCTTCGGACGTGGCGGCGTAGATCGTCCCCTCCCCCCAGTACATCCAAAAGCGACCGTCGACTCGCGCCGCCACGAGCCGCCCGTCGCTAAGCTCGGTGAGGATCGCGCCGGACTTGCTCGGCCGCCGCACATAGGGCGTGCCGGCGAAGGCCAGTCCATGCTTGGTCCAGACGCGCAGATCCGGCGACGTGGCGATGAAGAGGCAGCCGACCTTGCCGTCGAAGGCTGTGTAGCTGCAGACGTAGCCCCCATCCGGCGACTCGACGACGCGGGGGTCCTCGCAGCCGCCCGGCCACTCCCACGCCTGCCAGGCGTCGTCACCGGGCGCGATCACGGGCTCCGGTTCGAGGGTGAACTCTTCGCCGTCTTCGCTCGACGCCAGGCCGATGCGGGAGGTTCCCGCGTAGCGACCCACCGCGTCCTCTCCCCGCACGAGCAGTCGGACCGCCCCACCGGCCGCCACGGCGCCTGGGTTGAAAAGATCCTTCTCCGCCCAGGACACACGAGCGCCCGAGGCCGGGCAGTCGAAGGCGACGTCCGGCCGCGGCTCCAGGATCCGCCTGGGCCTGGAAAACGGGCCAAGCGCCCAGCTCGCGAGCGGACCCGCGCTCGATGCGTCCATCATCCGATCGCGGATGGACTACTGCGCCGCCGCAGCCGCCAGCTTGTCAGCGGTGCGGGACTCGAAGTCGCTGGCGTCATGGCGCTCGTGCAGCTGGCTGGCGGGATCGCCGAAGGCACGGTTGACCATCCGCCCGCGCTTGACCGCCGGCCGCTGGGCGATCTCGTCGGTCCAGCGGATTACGTTCGTGTATTCGTGGACCGCCAGGAACTCGCCGGCGCCGTACACCTGCCCCTTTGCCAGGGCTCCGTACCATGGCCACACGGCCATGTCGGCGATGGTGTATTCGTCGCCCCCCAGATAGCGCGCCTCTCCCAGCCGGCGGTCCAGCACGTCGAGCTGGCGCTTTACCTCCATGGCGAAGCGGTCGATGGCGTATTCGATCTTGGTCGGGGCGTAGGCGTAGAAGTGGCCGAAGCCGCCGCCGAGATAGGGCGCCGAGCCGACCTGCCAGAAGAGCCACGACAGGCATTCGGCGCGAGCGGCCGGGTCGGTCGGCAGGAAGGCGCCGAACTTCTGGGCCAGATGCAGGAGGATGGCGCCCGACTCGAAGACGCGGATCGGGGTCGGCCCGCTGCGGTCCATGAGGGCGGGAATCTTGGAGTTCGGGTTGACCCCGACAAAGCCGCTGCCGAACTGCGCGCCGTCGATCCGGATCAGCCAGGCGTCGTACTCCGCGCCGGCGTGACCAGCGGCCAGCAGCTCCTCGAGCATGACGGTGACCTTGATCCCGTTCGGGGTCGCCAGCGAGTAGATCTGCAGGGGATGACGCCCGACCGGCAACTCGCTCTCGTGCGTCGGTCCAGCGATCGGCCGGTTGATGCTCGCAAAACGCCCGCCGCTCTCCTTGTTCCAGGCCCAGACCTTGGGCGGCATGTACTCGGGCGTATCGGTCATCCGTGGGCTCCTGGGGGTTGGGGGGAGGTCAAGCTCGATGTGGTGGCGTTGCGGGGGTTTGGCAATTCCCGAACAGCCTGGACGCCGCAGGCGTCGGAGACTTTTTGGCGCCTGCGGCGCGCCAGGTCAGGGGAGTTAAGGCCGGTGATCGCCTCGACGCTGGCGTCGGAGTTTCGTAGAGGGGGTGCGGGCCAAAGTCTGGCTCGGACGGCTGGGCAAGGGGGGCGCCTTGCAATCGGGAGGCCTGGAC
>DATBEN010000157.1:0-2657 GCA_036276055.1 Caulobacteraceae bacterium
GGGCCGGAAGACGTGGGACAGCCTCCCCCGGCGCCCCCTGCCCGGCCGCACAAACATCGTGCTGTCCCGGGACGGGACTTTCGAGCCCAAGGGCGCCGTCGTCTGCGAGGACTTTTCGGAGGCGCTCCAGATCGCCCGCGAACAGGCATCCGAGGACGGCGCGGACGAGGTTTGCGTCATCGGCGGCGCGGAGATCTTCGCCCTCGCCCTGCCTCGGGCTCGCCGGCTGTACCTGACCGAGGTCGAGGCCGAGCCCGAGGGCGACGTGATGTTCCCACCGTTCGACCCGTCCCTCTGGCGCGAGATCCGCCGCGAGGCCCATCCCGCGGGTCCAGACGACGACCACGCCTTCGTCTTTCGGGTGCTGGAGCGTCGCTGAGCGGACCCCGCGCCTCCCCCCCAAACTTCATGCGTGCGGGATGACGGGGTTAAGGGAGGTCCTTCAAGATCGCCAGAACCTGGGCGATCAGTGCGGCTTGGGCCGGCAGGATCCGGGTCATCGCCTCGTCAGAGGCGAAGTAGGCGGCGCGATCGATCTCGGGAAAGCGGATCAGGCGCCCGGAGCCTCGCGGCCACTCGAGTTCCATCTCGACGCCGCCGCCGCGGATCTGAGTGATGTCGACGTCCGCTTCGACGGCGAAGGCGATGACGATCTTGCCGCTCTTCTGTCGGATGGGGGTCAGAGGCGTGAACGGTCCCTCCGGCGCCTCGCCGACCTCCTCGGCGTACTCGCACAGCGCCGCCGAGAGCGGGGCCTCGCCGGGCTCCACCATGCCCTTTGGGATCGACCACGCCCCTTGGTCCCGACGCGCCCAAAACGGACCGCCGGGATGGACGAGCAGGAACTCGAGGCCCTGCGCCTCGGCCCGGTAGACGACAAGCCCAGCGCTCTGGACGGGCATATCCCTCTCGACGTGAGGCGCGCGGCGCCCCAGCCTGGGCCGCAGCGCGAGGCCCACTTTATGGGGCATGCGCCTGGGGAGGGGAAATATCATGAAGTCCATCATCACGGCCGTCTGCGCGCTGATGCTGGCCGGCGTTGTTCGTGCGGCGCCTGGACCGATCCCATTCGAGGCCGCCGACGCCCTGCAACCCCCGCCCGACATGCACCTTGGAGAAGTCGCGGGGGTCGCACTCAACCGCGAGGGACACATCTTCGTCTTCCAGCGTGGCCACACCATTGGACCCGCCTACGGCGCGGCGGCGGCGCAACTGCTGGAGTTCGACCAGGACGGCCACTTCGTCCGCGAGATCGGCAAGGACCTCTACGCCTGGTCCTTCGCCCACGCTGTGCGCATTGCGCCCAACGGCGACATCTGGGCCGCCGACAAGGGCTCGGACATGGTGATCGACTTCACCCCCGCCGGGAAGGTGAGGATGGTGTTCGGCCGCAAGCCGGAGGCGAGCGACGAGAGCGCCCATCCCCTCACCCACCCCAAGCCACCGCTCCCGGCCGTCGACGGCATGTTCCGCCAGGTGACCGACATGGCTTGGGACAGCCGCGGGAACACCTACATCAGCGACGGCTATATCAATTCGCGCGTCGCCAAGGTCGCCCCGGACGGCCGCTGGCTGGCCTCGTGGGGCAGTTACGGCGCCGCGCCGGGCCAGTTCGACACCCTCCACTCCATCGCCATTGACGCCAAGGACCGGATCTACGTCGCCGACCGCGGCAACCGGCGGATCCAGGTGTTCGACACCGACGGCAAGCTGCTGAAGATCATCACCATCGACATCCCCGTTCCGCCGGACGCGGCGCCGGCGATCGGGCCCAAGCCGGGTCCCGACGCGAAGGGAACGATGGCGCCTGGCGCGCCCTGGGCCCTCTGCATCACGCCGCCTGACGCGGCGGGACGGCAGGTCCTGTTCGCCTCCGACGCCTATCCCGGCCGTGTCTACGAACTGGACCTGGACGGCCACGTCCTTGGCTGGCTCGGCAAGTCCGGCAAGCAGCTGGGCCAGTTCGGCTGGATCCACGAGATCGCCTGCCCCTCGGATCACGAGATCTACGTCGCCGAGCTGCTGAACTGGCGGCTGCAGAAGCTGACCCTGCGCCCTCAGCCGGAGCGCTGAATCCCGCTGGTTGGTTGCGGCAAGGCTCCTGTAGGAAGAGCGCAAACGGAAGCGGAGGAGAGCGCCATGGACATCGAACTCATCGTCGAGGGCTGCGGCTTCCTCGAAGGCCCCGTCGCCATGAGCGACGGATCGATCATCGCCACCGAGATCGAGCTGGGGCGGCTTATCCGCGTGTCGCCCTCCGGTAAGGTAAGCGTGCTGGTGGAGACCGGCGGCGGCCCGAATGGCGCGGCGATCGGACCGGACGGAGCGCTCTACATCACCAACAACGGGGGGTCCTTCCACTACCAGCGCGTCAACGGCCTCAACATCCCCGGCCCCACCCCGCCCGGGCATAAGGGCGGCTACATCCAGCGCGTCGACCGCTCCAGCGGCAAGGTAGAGAAACTCTACGACTCCTGCGACGGCCGTCCCCTGTGGGGCCCAAACGATCTCGTCTTCGACAAGCATGGGGGCTTCTGGTTCACCGACCACGGCTGCACCACGCCCGAAGGGCGCAACTTCGGCGGCCTCTACTACGCCAAGTCCGACGGTTCGAAGATCACGCGCGCGCGCGATCACATGATCTCGCCCAACGGCGT
>DATBEN010000158.1:0-1898 GCA_036276055.1 Caulobacteraceae bacterium
CGGATGTTCGGACCGTCCGGAAATCCGACCGCGCGCAACCTCTTCGGTGTCATTGCCCATCTCCAGCGTGATCTCGGTGTGACGCTGGAGGTCCACGCCGCCTGACCGGCGCGGGCGTCGGGCTGCTTTGGCGTCACGCAAACCGTTTTGGCCGACAGTCGCGGTAAAACCTGGATGAAAGACGGCCTGGAGGCCCAGATCATTAAGGCCAAGGCCACGACTGGGATCGACGGCCATCATCACGACAAGCGTTCGGCAAGCGCTTACGCCTGGCCGGCTTGGCGCGCGGCAAGATCACTCGGATCACGGCCGGCGCATCGGCACGCCTGATTCTCCCAACTCGTGGGTCCAATAGGGTCGTGCTGCATGAGACGGCGTGCGCTCAAAATCTCGGCCAGGCGCCGCGGTCGTCGAGGAGCCGGATGAAGTTCCGCTTGGCCTTGTGCTTCGTCCGCAGGCTTTCCAGGTGAGCGACGTGCGCGGCGGACTGGCCCCGCCGGGCCCGTAAGCCTTCCAGGTGGCCCAGAAAACGGCAGGCCGCCTCGTAGCCCTGGTTCTGCGTCCGCCCGACGTTGACGTCGACGAGATCCGCATAGGCCGCGATGGCGTCTTCGGGGTGTGAACCTTCGGTGGCGCGCGCGAGCCGCTCGACCACCTGTTCTGAACAGCGGTGCGCCCGCGCGGCGCGCCAGGCGTCGTCCGCCCGTCCCTCCCCGAGCAGGATGTCGACGAGGAGTCCCGGCAGGGGCGACCAAGGTCTCGAACCCTCGGCGGCGATCCGTGCTTCGACAGCCCGCGCGCAGCGATCGGCCATGCCCACGGGGTCGGCCGCGGTCTCCTTCAGCGACCGATGCAGCCGCTCGTCCGGCTCGCGCTCGAAAGCCGTCCACAGGAGGGCTTCGGCATCGGAACACCGACCGGCGTCGCGCATCAGTTCCGCCGTGAGCGTCGTGAGATGCCGGTCGGGGCGGTCTTCCAGTCTCCACACGCCCTCCTCGGCCCAGGCGAGCGCCTCCTCGCGCCGCCCAGCCCCGCGGCACAGCGCGGCCAGGTCGGCATAGTCGCGCGCCGTATTCGCGTCGGGCGCGCGCAGCGCGATGCGCGCGTCGACATCGCCGTCGTCTTCGGCGAAGGCGTCGAGGATTTCTCGGACGCGCACCCGGACGTACCGATCGCCGCCGTCGCGCCAAGCCGCCTCGGCCAGCCTGCGATATTCTTTCCGGCCGCGCTTCCCCAACGGCCCGGCGTATGTCCGACGCGCGGCCGTCCAGAGGTCGAACGCCTCGGTTAGCTCACGTTCGAAGAGTTCGGCGGCGAGGACGAGCGGATCAGGCTTCGCCTTACCGCACGCCGCCAGGTGCAGGTCCCGCGCCTCGCACAGCGCCGCCATCGCCTCGCCCTCGGAATCGTCGATTTCTTCGAGTGCGTCTTCTGCGAGGTCGAAGAAATGGTCCAGCGCCGCGAAGGCCACGCCCGCCCTTTCGGCGGCCAGCAGCCCGGCAATCCGGCGCACAATCGTCCTGACCTCCTTCGCCCATGAGCCCGCGCCGCGCCAATCGAGCCCGCCGTCGGTATCCACGGCCGCCTCGATCGATTCATAGAGCAGGGCCAGGATCGTTTCGTCGTCGCCGGCCGCAAGGACGGCCTCGGAGTCCAGTTCACGCCAAAGCGCCCCGTCCCGCCGCGCCAGGATCATGAGCCGCTCGGCGAGCGCCTCCGCGGTCTGACCCTCGAGATAGGCGCGAAGGCGGGCCTCCGCTTCGTCCGCCGTCGCGAACGCGTCGGGCGAAGCCTCGTTGACCGCCAGGGCGACGGCGACCAGGTGCTTGCAGAAGCCCCAGCCCTCGTACGCGGGGCATGAACAGCCGCCGGAAATGTCCGCGCCATCGCCCGCCAAC
>DATBEN010000159.1:0-2951 GCA_036276055.1 Caulobacteraceae bacterium
CAAGTCCGGATCATGCGAGGTGGGCGCCCGGACCGGATAGTATGGCCCCAGGGTTTCCTGGCCGGTGGGCTTCAGGAGATCCTGCGCCCGAGCCTGACCCGCACCTGCGGCGCCCGGCAGCGCCAACGCAACTGCAGCCACTAATCCTCGACGCGAAATTTCCATCCGGCGGCCCCTGCTGACCAGCTGGACCATACGCCCGGCGCGCCGTTCGGCAAGCGGCGACCCGCAAACGGACCTTCCCAACGTCCACAACAAGTCTGCGTGTTGGCGAGCCGCCGGAAAGCAGATCTTCGCAAGGCGGCGCTGAATGTCTGGTTTCCAGCGGCGAGCCAACGTCCGCTCCGGGTCTCCCCGTTGGTGAGGCGCCGGGAAGCGGACCTTCGCGCGGTGGCGCTGAGCGTCAGGTTTCTGGCGCAACGTGGACATTCCGAGCTTAGGAGCGGGTGTGGGCCATTAACCTCTGGGAAATTCGGCTTCGACTCTCTGCCGGGTCCGGGTGGGATCCGGCGCCAGTTTTTGCGGATGGGGTTGCCGTCGATATTTGCGGCTCGATGGCAGCCCACCCCCTACCAGATCCGCACCCTCTGCTCCGGCGGCAGGTAGAGCTTGTCCCCCGGCTGGACGTGGAACGCCGCGTACCAGGCGTCGATGTTCCGGACGACGCCGTTGACGCGGTACTTCTCGGGGCTGTGGGGGTCGGCGAGGAGCTGGGCGCGCAGGGCGCCCTCGCGCGACTTGCCCTGCCAGGAGGCGGCGTAGGCGATGAAGAAGCGCTGGTCGCCTGTGAGCCCGTCGATCACCGGCGGCTCGCCGTGGCGGGCGACATAGCGTCGCCAGGCTGCATAGGCCGCCTCCAGGCCGCCGAGGTCGCCGATATTCTCCCCCAGGGTCAGGCGGCCATTGATGTGGGCGCCGGGGATCGGCTCGTAGGCGTCGAACTGGGCGACCAGGCGGTCGGCCCGCCCGGCGAAGGCCTTGGCGGCGGCTGGGGTCCACCAGTCGCGCACGCGGCCGGAGCCGTCGAAATGGCGGCCCTGGTCGTCGAAACCGTGGCCCATCTCATGGCCGATCGTGGCGCCCTCGCCGCCGTAGTTCACCGCCGGGTCGGCCGCGGGGTCGAAATAGGGCGGCTGCAGGATCGCCGCGGGAAAGGTGATCTGGTTGGTGAGGGGGTCGTAATAGGCGTTCACGTCCTGCGGGTTCATGCTCCAGAGGCCCCGGTCGACCGGCTTGGGATAGCGTGAGAGCTGCAGGCGCCACTGGAAGTCTTCCGCGCGCAAGCCGTCGCCGAAGAGGTCGTCCCGGTCGATCCTGAGGCTGGAGTAGTCGATCCACGTGCGGGGGTGGCCAAGGCGCGGGTCGAAGGCGGCGAGCTTGGCCAGGGCCGCCTTGCGTGTCCCCGCGTCCATCCAGGCGGCCTTCTCGAACCGCTCCGCGTAGGCCGCGCGCAGGTCGTCCACGAGCTCGGTCGCCTGCCGCTCGGCCTCCGGCGGATAGTAGCTGGCGACGTAGAGGCGCCCGACCTGCTCGCCCAGCACACCGTTCACCAGCCCGACGCCGCGCTTCCAGCGGTCCTGCTCACGGGGGATTTCGCTGAGGGTGTGGCCGTAGAAGTCGAAGCGGGCCTGGTCGAAGGGCTTAGGCAGGTACTGGGCGTGGTCGGAGACGAAGTGAAAGGCGAGGTAGGCCTTCCAGGTCTCCACCGGCGTGTCCGCCAGCTGGGCGCCGGCGGCCGTGATCACCGAGGGTTCGGAGACCAGGATCTTGCGTGGCGTTCCCAGCCCCAGGTCGGCGAACATCACGTCCCAGTCGAGCTGGGGGGCCAGGGCGCGCAGGCGCGGCATGTCCATGGAATTGTCGGTCTGCTCGACGTCGCGCGTGCGCTCGGGCGCCCACTGGGCCAGCGCCATGCGGGTCTCGAGCGCGAGGATGGCGTCCGCCTTTGCCTCCGCGTCGGCGAATCCCGCCAGCGTTTCCAGGCGCACGATGTAGTCGCGGTAGGCCTTGCGGTAGGCCTCGTACTTGGGTCCGCCCAGCAGGTAGTCGTCGCGCGCGGGCATGCCCAGGCCCGCCTGGTCGAGCTCCACCACATAGCGTGTCGGATCGTCGAGGTCGGGGCTCAGACCGATGGCGAAAGGCGCGGCGAGAGAGACTTCCCCGAACAGGCGTCCGATGTCGGCTCGGGTGCGGGCGGCGTCGATCCGCGCGAGCCACGGCTTCAGCGGCGCGGTCCCGCGCGCTTCGATCGCCGCCTCGTCCATCCACGCCGCATAGAGATCGCCGATCTTGCGGTTGCCCGGGTCCGCGGACGGGCGGGCCGCCAGGGCCTCGGCGATGTCGCGCACCTCCGTCACGGCGTTGTCGGTGAGGTCGACGTCGATCCCGGCGCGGCTGCGGTCAGAGGCTATGGCGGTGCGCCTGTCCCACGCGCCGTTCACATACTCGAAGAAATCGTCGCCGGGCCTCACCGCCGGGTCCATGGCGGTCGTGTCGTAGCCCCAGTCTCCGTATCGCGCGTGAGGCGCGTCGGCGGCGAGGGCGAATCCGCTGATGGCGACGGCGGCGAGGAAGGAGAGGAGGGCGTGGTCGAGGCGGCGCAAGCGGAGGATCCGAGGTCTGGGCAGTTTCGCTCCATTCTATACCCCGGCGCCCGCATCATGGCGCCCCGGCAAGTCCTCAAACCGTATCCGTCGTATCCCCTCGTGAAGCCGCGCCCAGTCCATCTCCACCCCCAATCCAGGGGCCGATCAGAACCGGTCACTTCACAAGCTACAAACTCCGGACACTTCACGAGCTAACCACAGAGCGAAGCGCCACCGTTGACTTGCAAAATGCAATACTCCATACTTCCCCTCATGCCTGACGACGCCGCCCTCGCCGAAGCTCCCGACCCCGCGGTCCTGCGCGCCGAGTGGCGCCTGCGACTGCTCGAGGAGATGGCCGAGATC
>DATBEN010000160.1:0-47805 GCA_036276055.1 Caulobacteraceae bacterium
ACTGGGAGGCTGCCTCGGAACCCGCAGTCACTTGCGCAATCCCGAGCACCTCACCTTGGTACGGCCACTGGAGCTATGGAACCTTTGACGACGGGGCGCACGGTTGCCTCCCGATCGTCATGACTGTGCAGATCGGTGGGAGCGCCTCGAATACAAGGCTCGAAGCTCCCACCTTTGCCGGCGAGTACCCGCTTGATGGCGGAGTGAACACTCAGATCGACTCCTATGGAGGTTCCATCCATCAAAGTACCGACTATGATCTTGGGAGTCGAGCCTGTTCGGCGAACATCGTCGGATTTACAGATCTATCTCAGTACCTAGATTACGGATTAACAGCGACTTTCAGTATAAACTGCCAAACCGGACTCGCTAATTTTCCAAAGGTGTCGTTGCGTCCAGCGACAGATGGCGCGATTCTCACGTTTCAGAACGCCTCAGGCACGAGCGTTGGGTATGTGGGCACGACCGGGACTCCGGAGATTTACTGGAGCGGCCTTCTCGCTCCGAACCAGATCCTCGCTCAGCCTAGTGTTGATGGGTCTAATGTCATGATCGGTGAAACCGCCGCTGGCGTGCAGTTATTCAACTTCTCTACAAATATAACACCGGGAAATAGCCAGTTCAATTTCGCGAACGGACTGCAGATTAATTTCTATTCCGATAACTATTCGACGTTGAAGGCGAGCATCGTAAATGGCGTCGGGACCTTCACCGCCGGCGTAGTCACGCCTCCTTCTCGCTACGTCGACCTGCCTGCTAGCCCGGCTGCTGGTCAGCGCGCGTTCGTGAGCGACGCGACGGGTTGCATCTTTGGCTCTGCGGTGGGCGGGGGTGGGTCAACCTACTGCCCGGTGATCCGGATCGGCAGCTCCTGGGTGGCCGGCTGATCAGCTCGGTCGACTGCGCAGAGTTATCGCCTTACGGAGCGGGCGTGGCTAACGGCCTCGCTGGGAGAAGAACCGGATGAGAGTGGCGGGTGCTGTGGCAGCTGGCTACTGCGCTTTTCTGTCAATGACAGCTGCCGGTTGGGTGTTTCTCGGCAGAGTAGCGCTAGGTGATTGGGATGGCTATCGGGCCATGTACGATCGCGGTGGCGGCTATCTTGTAAGTCAGGGGCGCGATCCGATATTCGGTTGGATCATCGACCGAGGCTTCGACGTATTTGGCGGTGGCGCGTACGATATATTTCGACTTCTGTTGTTCTCATTTTTCGCATTCCTTGCTGCGGCCGTGGCATTTTTTGGGGTAATTGAAGGGTCTTTCATATTCGCGAGCGTTGTAGTTGCCGTAGACGCATTCGCCCTGAAGAGTCTCGTTCAGATTCGTGAGGGCATTGCGTTTGTCGCTGTCGCATTGCCCGCGGCTCTTCTCTCGACGAGAGGGAGTGTGCGCCTAATAGGCTCGGCCATCGGGAGCGTCATCGCAGTCTTTATTCACGTAGGCACATGCGTTTTGTTGCTGGTCTGGGTTGTTGCTCTTGGTCTGCGCCTCCTGCCGATCGCGCCATCGAATTTTCGCTTGCTTCCAAGGTGGCTTACATCGACTGCGGTGCTCGGCGGCGTTGCCATTGGTATTTTCATCAGCCAGAACGCTCAACTGCTTGAAACCGCGCTCCGTCAACTCGGTGTAACCGTGGATGACCCGGTAACCGTTAGCATATGGAAGTATCTATATTGGGGGGCCATGGGGATTGTCGTGGTTGTCATTCGAATGCAGATTGCGAGTGCTCATCAGGATTCTAAAGATTTTCGGTCCGTGTACGCGCTCACATTGGGCGCTGGTCTTGTCCCGTTGCTGTATACGACCTGCGTATTCACCATCGCGACACAATTTAAGATGGCGGCTATCGCGGCCATGCAGATACGGCTGCTCTTCACAGCGCTTGAATTAAGCCTATTAGTTATTGTCATGCGAGGGCGAGCGAACGCTCTCACCGGTTTCGTCGCGGCCACGACACTGGCGGACCAGATGCGACTGATCCTGGTTCCCTAATGCGACTCGATCTTCGGCGTCCATCGCCGGTATCGACCAACCCGCCTGTTAGGAAGAGAAACGCCTCATGTCCCTCAACATCGGGCAGGTGATCGACCGCGCCCTGCGGATGCATGGCGTGATCGCGGATGGCGACAGTCCGTCCGCGAGCGTCGGGGCGGATATGCTCGTCGCGGCAAATGCGATGAAGCGGGCCTGGTTCGGCTCCCTGATTGGGCCGCGGATGAGCCCTCAGGCCTTTGCGGCCGGATCCAACGCGGGTCAGGCGGAGACCGGGGGAGAGTACTCGGTTCCGGGCGGCGCGGCGTTCACGGTGAGCGCGCCGCTCAATCCTCGCGCCGGCGCGCGGTTCGGGGTTGTCGACGGAGGGTCGGACTTCGGCGGCAATCCCTGCACGGTGCAGGCGAACGGGCGCCTCATCGCAGCGCCGGGCGGGACGCCTACGACCAGCACCGTGCTCTCGACCAACGGCCAGGCCGCCCGGTGGTGGTTCAGGGGCGACAACGGAACCTGGACCCTGGAGCAGGACTGGCCGGCGCTGACCAGCGCGATCGAGTTTCCTGATCCGATCATCGCCTACATGCCTCACATGCTGGCGGTGCAGATCGCCTCGGAGTTCGGGGCGGACATCACACCGGAGATGGCGCAGGGCGCCATGGAGGGCCGCCAGGCGCTGGCGCGAAGCTACGCGCGCCGCGGGCTGGCGGCCCTCGATGGGCTGGTCGGGCCGGCGGCTGCGCCGGCGGGCGTCGAGGAGCGCTGACATGACGGTGGGCCAGGGGAGCGCGCCGAGCGCCCAGATCGCACAGTTCCGGTCGGACGGCGTGACCGCGGCCACGGGCCTGCGAATCCCGTTCTTCACCGACGCCTTCAGCCGGGCGTTCGGCTTTCCCGACGTGCTCCCGATCAACATGATCGCCGAGGAGACGCCGTTGCGAGAAGAGCGTCCGTTCGCGGCCTATGTGGGCCTGAGGGAGGTGCACTACGGCCGGCCGGGTCTGATGACCGGCTACAATCCCGGCTCGGGTCCGATCCGCGGGATCATCCGCGCGCCGAACGTCTATGGCGGCGGCCTGTTCGTCGTCTCCGGCTCGACGGCCTACGACCTCTCCACCGGCGCCGCGTGCGGAACGATCGCCGGGAACGGTCGTGTGCGATGGGCCGCCAGCGAGGCCCAAATGGTGCTGGTCACCGACGGGACGGCGTATCTGTACGACGGGGCGAGTTTCAACCCGATCGTCTCGGCGTCCCTGCCGCCCGTGAACGACGTGGCCTGGCTCGACGGCCGGTTCGTGTTCATGGCCGCGGGCTCCGACCAGTTCTGGTTCTCGGAGATCAGCGACGCCGCCAACGTCGGCGGGCTCGACTTCGACACGGCGGAGGCCTTCCCCGACCCGAACGTGGGCTGCGCGGTGCTCAACCAGGCGTTGGTGATTTTCGGGACCGAGAGCGTCGAGTTCTGGGGACCGGGCGGGACCGACGCCGAGGGCGATCTCGTGCCCCTCCAGCCCAACGGCACGCCTCCCTACCAGCGTGGCTGCATCGCCCGCGACACGATCCAGTTCGCCGATAACTCGCTGTTCTGGGTCGGCGACAACAGGGTCGTGTACCGAATCGGGAATGTCCCGACACGGATCAGCTCGAGTTCGATCGAGGACAAGATCCGGCAATGCGCAAATCCCGGCGCGATGAGCGCGATCGTCGTGACCTTCGAGGGTCATGAGTTCTATGTGCTGAACATCCCGGGTGTGGGCTCGTTCGCATACGACATCAGCCGCATAGGCACCCAGGCGCAGGCCTACGGCGACAGCTATTCGCGGGGCGAATGGCAGGAGTGGGCCAGCTTCGGACGCGCCCAATTCCGCGGCCAGGTCGCCTGCATGCTGAACGGGCTCGCCTATGTGGGCGACGACACCACCAATGACCTCTGGGTGATGCAGGTGGGCGCCTGGACCGACGCGAGCGGTCCGCTGACCCGACAGGCGAGCGCCTTCATCAAGGTGGAGGAGGGAATGCCGCGCTGCCTCAACATCGTCCTGCACGGCGTGGTCGGGCAGGGGAACGCCGTGAACCCTGGCGCCGCGCCTCTGGTCGAGATGCGATACAGCGACGATCAGGGACGGACCTTCGGCCCATGGCGGACCGCCGAGCTGGGCGCGCAGGGACGCTACAGGTCTCGCGCCATGTGGCAACGCCTCGGTCTGCTGCGCGCGCCCGGCCGCCTGGTGCAGGTCCGCTGTTCGGATCCGGTCGACGTCGCCTTCAGCCATCTCGAGCTGAACGCCGCGCGGCCGGCGAGGTAGGCTCATGCCCGCGACGCCGGTCTTCGCGCCGCCGTTCAGCGTTCCGCTGGCGGACCCCCAGGGCTTCGTCTCGCGCGCCTGGCAGCCCGTGATCCAGGCGCTGTTCGCCCGCACTGGAGGTTCGTTCGACAAGGTCGAAGCGGCCTATGCGGCCGCCCGGTCCGCCGCGCCCGCGACGGCGGAGATCGTCGCCGGCCCTGGCCTGCAGGGCGGCGGCCAGATCGGCCCCAACGCGCCCATCGCGCTCTACACCGCGATCACCAGCGTCGCCGATCTCCCATCTTCGGGCGCGGAGGGCGACTGGGCCTACGCCCTGAACGGCCGCAAGGCCGGCGAGGCGGCCGGTTCGGGGACCGGCGTTCCCTGCTGGTGGTCGAACAGCGCGTGGATCGCGGTCGACAGCGGCGCTGCGGTCGCTTCCTGAACCCAAGGATCTTCAATGGCCGGACTTCTGCTCGCGCAGCCCGTCTTTCGGGCGGTGGACGCCAGCGGCGCGCCCATGGCGGGGGCGCAGCTGCAATTCTACCTGACCGGCACGACGACACCGGCCGCGGTTTATTCCTCAGCGGCCCTGTCGACGCCCCTGAGCAATCCGGTCGTCGCCGATTCCGGCGGCCTGTTTGCGCCAATGTGGCTGGATCCGACGGTGACCTACCGCGTCCAGCTCCTGACCGCCGCCGGCGCACTGGTGCAGGACATCGATCCGGTCGCCGAGAGCGTCGTGGAAGCGACTCAGGCCCAGGTGAACGCGGGGACGGCGACAGGCGTCTTCGTTTCGCCGTCGAAGCTGGCTGCCTGGGGCGGGATCGCCGCCGCGCTCGGCTACACGCCGCTGAACAAGGGCGGCGATACGGCCAGCAATCTCACCCTTGCCTTCTCCGCCTACGCAACGAACAGCGCCGGCTACATGGGCGCGCCGGTGAACCAGCAGGATGGAGCCTACACCCTGCAGCAGTCGGACGCCGGAAAGCTCGTGCGGGCCGCCATCAGCTCGGCGGCGACCTACACCGTGCCGCCCAACGCTTTCCAACTCGGCAACCTGGTGATGATCCGCAACGCGGCCACTTCGAGCGCCACCCTGACGGTCGCACGCGGCGCCGGCGTGGCGATCTATGGCGCAGGGGGAACGACGTCGAAGGACTGGGCCCTCGCCCCCGGCGCCGTGGCGACGATCGGCGGCGAGGCCAACAACACCTGGTGGATCAGCGGAGCGGGAATCTCGTGAGCGGCGTCGTGATGGGCGCCGCGGCGTCCGGCGGCCCCACGGGCTATACCGGCACGCCCGAAGCGATCGCGTGGGGGAACATCAGCGGCGTGAGCGGCGGCTCGACCGGCTCGGTCACGCTGGCTGGGGTGACCGGGGCGTTGACTGTGGCGGCGGCGAACTCGGGCCCCTCGCAGCTCTATTTCACCCTGGGCGATGTGAACGCCCTCTACGCTGGGTCCTTCCAGTGGCCGGAAGGTCAGACGCTGCTCTGGTATGTCATAGGCGCGGGCTCGGGCACGGTGACGGTCACGAACGCCGGAAACGGCGTTGTCCTCGACAGCTTCACCTATGTGATCGTCCCGCCGACGCGGAGCGGGGGGTTCCAGCCATGATCCGCATCGAGCGCGACCCGGCGTTCTGGAGCCGCATCGCAACCCATCCGGCGATGGCCGGCGCGCTGATGGGCGCGGCGCCGGAAGCTGTGGGGGCCTGGGTGCAACGGGAAGAGGTCCTTCCCCTGGCCAGCGCGCACGGGGGCTTCCTGCTCACCCGCCTCGATCCGCTGGGCATGGTCGCCGAGCTGCACACCCTGTTCACCCCGGAAGGCTGGGGGCGGGAGGTCGTGCTGGCGGGGATCGCCGCGATCGGAGCGGTCTGGACGTGCGGCTTCCAGACCATCGTCACCCTGGAGATGCGGGCCAATCCCCGCAGCCGTCCGGCGCGGACCTTCGGATTCCAGCGCTGTGGCGACTGGAAAACCACGCCCTGGGGCGACGCCCGCCAATGGCTGGTGACCCGTGAGAACTGGAACGCCTCGCCCGCGTCGCAACGGCGCGCCCGGACCCTGAACTGACGGAGGAAATCATGCCTGTCGCCATTCCCCTGGCCATAGTCGGCGCGGCCGGGCTGGGCGCCGGCGCGAGCCTGATCGGCTCGAGCGAGGCGGCCGGCGCCGCCAAGAGCGCCGCAAGCCAGAGCAACGCCCTTCAAAGCCAGATCTACAGCCAGAACAGCGCCGACGCTCAGCCGTACATCCAGGCCGGAGACGCCGCCAACACCGCCTTGCAAGGCTTCCTCGGGATCGGCGGCGATCCGGCGGCGAGCCAGAAGGCGCTCTCCAATTACCTCAACTCGACCGGGTATCAGTTCGACCTGAACCAGGGCTTGAACGCCGTGGAGACCAGCAAGGCGGCCCAGGGACTGCTGGGCTCCGGTTCGACGATGCAGGCGTTGGACAGCTTCGCCACCGGCAAGGCCAATCAATACGGCCAGCAGTATGAGCAGAACCTGCAGAATGTCGCCGGCACGGGCCAGGCCGCAGCCAGCGCCCTGGCTGGGCAGGGCCAGAGCTACGCCAATGCGGTCTCGAGCAACAATACCAATGCCGCCAACGCCACTGGCAACGCCTTCCTGAGCGGCGCGAACACCGTGAATGGCCTCATCGGCAACGCGATGAACGCGTTCAATTTTGCCAAGGGCGGGTCGAGCTTCGGTGGCGCGTCAGGCGGCGGCTATGCGTCGGGCATCGGCAACATGATCGGCGGCTGAGGCGCGCAAGGCGCGTCGCCGGCGCGGCCACCGCCGCGCGCTCATCATCTCGGAGAGAAGCAATATGAATGACCTCCAGGCGCGCCTCGCCGACCCGGGCGAGGCCGAGCGCGGAGCAGCGTTCGGCAATTCATCAGGTCTCGGAAGTTCGCCTGGAGACATCGGCGCCGCCGGCGCGATGGACGACCCGATGCGAGTCCATGCGGCCATCGCGGCGACGCCTCCCGGGAGCCAGGCGATCGTCCTGCAACGTCTTCGGCTGATCGACCAGATCGCCCAGGCCATCCGTGGTCAGACGAACGATCCGGTCGAGAGAGCGCGGATGGCGCAGCACATCGCCCAGATGCATCCCGAAATGGGGATCGATCCTGGGGTGCTGACGCCGCAGGCGATGAGCGACGAGAACATCGCCGCGCTGCACGAGCTTGCGGTCGAGGCGGCGCTGAAGGTCGCCCTCGCCAACCTCCACGCCAAGGCCGCAGCGGGCGGGGTGGGGGCCACGGGCCAGGCTGCCGCATCCGACGGTTCCGCCGGGACAGGTGAGAACGCCGCCACCCGAACGCCACTCCCGCCGGCGAGCAGGACCAGTCACGCCGCCAAAGGCTTCACCCTTCTCGGAGTCGCATGATGCCGACGTACACGATCCAGACTCCGAATGGCCAAACCATCCGGATCCCAGCCCCGGATTTCACGAGCGCCATGCAGGCTGCCGAAGGTTACGTGCGCGCGGGCACGGGCTATCTGACCACCGCGGCGCGTGCGGTTCCCTTTCTCACGGAGGCCGGCGCCGGCTACAGCGCCGGTTTGCGGTCTCTCGACGACCTGCTCGCGGGCCGAGCGCCGGACCTGTCCGGGAACTGGACCCGCGCAAGGGCGGAGCAGCAGGCGGTCGTGGATTCGTTCCAGCGCGAGCATCCGGTCCTCTCGAATAACGCCACGGCGCTCGGCACGGTGGCGCCGATGGCTGCCGCAGGGCTGGGCCTTGGCCGCGTAGCCCGGCCGGCCGCGCCACTGCTTTCAGGGGCCTTCGCCAGCGACGAGGCCGCCGGAAGCGGCGCCGCCACGAGAAAGCTGGTCGGCGGCGCACTCCGGAACGCGTTCACGGGCGGGGCCGTCGGCGCATTATACGGAGCAGCTCGGCCCGGCACTGCAGGGCAGAGGGTGCAGTATGCGGCGGACGCGGTTGCGCCTGGCGCATTGTGGGGTGCGGGCCTTCCGCTGGGCATCGGGGCTGCCGGCGGCCTCGCCAGGTCGATTGGCGAGACACTTCCCGGCGCCGGGGCGCTGGGTTCGGAACTGGCCGACACACTTCGCCGCGCCGCGACCGGGAGAACGTCGATCGATCAATCGCGCCAGATCTCACTCGCTTCCAGCGTCCGGGGCGAGGCCGACGCCGTCCGCCTGTTGCGCCAGATGGGTGTGTCGCCCGAAACGCTAGAACAAGCCCAGAGCTTGGCTCCGGAAAAGCCGATTACGACTGCCGAAGCGATCGGGCCTGGTGGAACGACGCTCGCTCAGGGTTTGGGAGGTCGCGCTGGAACAACCGGCGCGCGCGCCGATGCTGTGCTGGGCCAAAGGGCGACTTCCCGGCCCGATCGCCTTCTCATGGACGCCAGTCAGGTCTCGCAAGCACACCCCTTGGCTGTGCTTGGCGACCTGGACCAACTCCTCGCTGACAGCCGCAAGAATGGGGAGTCGTACTTTGAGGAGGCCACGAGCCTCGCGCCTCCTTTCAGCGAACGATCGCAAGCGCTCTTCGAATCTCCCGAGGCGCGCCGCCATTGGGATGCCGCCGCGCAGATCGCGAAATCGCAGAGCCGCGATCCCGCCGACTGGGAGGAGGATGCCCCGGGCTACAAGGTCGCCCGAGACGGCCAGGCGCAGGAATGGAACGTTCCTAGTCTCAAACTCTTGGACGCCCTCAAGGACCAACTGCAGGGCGCGCTCGAAGGTCAAACAGGCCCTCTCAATGAAAAGCAGCAAGCGATTCGAAAGATCGCGGACGGACTTCACGCCAGCCTGACCAGCGCCGTCCCGTCGGGAATGGCTTACGCCAAGGCTCACGAGTTTCGCGGCGATCTCTCTTCCACCGAGGCGGCGTGGCGGAACGCGCAAGGTCGCCTTCTAAATCCGGCGATCGATTCGGCCAGCTTCGACAATCAGTTCCACGTCCTGATGCCATTCGAGAAGGACGCGGCCACGGCCGCGGGCGCCGGCGACATCGCCAACCTTGCTTACGAGCAGCCGTTCGATCCTGGCTGCGTCCTGGACCCCATCACGCAGCAGAAGATGCGCGTCCTGTTCAGCACCCCAGGCGCGCAGCGGCTGACCGATGCCCTGACCGCAGAGGGCGCGATGGCAAACTTCGAACAGCCGCCTCCGTCCGGACTTGCCGGTCTCAACCTGCGACTCCGCGCAGCGGGCCAAGCGCCACTGAACATGGCGGGTCGAAATTCGCTCGGTAGCCTTCTCTACCAGGATCCCGCGACCACGGCCCAGACCATGCGTAGCTATGGCGACGCGCCCAACGCGTTCGACGCCATGCGGATGCGCTTGCCGCCCCTCCTCCAGTACGGAACAGCGGGATTGGGTGGGGCGCTCCAGGCGTCTGGCAGCGCTTTGCCCTCCTCGTAGCCGTGAGCCCAACGACCGCGCGGCGGTCTCCTCACTCATCCCTCTGACGCAATTCGAACAGTTGAGCCCGCGGGCGCTGGCGAGCTCGCCGCGCTCCGCGCCACTTTGGAGTGAACATGGATCCGCAATCAAACATGAAGGCGCAGCGGGCAGCCGACGCGTACAGGGCGGCGAGGCTGCAAGCGCAACAAGATCAGATCACAGCCGCGGGCCAGAGGTTCGCCAATGCGGTTCCGTTCCTTCCTGAACTGGGAGCCGCCTGGAGCGCGGGCCTGCGCTCGCTGGATGACGTCTCGTCGGGTCGTGGGGCGGATTTCGGTCAGAGATGGAATGAGGCGCGAGCGGAGCAGCGCGCCTACGCTGACGAGTTCCAGGGCGAGCACCCGGTTGTCGGAAACATGCTTGGCGCGCTCGGCATGGCGGCGCCCGCGGCGCTGGCCTCAGCCATTCCTTCGTCGCGAGGTGCGGTCCCAGCCCCGTCGCCAGCAGTCCGCACGCTCCCGCCCGGCGCAGGGAGGATCGCTCCGGCGCTGAGACGGGCCGCCGGCTCATTGGGCCAGAACGCCACGGCAGGCGCCCTCGCGGGCGGAGCCTACGGATTCTCACAGCCGGGAACGCTGGACCAGCGCGTGCGAAGCGCCCGAAATGCATTCATTCCCGGGGCCGCTGGCGGGGCCGTGGCGCCGCTCGCCCTCACAGGATTCGGCAATGCGGCTGCCGCCCTGGCGAGAGCGCCCGCCGTCGCGGCCGCCATTCGACGGAGCCTTTCCGGCGCTCCGGAGGGAAGGGTGTTCAACGACCTGGCGAACGCCACGGACGTCGATTCTCGCGCCTTCATCGGCGACATTAAGCCGCTCGCGCAAACGTTGACGGCCAAGAACCAGGCAGATTGGTCTGAAGTCAATCCATTGCCCGCTCCCGTCACTACGAACCGCATCCTGGAAGAGCCGGATGTGATCCATAACTTCGGGGCTGTCATGAATGATATGGAAGACGAAGGGAAAGCACCAGTACGGGAGATTCCGATTGCAAACGACTACTACAGCCCAATATTCGGCAATCATGTACCAAATTTTCTTTTGCAACTTCCCACCGTGGAGGCAGTGGATGCGACTCGCCGGCGGTTGCTCGACAACGTCTGGCAGCGCTACGGCGCAAGCGGTCAGCTGGAGCTCGATCCGCAAGGCGAAAGCCTCCTTGGCAAGGCCAATGCGCTGGGCGATTTGCTGTCCGAGGGTCCGGACCTGACGGGCCAAGCCTATCGGCGGGCGTTTGGCGGCAGCGGGGACGAACACGCCCTTCGGACCGCATTTCAATCCGCTCAAGGAAAGCTCATCGACCCTACGCTCGATCCCGACGAATATCAGGCGTGGTTCGGGGGTCTGCGGCCGTTCGAGCAGCAGGCCGCGCGCGCAGCAGCCGCAGGCGACGTGCTGAGAGCCGTTCAGGCTGGGCGGACCGACATCTTTCAGTCCCCCCTCGTTCAGCGGCGGATGCAGGCGGCGTTCGGGTCCGGATCAGCCGCCGACCTGCTCGAAAACCTGCGGCTGGAAAATCTAGCCTCCTCTCTGCGCCTTCCTGGAGCCCAGGGCGGAGCCTGGGGTGACGCCCAGGTTCCACCCGAACTCGACGCCACGCCCCCGTACGGGGCGTCCACCAGCACAGTCGTTGCCCAACCCACGCCAAGGGCCGCGTTCTTCCCTCCGCCCTTGGCGGCCTGGTCGGCCCAACAGGGGCAGAACCAGCAGTAGTCGACTGTCTGCCCAAGTACTGGAGAAGCCTCAGCTATTCGCCGCCTTCGCGTCCGGTCAGATGGGCAGCGGCCGCCAGGCCGAGGATGGCGGGCGCCACAAAGGATCCGAACAGCCAAGGCTCGCCCGACAGCGCGGCGCTCGGCGTGAGGCCCTGCGCCAAGCCCAGGAGATTGGCGAGGGCTCCGGCTCCGGCGGCGCCGACGGCTCCGCCAATAATCTGGGAGGTCGGCACGGCCGAAGATCCGATGGCGAGATCGGCTTCCGGCAGGGCGCGAAGGATTCTGGCGGTGATAAGCGACCAGCAAAGACCGAACCCGACGCCTTGGACGAGGACCGCGCCAATGGTGACGGCCAGCGGCGCGCGACCCATGCAGAAGGCGATCAGAGCGACGCCGGTGACGACAAGGCCGGCTCCCGTGCGGATCAGGAGACGATATCGGTGTTGGGGAGCTCCTGAAACCAGGATCGCCGCAGCCGTCCAGCCCATCGCCTCGGCGGCGATCACATAGCCAGCTGTGAGCGGCGAGAGGCCGTAGAAGGCCTGAAGCATGGCTGCGCCGTAGACGGTGAGGACGGCTCCCGCCGCCGAGAGGCTGAAGGTCGCAGCATAGCCCGCGCCGGCGACGGTCTCGATCTGCGTCGCCTCGACCGGGAGCAGGCGCTCCTGCGGCGCCGAATTGACCCGCGCTGCGACAGCCAGCAGCCAGAGCCCCGCCAAGGCGGCCACTGCCGCCGCGCTAGGCTGCGGCAGCACGCCTGCCGCCGCGATACAGGCGACGGAGAGCGTGAGCACCCCGAGCGTCCTCCAGGGTGTGAGGCGCGACGACGCTGCGCGCGCGGCATGCACGGGCACCAGGGCGATCGCCGCCGCTGCGAAGACGAGTCCCTGGACGAGGAACATCCAGAAAGCGCCCCGCCAGAAGCCCAGCGCGGCGAAAAGGCCGCCGACGAGCGGCCCCAGAAGGCTGGCCACACCCCACACGCCCGACATGAGGCCGAACATCCGGGGCCAGAGCCGCTCTGGAAAGACGTCGCCGATCGCGACGTAGCAGAAGCCGACGATCCAGCCTGCCCCGATTCCCTGCACGATCCGGCCGCCAACGAAGAGATCGAGGCCGCTGGCCATCGCGCTCATCAGACAGCCAAGGGAATAGGTCACCCCGGCCAGGACCATCGCGGGCCTGAGGCCCGTGCGCTCCGACAGGCGCCCGGCGCTCGCTCCCGCGACGATAGCGCCAGTGAGGTAGCCCGCCACGGCGAGTCCAAAACCGGAAAAAGCATGGATGTCGCGCGCGACGCTGGGCATCAACGTCGCGGTCACGAGGGTGTCCGCGGCGTTCAGCCAGACTCCCAGCAACACCAGCAGGGCGCGGGCGAGGAAGCCAGGCGAAAGCACCTCGCCCCAGCCGACGCGTGTCCCTTGAGCGGTCATCGCGGAACTGCGTCGAAGCGGGCGGCGCGGCTCGTTGAGCGACCCCGCCGCCCCATGCTCGTCAGATCGTCGCGCCGCCGTCGACGACTACGGCCTGGCCCGTCATCCATGAGCCCGCCTTCGACGCCAGGAACACGGCCGCGCCGGCGATATCGTCAGGTTCCCCCAGACGGCGCAGCGGTGTGGTCGAGCTCGAGCGGCGCTCCGCCTCCGGCGTGTCCCACAGCGCCCGCGCGAAGTCGGTCTTGACGAGTCCCGGCGCGATGCAGTTGACCCGGATGTTGTGGGGCGACAGTTCGTGCGCGAGGTTGCGCGCCAGCTGGAAGTCGGCGGCCTTTGAGATGTTGTAGGCGCCGATCACCGCGTTGCCGCGCAGACCTCCCACTGAAGAAACGATAATCACGGCGCCGTCCCGGCGCTCCTTCATCTCGGGGGCGACCATCTGGATCAGCCAATGGTTGGAGATGATGTTGTTGTCGAGAATCTTGCGGAAGGCGTCGTCGGTGATGCCACTCATCGGCCCGTAGTAAGGGTTGGAGGCGGCGTTGCAGACCAGGATGTCGACTTGGCCGAAGGCCTTGCGGGTCTCATCGACGAGGCGCTGCAGATCCTCTTTCGACGAGATATTCGCCGTCACGGCGATTGCGGCGCCCGGATGCTTCTCGTTGATCGCCTTGGCGACCTCTTCGCAGGGGCCGGGTTTGCGCGATGAGATCACGACCTTTGCCCCGTGGTCGGCCATTCGCTCCGCCATCGCCTTTCCGATCCCGCGCGAGGATCCGGTGATGATGGCGACCTTTCCCGTGAGGTCGAACAGTTCCATGGGCCTCTCCACTTTCTGCGTTCTTTGAACCCGGTGCGTGAAACGGCGCGCACCATCGTGGGCGGCCGGCTGCAGGTCAAGGCGACGCCAAGGGACTTGCGGGTCAGCGGTGACCCCTCTTTAACCGGGGCATGGCGCGAGACGGCGAGAGGGACGAGGCGAGCTTCGGCCGGGGCTTCCTGACCGACGCCTGGTACTTCGCGGCCATGTCCCGGGACGTGCGCCGCGACCGCCTGCAGCGCCTGGAGATGCTTGGAGAGCCGGTGCTGGTGGGCCGTTCGCCCGAGGGCGCCCTCTTTGCGCTCCACGATGTCTGCCCGCATCGCGCCGCACCGCTATCCCGTGGCAGGTTCGCACGGGAAGCGGACGGGCAGCCGAGCGTCGAGTGCCCCTACCACGGCTGGCGCTTCCGGGCCGATGGACGCTGCGCGGCGATTCCCTCTCTCGTGGCCGGCCAGGGCTTGGAGGTCGCGCGCATCCGCGTGCGATCGTATCCGGTGGCCGAGAGCCAGGGCATGATCTTCGTCTTCATCCCAGGCGGCCGGCGTGTCGAAACCGAACCTCCGCCCCCGCCACGGTTGCCGGACATCGCCGACACGACCCCCCGGATCGTGGAACGTCGCAACTTCGCGGCTCACATCGACCACGCGATCGTCGGCCTCATGGACCCGGCGCATGGCCCCTATGTGCATCAGCAATGGTGGTGGCGCAGCAGACGCTCCGCCCACGAAAAGGCCAAGGCCTTCGCGCCCTCTCCTGAGGGCTTCGTGATGCTTCGGCACCCACCGTCGTCGAACTCCCGCGCCTATGCCGCTCTCGGGGGCGCTCCCGAAACCGAGATCACCTTCCGGCTCCCGTCCCTTCGCTGGGAGCACGTGACCGTCGGAGCGCGACAGGTCCTCGCGCTCACTTGCCTGACGCCCGTGAACGATGGCGCCACACGGATCACCCAGATCATTTGGTCCGACCATCCGGTCTTTTGGCTGGCCGGCCCCATTGTCAGGCTCGCCGCCCGTCGCTTTCTCGAGCAGGACGGCCGGATGGTAGACCTTCAGAACGAAGGTCTTCGCTATGATCCCTCGTTCATCTGGATCGACGATGCCGACCAGCAGGCCCGCTGGTATCAGGCGCTGAAGCGCGAATGGTTCGCGAGCCGCCGTGACGGCCGACCCTTCGTAAATCCGGTGCAGCCGACAACGCTGCACTGGACGAGTTGAGGTCTCAGACGCGATGCTGCTTCGACGCCCTTGGCCGCTGGACCGCTTGCTCATGCGCCGCACCATCCGTCTTCAGCCCCGCTTCGCGACGGTCTTCGTCATGTTGATGCTGGCGGCCTGTTCTCCCAGGAAGAGCGGGACGTTGGCCGAGGACCGGGATCACCGCCTTCCCTCGAACGCGCTCGACCAGGGGATCGGCTCCGGAATCGGCGATCCGACCACCTGCGTCCTCATCGCCGACAAGACGACCGGCAAGGTGCTTTACCAGTACGGGGAGCTTTTCAATTGCGTCAGGGGCTTGCCCGCCTGCGATCGGCCGGGCGTGCTTTCCGCGCGGCAGGCCCTCGCGTTTGCGAAACTGCCCGAGGGCCGCGAGACAAGTTGCCCCTCGGTTCCGGACGGGTCGCGGATGGTGGGCTGGGCGCAGGGGTCGGTCGGATCCAAGTCGCCAAACCTGGTCTATTCAGCGGTGATGGAGGGCCAGAAGGCCTTGCCAGGGCACGAAATGGCGGCGCGGCTGTCCGACGCCTTCCAGAACGCCGGCCTCTGAACCAACGCTTTCCGCAGGCGCTTGCGACGTGTTACGCCGCGCAACTCCCCGCGGGGGCCCGTAGCTCAATGGTTAGAGCCGGCCGCTCATAACGGTCTGGTTGCAGGTTCGAGTCCTGCCGGGCCTACCAGGCTTCCGCCATACGCAACGAAATCAGTCTGTTGCGAGAAGGTTAGACACTTCAGGCGGCGCTCGCTCACACCGTCGACGACGCTGCCGATGCGGAGGCGGTGGCAATGATCTCTTTTGGTATTTCCGTGCGGCGGTCGCCCGCCTGAACTTGCCGCATGGCCGGCAGAGGGAACGATCAGGTGGGACGCGGTCGGAAGGCCTGGACGCGCTCTCGGCGCTCCGTGGTGGCAGCGGTTTTATCAACAGCCGTCTTTCCGACGAGCGTCGGCGCCCTCGCTAAGCCGCTGGAGCGCAAGGATCAAAAGGGCTCCGGCAAGGCGCGGCCGCGTCCCAGAGACAAGACCTACGAGGTCCTGGAGGTGGGACCAGGAAGGCGGTTCGCCTCGCTTACGCTGGCGGGCTGCTTCATGAATTCGGAAGCTCGCTGGAACAACGGCTACCGCGGCGCGGATCAGATCTCGCGGATGGGCTTCCGGGTGATCATCAGCCCCGGACCGCCCGGTTACTACATCAACGATAGCGGCTCCCATTCGCGGCGATGGAAGTCACTGGTGGGATGGCCACCCTATGAAGGCAATCTCCTGGGGCCGGTGATCATCGAGGGCGAGCCAGGCAAGCCGCCGCCGCTGCTGTGCACCGACGGGTACGGGGAGGGCGTTCTCTACTACCAGACGGGCCTGTTCGCGACCGGCGACTTCGACGCCACCTTCCGCCACCTGAGTTTCCAGGGCTTCCGCCGCCAGGACGGCTACGGCAACTACGCGGCGATCCGCCTCGGCCAGAGCTTCTTCAACCGGCCGCTGAACAACAGGATTGTGATCGAGGATTGTGAGATCAGCGGCTGCGACGACGGCATCTTGGGCGGCGTCGTCGGCCAGAAGGTCCTGCTGCAGCGCTGCCACTTGCATCACAACGGCAACGGGACCGGACTCTGTCACAACGTCTATGTTGGCGACGCGGACGAGCTCGTCGTCGATGACGTGCTGTCAACCGACTGCACCATCGGCCATCTCCTGAAGACACGGGCCGCAGCCACGACCATCCGCAACAGCCGATTGCTCGGCGCGGCCGGAACCGAAAGCGCATGCCTGGATGTCCCCAATGCGGGCGTGCTGATGATCGACGGCCTGGTCTGCGAGAAGTCGCCGGACTCCGACGCCAGCTGGATCATCCACTATTCCGGGGAGAGCCAGGAGTTTCACGATCCATCGGCAGTAAAGATCCGCAACCTGACCCTGGTGGCGCCGCCGGCGCTGCGGCGTCATCCCTCCTGGGGGCTGGCGGGGTTCGTCAACCAGAGCGGTGACGGGCCTGCCTCCTCCGGCAAGGGCGCCCATTTCATCCCGGTCCAGGCGGAAGCGGTGCAGGTCTTCGGGCTCCGCGCCCGCAATAGCGGCCTCCCCTGCCGCATTCTCGACAGGCGACCGGCCATCGACCGCCAATCACCCCTGGAGTGGCAGGCCTAGCCGGTGAGTCTCGACAACCCGACGAATCTGCAGGTCGTCAATCGTTTCGCCCTTCGGCCGCGTCAGGACCTGGGAAGCGGCGATGACAATCCTTGGATCGTGACGCCCATCGTAGCCGGCGGCGCCTGCGGCGGTAAGCAGGGCCCTGTTGGCCTGGGCGATTTCGTCCCAGCCGAATTGTTCGGCGTAGCGTCTGGTCTCGCTCCGGCGTGGCGGCGAGGCCTCGATGGAGCGCACGGCCTGGGCAATCGCGGCGGCGGACCGCTCGGCGATCAGCCGCCCTGCGGCCGGGGTGGCGACAACCTCGCGGGTTCCATTCACGTCCGTCGCCGCCACCGGCGTTCCGCAAGCCATGGCCTCCAGCAGAACGTTCGCCCAGCCCTCGCGCGAGGAGGCCAGGACCATGACGTCCGCCGCGGTGTAGAGCGTCGGGAGGCTTCGATGGGGAACTTCGCCGAGGAAGCGGACGCGATCGGGCACTTTCAGGCGGCGCGACAAGGCTTCGAGGTCGCCCCGGAGGGGTCCCGAGCCGGCGATCAGCAGCCGCCAGCCGGCCTGTTTGCAAAGAGTCTCGATGACGAGGTGATGCCCCTTCCGCTCGATCAGGCTCCCGACGGACACGAGGGTGAAGCCATCGCATCCCAGGCTCGCCCGCGCGCCCTGGCGGTCGCCCGGACGGAAAACCTCGAGGTCCACACCGTTGCGCAGCACCAGAGTGCGCTCGGCCGGCGCGCCGAGCTCCACAAGGCGGCGCCTGAGGTCCTCGCAAACGGCGACGCCGACGCTGGCCTCCCGGGCGGCCCAACGGATCGCCCGCCGGGGGCCGGCGCTCGAGGGAATCAAGGTGAGATCGGTCCCTCGGCCGGTGATCACCACCGGGATCCGCAGGGCTTGGCCCAATCGGGCTGCGGCGACGCCGTCCGGGTAGAAGTAGTGGGCGTCGATGACATTGAAGCTCCGCCCTCGCGACTGGAGACGGCGGACCGCGTCCAGTCCTGCGCGGAACAGCGCCGTGGGCGCCAGCCACGAACCGAGCATGGGCAGCGCCGGATAGCGCGGGTGAAGCACCTCGATCCCGTGGCGGACCTCTGCTCGCGGCACCCGGGCGAAGAGGGCGTAGCGTCCGAACGCGCGATGGGTAATGGGAAAGAAGGGTACGGGCGCAAGCACGGTGGCGGATAGCCCCCCGAGCGCAACGGTTTCGCGCAGCCGGTTTTCGACGAAGACGCCGTGATTTGGCTGGGCCGCGTTCGGGAAAAGGGTGGAGAACACCAGCACGCGCGTCATTCGGCCGCCTCCGCTTCGGGTCGCGACAGTCGCGCGGAGCATGCCGGACAGGCGTGATCGAAAGATAATCGCCTGACCCATCCTGCGGCCAAGGTGGCCAGCAGCCCTCCCTCGCACGGCGCGCGCGGCGCTGGACCGCAAGCCGAGCAAAAAAAATACACGCGCGGCGATCATTGGATAGGGGCGCGTCGTCGCACTTCACCATGACTTAAGAGTTCAGGGTGCCAGGCCTTTCGGTCGAGGCGCCCTCAGTAAATACCCAGAAATGGGGATATGCAGTGAAACTCTTCGGCCATCATGTAAATCGACGCGCTGTAGCCTATGCTGGACTCGACGTGCTTCTGTTCTTTCTTCCCCTGGCGTGGATCAGCTTCCCTCATGCTTTCGCCACGCGCGGGGTAGCTCTCGAACCCTACCAGGCGGTAGCCGTCGCGCTCGGGCTGCTCCTGCTCACCATCTCCCTTGGGGTCTATAACAGCGATGCTGCGTATGACCTGGGGATTTATCTGAAGCGGTTCGTGGTGAGCTGGGAGTTCATTGCGGCCGCGGCGCTGCTGTTCGTGGTCCTGAGCGGTTTCGCCGCGGCGGGGCGGCTCGGGCCTTCCCCGCTGCTGCTCGGAGCGACCGCGGCCGTTGTCATGTCGGTCCAGGTCGGCGCGCGTCTCATACTTGGCTGGTGGCTCGGCCGGTCCTCGCACAAGCGAAGGGTTCTCATCCTCGGTGGCGCAGCCGACTCAGAGAAGGTGAGAGATTTCCTCCGTGGCGCAGGACGCGACCGCTTCGAACATCTCACGACTCTTGAAAGCTGGGGCCCCGACCTTCAGCCCACACGGATGGGTAATGTCCTTCTGACGGGCGCGTCCGCCCGCGCGCTCAGCCTTTGCGAGCTCGCCGAAAACCTGAGGAGCGACGAAATCGTGGTCGCCTGCGAGGACCGTGGCGCACTGCCGGTGGACGAGCTGCTGGAATGCAAGCTGCGGGGCATTCAGGTCATCGACGCCCGCGACTTCTGCGAGCGGGAGGGTGGGGTGGTGGAGGTCGCCCGCGGCGCGGGCGCGTGGCTGGCGCTCTCCGAAGGGCTCATCCTGCGCCCGGCTCGTCGGCGCGCGAAGCGTGTCATCGACTTGGGGATCAGCCTGGCTTTCCTGCTCTTGGCCGCGCCGCTTTGCCTGCTCGTGGCCGCGGCCATTGGCCTGGATAGCCCAGGACCAGTCTTCTACCGCCAGGAGCGCGTCGGACTAAATGGCGCGATCTTCAAGGCCTGGAAGTTCCGCAGCATGCGCGTCGACGCCGAGAGCGACGGGACGCCGCGTTGGGCTGCCAGCCGCGACGATCGGGTCACGCGGGTAGGGCGATTCATCCGCAAGGTGCGGATTGACGAGATACCCCAGGTGCTCAATGTCCTGGCGGGCGAGATGAGCTTCATCGGGCCGCGCCCGGAACGGCCGTTCTTCGTCGAGCAGCTCAGGGAGCAGATCCCCTATTACGATCTGAGGCACAGAGTGCCGCCGGGAATCACCGGATGGGCGCAGGTGAACTATCCCTACGGGGCCACGGTGGAGGACGCGCGCCGCAAGCTTGCCTACGACCTCTACTATCTGAAGCGAAGCGACCTCGTATTGGACCTCGTCATCCTGCTGCAGACGGTCCGGGTCGTACTGTTCGCCCATGGCGGGCGGTAAAGCGAGGTGGATCAGGTCATCTCCGCTTTGTCGCGAGACCCGCGCGGCGGACGGCCCCGCAGCTGCGCTACAGCGACCGGGCGCGACGCCCTCGGGGCGGCGGCTGCGGCCGCTTCACGTCTTCCGGAGCTTCAATATCGGCGGCGCCCAGGTGCGTTTCGCCAGCCTCGCCGCTGGGTTCGGCTCGGACGTCTCGCACAGCATTCTGGCTCTTCGCGGTGACTACGAGGCGAGCGAGATCGTTCCCCCGGACGCGGCGGTCACATATCTCAGGGCGCCTTCACGCGGGCCTCTTCCGGGCCGGCTCCTCGCCTATGGAAGCCTCCTCGCCGAGCTCCGGCCGGATGTGCTGCTCACCTATAGTTGGCGCGCCATAGAGTTTGCTTTCGCCAAACACCTTCGTTGGCCGCCCGCACCTCCATCTGGAAGACGGCTTCGGCCCAGAGGAAGCCACACGGCAGCTCCGGAGACGCGTATGGGGACGGCGGTTGGCGTTGCGACGGAGCCATGTGCTGGCGCCATCGGAGACCCTGCGCAACCTCGCCCTTGAGAGTTGGGGCGTCAGTCCCAGGAGGCTGCACCACGCGCCAAACGGCGTGCCCGCGCGACAACGTCCGTCCACGGCGCTTGACACTCTTGGCCTTGATCTGCCTTCGCAGCGCGTGAGGGTCGCCTGGACGGGGGCGCTCCGACCAGAGAAGAACCCTGTCCGGCTGCTGCACGCCTTCGCGCCCCTGCGAGACCGCGCGACGCTGCTGATCATCGGCGACGGCCCGGAACGCGCACGGGTCGTCGCGGCGGCGCGGGCGCTTGAACTTGACGACAGCGTCCGCCTGCTCGGGGCGCGTCGCGATGCCCGCGAAGTCATGATGCAGTGCGATCTGCTGGCCCTGTCGAGCGACACCGAGCAGATGCCGCTGGTGGTGTTTGAGGCCATGGACGCGGCTCTGCCGGTGGCATCGTTCGACGTGGGCGATGTGCGGCGCATGCTCTCGCCTGAGAACCGCCCGTTCGTGGTCGGCCATTCGACCCTCGCACTTACCGCCGCCATCGCCCGATTGGTGGACGATCCCAAACTTCGGCGGACAGTCGGCGCGGCCAACCCGGCGCGCGCGCGGCGGAGGTCTACGGTGCGGACTCGATGATCTGCGCTCATCGTCGTCTCCTCGAGCAGCTTGCCGCCGGGGTGCGCTGAGGTTTCCCTGTCCACGACGCAACGCCCTTGCGAGCTCAGCCGCTCGAGGGCTCGGGCAGCCACCGACGCAGCCTGAGCAGCGGCGCAGCCACCCACGGCGCTCGCCGCATCATGGCGATCGCCAGGCGCCATCGCCGCGACCGGACGCCGGCGTCCCGCAAGAGCGCCAGGCCGGCCGACACCCGGCCCTCGATGATCAGCGCTTCTCCTTCCGCCCAGGCCAGCCGCTGCGCGTAGTGGCGACCAACGGTCTGCGCCGCCGCGGCCTCCGGGCGGCCCGCCAGCATGGCGGCGGCTTTGGCGTAAACAGCGCAGCAGCCAGCGAGCAGTGCCCGCACGTTGGACGACAGCGATCCCTCCCGGCGGCGATAGCGCACGAGCGGGGCCGGGACGACGGCGCCCCTCCAGCCCAGGGCGAGCAGCCTGATCCAAAGGTCCAGATCCTCCGCGGCGCGCAGGTGGGCATCGAACCCTCCAACCGACTGGAATGCGGAGCGGCGCACCACAGCGGCGGTGAAGACGTTCACCTGTCGGGTGAGCACCCGCTCCAGGGTGAGCGGCCCTTGGATCGGGTGGGCCTCCGAGTACAGGCGCGCGCGGCGCACGCCCGCGCCGAAAAGTTGGGCGTCGCAGGTGACGAAGCCGAGCGCCGGATCATCCTGCAGAGCCTGCAGCATGCGCGCCAGGTAGTCGCGCTCGTAGAGGTCGTCACCGTCGAGGAAGGCGATCACGTCCGCGCGGGCGGCCGCCACCGCGCGGTTTCGCGCGGTCGAGACGCCCGCGTTATCGGTCTGCAGAAGGCGCATGCGGGCGTCGCTGCCGAACGGCGCGAAGGCGGCTGCGACTCCAATCCTGTCGCCGTCGTCGACGACCACGACCTCCCAGTCCACGAACGATTGGGCCCAAAGCGAGGAAAGCGCCTCGGCCAGGAAGCCCGCCACTCCGTACGCCGGGACGATCACGGAGACCCGGGGCGCGGCTGACCCTTCGATGGCGCTTGGAGCGCCTTCGGACTCGCTCACAAGTCGCCGCGTGAGCGACGACGACCTGTGCGGCGCATCATCTGCTGCGAACACTTTCACGATCCGCCTCGCTCCGCGTGTCGTTCGATGGAACCTCACAGAAGCAAGGCCGCCTCGCACCTGCGCTATCATTCTACGACGCCAAGGCCTGCCTGGCCCGTGCGCCCGCTCGGCGGACGAACACCAACTGCATCAAACGACATGGTTGGCGCGGGCCCGAAGGCGGAGGCTTGGTCAAACGGGCGGCCGAGCGCCCAAGGTTGCGCGGGGAGTCACGATGCCAGTCGCCTCGAACGTCCGGCTCGGACGCCATGTGACCATCCCTCACCCTCAACTGGTCAATCTCTACGGCTGCCAGATTGGCGACGACACCCGCATCGGGGCTTTCGTAGAGGTGCAGGCGAACGCCGTCATCGGGCGGCGCTGCAAGATCTCCTCGCATAGCTTCGTCTGCGAAGGCGTGGAGATCGAAGACGAGGTGTTCATCGGTCACGGGGTGATGTTCACCAACGATCTCTACCCCCGCGCCGTGAACGAGCGGGGGCAGGTCCAGGGCCCCCGCGACTGGAAGCTCACGCCCACCCGGGTCATGCGCGGCGCCTCCATCGGCTCCAACGCCACGATCCTGGCGGGGCTCACCATCGGGCCGGGCGCGCTTGTAGGCGCCGGCGCCGTGGTGACCTCGAACGTCGCGCCGCACGCGATTGTCGCCGGCGTCCCGGCGCGGGTCCGCGGCGAGGCGCGCAGTCAGTCCGCCGTCGCGGAAACCAACTTAACAACGCCAGGAGCGTGAAGATGATCGGGGTCGCCGTCATCGGGTACGGCTATTGGGGACCCAACCTCGCCCGCTGCATCGCCGAGACGCCTGGCTGTCATCTGGCGGCCATCGCCGATCCCTCGGCGGCAGCCCTCGAGCGGGCGCGGAGCCGCTTCGGCTCGACGCCCCTGCTGTCGGACTGGCGCGAAGCCCTCGTCCGCTCCGACGTGAACGCCGTGGCGGTCGCGACGCCCGTGCGGACCCATTTCGAGATCAGCCTGGCGGCCCTGGAGTCGGGCAGACACGTGCTGGTCGAGAAACCGATGACGGAGACCTCCGTTCAGGCGCGCCGGCTCATCGAGGCCGCCCATCGCCGCGGGCTGACACTTCTTGTCGATCACACCTTCATCTACTCGGGCGCTGTGAAGAAGATGCGGGAGATCATCGCGGCAGACGAATTGGGCGAGATCTTCTATTACGACTCCACGCGCGTGAACCTTGGCCTGTTCCAGTCGGACGTGAATGTCCTCTGGGACCTGGCGGTCCACGACCTCTCGATCGTGCAGCACGTGCTGGACAGCCCTCCCACCATGATTTCGGCCAACGCGACGGGCCATATCGCCGGGGCGCCCGAGAGCATGGGGCAAGTGACGCTCTATCTCGCGAACGGGGCGGTGGCCCACCTCAACGTCAACTGGCTCGCGCCCGTGAAGGTGCGCAAGGTGCTGGTTGGCGGGAGCCGGAAGATGATCGTCTGGGACGATCTCGAGCCAAGCGAGAAGATCAAGGTCTACGACCGCGGCGTGAACATCGCCGGCGGTCGCGAGGAGCTCTACGACCTCCTCGTCAGCTATCGGATCGGCGACATGTGGGCGCCGCGGATCAGCACGGCCGAGCCGCTCATGGCGGAGTTCAAGCATTTCGCAGAGTGCATCGCCACCGGGGCCGCGCCGATCACGGACGGCCGCCTCGGCCTTCAGGTGGTCGAGATGCTGGAGGCGGCGAGCCGATCCATTGCGCTCCGCGGCCATCCCATCGCGCTCGGCCCGGTCCGGAGGGCTTCATGATCCCCTTCCTGGACCTGAAGTGGCAGCACGCGGAACTGGGGCCGCAGTTGATGCGGGCCGCCGAGCGCGTCATCGGCCGGGCGCAGTTCACGCTCGGCCCGGAAACGGAAGCCTTCGAGGCTTCGCTCGCGGAGTTCTGCGGGAGCCCGCATGCGGTGGCGGTGAACTCAGGCACCTCGGCGCTCCACCTGGCCCTGCTGGCGGCGGGTGTCGGGCCGGGGGACGAGGTGATCACCTGTCCGGCCACCTTCGTGGCGACCATCGCCGCGATCCAGTACATCGGCGCGGTCCCGCGCCTTGTCGATATCGATCCGCTCGCCTGGACCCTCGATCCTGCCCGCATCGAGGCCGCGATGAGCCCACGGACGCGCGCGATCCTGCCGGTGCACCTGCACGGCCGAATGGCGGACATGAAGGCCATCACGGACATCGCAGAGGCCCACGGCGTGGCCGTGATCGAGGATGCGGCGCAGGCCCTGGGCGCGCGCGCAGACGGAGTGCGAGCCGGGGCGCACGGCGACCTCGGCTGCTTCAGCTTCTATCCTGGCAAGAACCTCGGCGCGTGCGGCGAAGGAGGCGCCGTGGTCACCCGGCGCAGCGATTTCGCCGAACGTCTCCGGCGGCTGCGGGACTGGGGACAGTCGCGCAAATACCTGCACGCCGAGAAGGGGTTCAACTATCGGATGGATGAGCTGCAGGCGGCGTTCCTGTCGGTGAAACTTCCGCACCTCGAACGCTGGAACCAGGCTCGCCGGGCCGCCGCGGCGCGCTACGACCGGCTCCTCGCCGGCCTTGGCGTCGCTCACCCCGAGTCCGCCGGGGACGGGCGCCACGTCTACCACGTCTACGGCGTGAGGGTGGCCGACAGGGATGCGGTGCGCGGGCGGCTGGCGGGCAACGTCGCCACCAACGCGCACTACCCCATTCCCGTCCACCTGCAGCCGGCGTTCGCGGACCTGGGCTACCGGCTGGGCGACTTCCCGGTCGCGGAGACCTTTTGCGACGAGACCCTGTCGCTGCCGATGTTCCCCGGGATCGCGGACGATGAGGTCGACGCGGTGTGCGAGCGCCTCGCGGAGGCGATCCACTGCCCGCCTGTCGTTACCGGGGAGGCGGCGTAGTGCGGCGTCCGCGACTCGTGAAGGCCGTGCACGGTCGCCTGGCCGTGGAGTCGGATCCGGCCTTCGAGGCGGAGTTCGCGAGGGATCTCGCGCGGCGCTCCACGCCGGCCGAGATCATGTCGCTGTTCCGACGCTTCAACCACGGCGACGACTACATCGACGCTCTCATGCGGCGGACCTGTGTCCGTGCGCTGGCGCGCCGGTGCGGTGAGGGCCTGCGGATCGCTCCGGGCGTCGGGCTGCGGCACGTCGAGACTTTCGAGATCGGCGACGGGGTCACGATCGGCGAACAGGCCGTGGTCCAGGGCCGTCACGACGGACACTGCGTGATCGGGAACAAGGTCTGGATAGGCGCCCAGGCCTTCCTCGACGTGCGCGACGCCGTACTGGGCGACCACGTGGGCTGGGGGCCAGGGGCGCGTCTGCTCGGATCGACACACACGGGAGTGCCGATCAGCGTCCCGATCATCGCCACAGACCTCCTGATCTCCCCGACCACCATAGAGGACGAGGCCGACATCGGCGTGAACGCCGTGATCCTGCCTGGGGTCACTGTCGGCAAAGGCGCGATCGTGGGGGCCGGCGCTGTCGTGACCCACGACGTGCCGGCGTACGCCAAGGCCGCCGGAGCGCCTGCCCGGGTCATCTCCACGCGGATCCAGACTGCGGCCAACGAGGGAGCCCCCACGTGATCCCATCGCTCACTCCCATCGAGGGCGCCAGGATCCTGGTGACTGGCGGCGCCGGCTTCGTCGGCAGCTGTACGGTGGAAGAGCTGATCGTCCACGGCGCCGAAGAGGTCATCGTGATCGACGACATGGTCCGGGGCCGACCGGAGAACCTCTCCTCCGCTCTCTCGACGGGGCGCGTGCGCCTGATCGATGGAGATATCTGCAACAGCGAGCTCGTTCGGACGCAGTTGGAGGGCGTGGACCTGGTCTTCCATCTGGCGGCTCTGCGGATCACGCAGTGTGCGGCCGAACCCCGGCGCGCCATGCAGGTGATGGTCGACGCGACTTACGATCTCCTCGATCTCTGCGTGGCCGCCGGCGTAGGCAAGGTGATCATGGCTTCGTCCGCCTCGGTCTACGGGATGGCCTCCTCCTTCCCTACCGGCGAGGCGCATCCGCCGTACGCCAACCGCACTCTGTATGGCGCCGCCAAGACCTTCGGCGAGCAACTGCTGCGGGCGTTCAAAGAGATGTACGGTCTCGACTACGTGGCCCTGCGCTACTTCAACGCCTACGGCCCGCGCATGGACATCCACGGCCGCTATACCGAGGTGCTGATCCGCTGGATGGAGCGGGCGGAGGCGGGACTTGCTCCGGTGGTCTTCGGAGACGGCTCGGAGACCATGGACATGGTGCATGTGGATGACATCGCGCGCGCGAACCTCCTCGCGGCGGTCTCGCCGGCCACCGATGTGGCGCTCAATGTGGGCAGCGGTACCGAGACGAGCCTGGCGGAGCTGGCCCGGCGACTGGCCGAGGCGATGGGCCGCGAGGATCTCGTCCCGATCCACGAACCGCCGAGGGCCGTCAATCCGGTTCCCAAGCGGCTGGCCGACCTGACGCTTGCGCGGGAGCTCATCGGATACGAGCCCACCATTCCGCTCGACAAGGGCCTCGCCCAGCTCGTGGCCTGGTGGCGCTCGGAACGTCGCGGGGCGCCTGCGTCCGTTCCGGAACGCGCGGCATGATCCCGATCACCCTGCCCAAACTCGGCGAGGCCGAAGCCGGAGCCGCCGCCCGGGTCGTCCGCTCTGGCTGGCTCAGCCAAGGCCCGGAGGTCGCTGCGTTCGAGGCGGAGTTCGCGCAGGCGGTCGGCGCGCCGCACGCCTGCGCCGTCTCCAACTGCACGGCCGCCCTCCACCTCGCCCTCGTCGCCCTGGGGATCGGCCCTGGCGACGAGGTGATCACGGCCAGCCACAGCTTCATCGCTACCGCCAATGTGATCCGACAGACTAGCGCGACGCCCGTGTTCGCCGACATCGAGCTCACGGGATTCAACCTCGATCCGGATGCGGTGTCGCTGGCGATCACCCCGCGGACACGAGCGATCCTGGTGGTGCATCAGATCGGGATGCCATGTGACCTCGGCGCGATCCTGCCGATCGCGCGCACCCACGGCCTCCGGGTGATCGAGGACGCCGCCTGCGCGGCGGGCTCGCAGATCTGCCTGGACGACCAATGGGCGGCCGTCGGCTCTCCGCACGCCGACATCGCCTGTTTCTCCTTCCATCCGCGCAAGGTGATCACCACGGGCGAGGGCGGAATGCTGACCACGCGCGACCCTCATCTGGACGCAATCTTCCGCCTGCTTCGCCAGCACGGGATGAGCGTACCGGACACGGTGAGGCACAAGGCGCGCGAGGTGACGCTCGAATCTTATCCCGTCTCAGGGTTCAACTACCGGATGAGCGATCTGCAGGCGGCCGTCGGACGCGTCCAGCTCGCCGCCCTGCCGGAGATCGTCGCGCGCCGGCGCGAACTTGCGGAGAGCTATCGCCGAAAGCTCGCCGCCATGGACGGGCTGGCGCTTCCCGCGGAGCCGGACTGGGCCCGGTCGAACTGGCAAAGCTACTGCGTGCGATTGCCTCGGGGCGCGCCGCAGATCCCGGTGATGCAGGCCATGCTGGACAGTGGGGTCGCCACCCGCCGCGGGATCATGTGCGCCCATCTCGAACCCGCCTACGCGGGACTGAGGATCGCGTCGCTCCCGCGATCGGAGGCAGCCCATCGTGAGTGCATCCTGCTTCCCCTATTCCCGCAGATGACAGAGGCGATGCAGGACGACGTGGCGTTCGCTCTTCAGGCGGCGCTCGACGGCTGTCGCCGCTCAGGTCCGGCGGGGCGCTCCAACGAGCGCCGGTCGCACCTCCGAGCGGGGGGGCCTGCGCGGGAGCTCGCCCGATGACGTTGCGTTACGAAGCGTTCCGACGCGAGAACCGCGCTGGCACGGTGGTGATCCAACCGCCAGCCGGGCTCTGGAGCCTCGACCTGCCGGAGGTCTGGCGATACCGGGAGCTGCTCTACGTCCTTGTCATGCGGGAATTGAAGGTCCGCTACAAACAAGCTGCGATCGGCGCGCTGTGGGCCCTCGTCCAGCCGGTCGTGGCGGTGGCGATTTTCGCCGTCATCTTCGGCTACTTCGCCAAGATGCCCTCAGCCGGCGTCCCGTATGTGGTCTTCGCGTTCGCCGCCGTGCTGCCCTGGACCTACTTCGCAGAGGCCCTGCGCCGGAGCTCCACGGGGCTGATCGGCGACGCCGAACTGATCCGGAAGATCTATTTCCCTCGGCTGCTGACGCCGCTGGCGCTGGTGATCGCGCCGCTGGCCGAATTCGCCGCCGGCTTCTGTGTGCTCCTGGCCCTGCTTGCCTGGTTTCATCTTGCGCCGGGGCCCGGGGTCATTCTGCTGCCGCTGTTCCTCCTGGTGGCGATGCTGCTCGCGCTCTCCCTCGCCCTCTGGCTCGCGCCGATCAGCGTCCGCTACCGTGACGTCGGCCACGCCCTCCCCTTCCTGATCCAGGTCTGGCTCTACGCCTCTCCGGTCGCATACCCCGAAAGTCTGGTCCCCCAACGCTGGCGGGCGCTGTACGACCTCAATCCGATGGTGGGCGTCATCTCGGGCTTCCGTTGGGCGCTCCTGGGATCCGGCCGTCCCGATCTGCAGGCCATGGGCGTCAGCGGGGCTGTGATCGCCGTCCTGCTCGTCGGCGGCGTCGTCTTCTTCCGGAAGATGGAGCGCTCCTTTGCCGACGTCATCTGAGGGTCGGGGCGACCTCGCCATCTGCGCCGAGGGGCTCGGCAAGGCGTACGTCAAGGCGGCCGGCGGCGCTCGCGGCGACACCCTGCGCGATGGTCTGAGCGCCGCGCTTGCGAAGCTCGGCCGAGCCGAGCCGCGTGCGGCGCGTTCCAGGTTCTGGGCCCTGCAGGACGCCTCATTTCAGATCCGGCATGGCGAGAACGTCGGTGTGCTGGGCCTCAATGGAGCCGGCAAGAGCACGCTCCTGAAGCTCCTGTCGCGGGTCACCGCACCGACAACGGGGCGAGCCACAATCAACGGCCGGCTGGGCTCCCTCCTGGAGGTGGGCACCGGCTTCCATGGCGAGCTCACCGGCCGTGAGAACATCTTCCTCTACGGCTCCATCCTCGGGATGCGATGGGCCGAGGTGGCGCGAAAACTCGACGAGATCGTCGCCTTCGCCGGCGTCGAAGAGTTCGTCGACACTCCAGTGAAGCGATATTCCAGCGGGATGTATGTGCGCCTCGCGTTCTCGGTGGCGGCGCACCTCGATCCCGACGTCCTGCTGCTGGACGAGGTGCTCTCCGTCGGCGATCTGCCATTCCAACGCAAGTGCATGGCCTTCGCTAAGGACCTGCAGAACCGCCATGCGACGATCCTCTTCGTCTCCCACAACATGTTCAGCATCAAGACGATGTGCGAGCGCGTGCTTTACCTGAAGAAGGGACGAATCGTCTTCGACGGTCCAACCAATGCCGGAATTGAGCTCTACGAGGCTGATGGCCAGCTGGAGGCGGCGGGGTGGGCCGCCCCGGAGCTGGTCGATCCGTCGGTGCGGATCCTCGATGTCGAGATCGCCGACCAGACCCGCTGTCCCCGCAGCGTTTTCGATCATGGCGAGCGGCTGCGGCTGCGCTTCGACTACGAGGCAAAGGCGCCGATCCGGGGCGCCAACTTCGTCGTCGTCTTCATTCGCTCCGATGAGGTCGCCTGCTGCTGTTACAGCACCGAGCTCGACGGCCTCAGCCTAGATCTCGAACCCGGAGTGAACCGGCTGGAGCTCGGCACCCCGCCGCTCGCCCTCGTCGCCGACGTCTACCGGATCGAGATCCTGGTGCGCGAGGCGGGATTTCAGAAGCTGCTGTGCGCCCAGTCCGGCGGCAGCTTCCATGTCCGCGACCCCCTGCTCGACACTCACTTCGGCGTGTTCCACGAGCCGGGGACCTGGGCGACCAACGAGGTCGTTCATCTCGCCCGCCCGAAGATCCAGTCCCGGGGAGCGGAGCTATGAGCCCGCCCAGGCTGGACGTCATCGTTCCCTGCTACAACTACGGGCGCTACCTGACGGAGTGCGTGCGCAGCGCGCTGCGGGAGACCGCCGTGGCGGTGCGGGTCCTGATCATCGACGACGCCTCGAGCGACGGCTCGTGCGTGATCGCCCAGAACCTCGCCGCCCAGGACCCGCGGGTCAGCGTCGTCGTCCATGCGACCAACCACGGTCACATCGCCACCTTCAACGAGGGACTCGCCTGGGCGAGCGGCGATTACGTGCTCCTGCTCTCGGCCGATGACATGGTCGCGCCCGGGGCGGTCGAGCGCGCCGTTGCCCTGATGGAGGCTCAGTCGAGCGTGGCTTTCGTCTACGGACGCGCGATCCGTCTCCAAGGCGCCGAGCGCCAAGCGTTCGCGCCGGACGGGACCTGCGGGCCCACCGCCGTCCTGGGCGGGCAGGCGTTCATACGCCACATCTGCGAGCGTCCGTGGAACCCGGTGGAGTCGGCCACCGCGGTGGTGCGCGCCTCGGTGCAGAAGGCGGTCGGCCTCTACCGGCCTGAGTTCCCTCACGCCGGCGATCTCGAGATGTGGCTGCGGTGCGCGGCGTATGGAGACGTGGGCCTCATCCATGCCACCCAGGCCTATGTCCGACTTCACGGTGAGAACATGCGCGACGGCTTTGGACGGATCGCCGATCTTCGCCAGCGACACGCCGCGCTCGTCTCGGGACTTTCGAGCGAGCGTCAGCGGATCCCGCAGTCTCGCCGGTTCGCGGCCATGGCCTGCCGCCGTCTCGCGGAGGAGGCGCTAACCGAAGCGGAGCGGGCCTTCGACAGGGGGCGACCTTACGGAGCGGCGATCTCGGCCGCGCGCGACATCTTCCCTACCATCGTGTTGAGCCGCGCCTTCGCAAGGCTCTCGGCCAAGCGCCTGATTCGCAGCGCGGGCCTGGGCCAGAAGGCCGCCACCGCCGGCGCAAACGGGCCGTCCGCCGCCGGCCCGTCGCCTGACCCGCACGCACCCAAGGTGTCCCTGATCATGTCCACCCGCGACAGGGCCGACTTCCTGCCGCCTTGCCTCGAGAGCCTCGAGGCGATCCGCAGCGGCTGCCGATGGCAGCTGGTGATCGTGGACAACGGCTCGAAGGACGGCACCTGGTCCATCCTGCAGGCCTTCGCAAGCCGCGCCCATCTGGACGTCAAGATCCTGCAGGAGCCGCAGCCCGGTCTCTCCTTCGCGCGCAACGCAGGGGTGCGGGCCGCTTCCGCGGCGATCCTCGCCTTCACCGACGACGACTGTTACCCGCAGCCCGACTTCATCGACGTCGTGGCAAGGGTGTTCGCCGAAAGCGATGTCGGCTTCATGGGCGGGCGGATCCTCTTGCACGACCCTGACGACGCGCCGGTTTCGATCACGACTCGCACCGAGCGGGCGGTCTTCCCGGCGGGGGCGTTCATCGCGACGGGAGAGGTCCAGGGCGCGTGCATGGCGTTCCGACGGGAGGTCTTCCAGCAGGTGGGCCTGTTCGACACCGCCTTCGGCGCCGGCGGTCCGCTCAAGGCAGCGGAGGATTCTGAGATGGTGGCCAGGGCCTGCTTCGCCGGATGGAATGGGGGCTTCTTCCCCGAGGCGGTGATCCGCCACCACCATCGTCGCCGGCGGGAGGGCGCGGCGCGGGTCACCTCGAGCTATGACTATTCCCGGGGCGCCTTCTTTGCGAAGTTGCTGCTCGAACATCCGCGCTTCCGCAGGCGGCTGTTGCAGGCCTGGTACTGGGACACCCCGGTGCTCAGCCGGCCCACTCGCCGCCATCTGCTCAAGTTTTGGCGCGAGCTGCAGGGCGCAGCGCGCTATCTCCTGGGCCACGCCCTGCGCGCCAGCGCGCCGACGGTCTGAGCGGCGGCTGACGGGCGCGCACGCGCAGGTAGCAAGCCGGTCCTCAAATGAGCAGGAGCCCGCGCCGCGGCCCGGCTAGAGCGGAAAAACCGACCCATCGACTTCAGCAGCCCGCGCGCCGGCGGACACGGGAATCCTATGCGGCCTCATGTTCCGAGCGCAGAGCAAAGCCCTCTCCGCGGCTCTGGCGACGGACTCGCGCTACGCGCCCGCCAGGTCGACGAGGCGATTGTCGCCTCCCTGATCGTCAGCACGCGCAACAGGGCCGGGTTCCTGACGCCGTTCCTGGACAGCCTTGAGGGACTGGCGGTCCACCACCCGTTCGAGATCATCCTCGTCGACAACGACTCGACGGACGACACCTGGGCGCTTCTGCAAGACTTCGCCGAACGCTGCAGGTTCCAGGTGCAGGTGCTGCGAGAACCCCGGGCGGGCGCCTCGCATGGCCGCAACGCCGGCATAACCGCCGCGCGCGGGCGCATTCTCTGCTTCACCGACGACGACTGTTACGCGCATCCGGAAATGATCGACGCCCTGGTCGAGATCTTCCGGACCCAGGAGGTCGGCTTCATCGGAGGCCAAACGCTGCTCTTCGATCCCGAGGACGATCCGGTCTGCGTCACGAACCGCACGGACCCAATAATATTCCCGGCCGGCAGCTTCATCACCACGGGCGAGATACAGGGCTCCTGCATGGCGTTCCGGCGCGAAGTGTTGGACAGCGTAGGTCTGTTCGACCCCGCCTTCGGCGCAGGAGCGCCACTCAAGGGCGCGGAGGACTGCGATCTTGTCGCACGCGCCTCTTTCGGCGGCTGGGCCGGCGGTTTTTTCCCGGAGCCCGTCACCCGCCACCACCATCGCCGGCGTGGCGACGGCGCCAAGATGATCACGTGGAGCTACGACTTTGCCAGAGGCGCACACCTCGCGAAGCTTATCGTTGAATATCCGCAACATCGGTGCATGATTCTGAAGCATTGGTACTGGAATACGCAGGTATTCTGGCGCCCGTCGTCGCACGCGTTTCAGAAGTTCTGGCGCGAACTGTGTGGCGCAGGACGCTATCTGCTGGGCCACGCCCTGCGCGCCAGCGCGCCGGCGATCTGAGCAGCGGTTGATGGGCGCGCCATCGGACGAGGCAAGGCGGAGGGACCCCATCCGCATTCTCTTCTGCTGCGGTCCCTCCTACTTCACCCACCTCGCTGCGGCGATCGCGTCCCTGCTGGCGAGCAACCAAGACGAGCAACTCGAGATCCATCTCGCGACGAGCCTTCCTGACCTGGCGCAGGAGGCGAGGCTCGCACGATGGGTGGAGGGGCGCGGCGCAAAACTTAAGCTGCATCGCTTCGACTGGGGCGCAACGCGCTGGCACACCTCCTTCCACATCACCCAGGAGGCTTATATCCGTCTGTTCGCGCCGCGCTTCCTCGACTCGACGATCGGCAAGGCGCTCTACCTTGACGCCGACCTCCTGGTGCTGGGCAACTTGCGCCCTCTGTGGGAGATCGACCTTACGGGCTTCGCCGTGGCGGCCTCGCCCGACCCCTATGGCCAGAGCCGTCGCCAGGCCCTCGGCATCGGTCTCGACGTCCCCTACGTCAACTCGGGCGTCCTGCTCATGAACCTCGACCTGTGGCGCGAGCACGACCTCAGCGGACGGCTCTGCGCCTACGTCGAGGAGGCAGGCGAGAGGTTGCTGTTTCACGACCAGGACGCGCTGAACGCAGTGCTCGCCGGTCAGATCCTGCCCCTGGACTATCGGTGGAACCTGCAGGCCAAGATGCTCCGGCGTCGTGCAAGGCGCAGGCTTCCCGAAGCTGCGGCCATAGCGCGTGCGGTGCGCGCGCCAGCCATCCTGCACTACACCTCCGCGCGAAAGCCCTGGCTTTTCGTCATGGCCACCCCAGCCAAGTCGCTCTACTGGCGCTACCTGCGCCAGACGCCGTGGGCGGCGACCCGGTCCCCGGACTTGCGCTGGGCCAAGGCGCCCGAGTTCGCGCTCAATCACCTGCTCGACCTGGCGGGCCTCGACTACACGTGGGACCGGGTGCGGCGCGCGACCCTTCCCGGGCGCGCGCTGGACCATCTCCTGTCCTTCCTTGCGAGGCTCACTGGAAGGGCGGCGGCGACGGGACGATCGTCAAACGATCGCGCCCGAGAGGGCGACGCCTCCGAGCCTCGCGGCGCCGCGGCCCGGCAGCGACCGGGCGCCGGACCGCCGGACCCAAACCTGGAACTCCGCTCTTGACTCCGGGGCATCGTCCCTTGCGCATCCTCTACCATCACCGCGTGGCGGCCTCCGACGGCATGCGCGTCCACATCAACGAGGTGGTTCAAGCTCTTCGCGCCGAGGGCCACGAAGTGTGGGTCGTGGGGCCCGACGGGGACGGCGCGGCCCGTACGGCGGGACAGCGAAGCCGCTTCGAGCGCCTGGCAGAGCTCGCCCGCGCCGCCCTGCCTGGGGCGCTCTATGAGCTCCTCGAGCTCGCTTACAATCTTCCGGCCTATCTGCGGGTGCGGCAAGCGGTCCGCGCATTCGAGCCCGACGTCATCTACGAGCGCTACAACCTTTTCCTGTTGGCAGGACTCCTGGCGGCGCGCCGAGCGGGTCTGCCGATGCTGCTGGAGATCAACGCCCCGCTCGTGAAGGAGCGCTGCGCCACCGGGCGCCTAAGCCTGAAAGTACTGGGACGCCTGTGCGAGGCAGCGCTCTGGCGCGGAGCCGATGTTGCTCTCCCGGTGACGAGGGCGCTGGCCGAGGAAGTGCGACTGAAGCGCGGCGCCAAACCCACCGAGGTCGCGCCAAACGCGGCGGACCCCACACGCCGTCCCTCCCCCGGCGCCGCGCTCCAGGTGCGTACGCGCCTCGGTCTGGATCCCCAGGACCTCATGCTTGGCTTTGTAGGATTCGTGCGGCCCTGGCACGACGTGGCGATGGCCGTCGAAGCCCTCCCGCACCTGCCGCGGACGGCCCACCTCGTAGTGGTGGGCGACGGCCCGGGCTGCAAGAGCCTCGCCCGCCGCGCCGAGGCCGCTGGCGTCGCCGACCGCCTGCATCTGGTCGGCCGGGTCCCCCACGAGGAGGTCAGCGCTTATGTGTCAGCCTTCGACGTAGCGCTGCAGACCGCGGCGACGCCCTACGCCTCTCCGCTGAAGCTGTTCGAGTACATGGCGCTCGCCCTGCCCATCGTCGCGCCCGACCAGCCGAATATCAGGGAGGTGTTCGTCGACGGTGCGGACGCCCTGCTGTTTCCCCCCGGCGACGCCGCCCGCCTAGCGGAGGCGCTGAACAGGCTCGCCGCAGATCCCGAACTTCGCCGGCGGCTCGGCGCCGCAGCGCGCAAGCGCCTCGAGGAAACCCCCTTCACCTGGACCGGCGCCGCACGAAAGATCGCGGCCATGGCCTGGCAAGCAAAGGCGGCTAGATGCTGCGCCGCCACCTCGGTCGTGTCGACGACGGAGTCACCGGAGCCCTCCTGAAGCTGGTGGGCGGTCGCCCCTCCGGGAGCGGCGTCTCCGCCCCCGGCTTCAGACTCCTCCACCGTGGCGCGGATCGCGCGGAGGCGTCCGCCTCCGCGGCGCCCTGGTCGCGCATATCAAAGATCCGCACCCGCCATTCTTCGCCGGGGCGCTCGACGCCCCACACCCAAAGCGCGATCAGCACGACGGCCGCAACCTCGAGCAGGAACAGCAAGCCCGACACTCACGCCTCCTTCCGGGGTACTCCTTGGCGAGGGGTTATCTCGGAGGGCCGTCGGCGCCTGCGCAAATGACAGGCTGGCCTCGCCTTCGTCTGGGCCGGAGACGGTGTCGCGGCCGCATGAGGCCCTTCCGCCCTTCCGCGTGGCCGATCCAGCGCCCTGCCCGGACCAACGGTCCGCCTATCATTTGCCGCAGAGGGAAGGCGGGACGCCAAGCATTTTCGTCAGCCGACGAGAGTGCAGGAGGCGCCCGGGTGCGCGACCTCGTTCTGTTCGCAGGCTTGCTTGTCCTGCTCCCGTTGCTCCTGCGCAACGCCTTCATCGGCGTGCTCGCCTGGATCTGGATCAGCCTCATGAATCCGCAGCGGGAAGTCTACGGTCTGCTCGGGAACTTCGAGCTCAACCTCTGTGTCGCAATACTGACCATTGTTGTCTGGATGCTCTCCCGCGAGCGGAAGGCCCTGCCGGTGGACGGCTTCGTGGTCTTTCTGGTGCTATTCGCGCTTTGGTCTTGCGTCTGCACCTACGCGGCTCTCGACAGGTCGTTTTCGCTTCCGCTCTGGAACAGGACCATGAAGACCATGGCTCTCGTGTTCGCGGTGGCGGCGCTCGCCCGCTCCCCAGCCCGGATCCAGGCGGTTCTTTGGATCCTTGTGGCCTCGGTCGGCTTCTACGCCATCAAAGGCGCAGGTTTCGTCGTCTTCACCGCTGGCCAGCAAAAAGTGTTCGGGCCGGCCGACACGATGATCGCGGACAACAACGCACTTGGGCTCGCCTTTGTCGTCCTTCTGCCCCTCATCGGATATCTGAGGGCCGTCAGCCGGCGCGCGCCCACCCGGATGTTGGCGCTGGCGGCGACAGTTCTGGTCATCGTCGCTACCCTTGGAACCTACTCCAGAGGCGCTCTGGTGGCGTTGATCGCCATGGCCGGCTTCCACGCTCTGCGGTCGCGCACGGGCATGGTCCTGCTGGTGGTCGGAGCGGTGCTCGCCGCCGGCCTGCCTGCGCTCGCGCCCGCGAGCTGGCTCGAGCGGATGTCCACGATCGGCCGCTACAACGAGGACGCGTCCTTTGAAGGGCGCGTGGCGGCGTGGCGGACCAGCGTCAACATCGCCGTGGCCCGGCCCCTGGTCGGCGGAGGCTTCGCCTCCATCGAACGCGACAACGTCGTAAAGCTCTTCAAGTCCCCGGGCAGCCTCGACCTCGGCAAGGCCGCCCACAGCATCTACTTCGAGGTTTTGGGGGACACCGGGTTCGTGGGGCTCGGGCTCTACCTGGCGGCCCTGGGCTCCGCGGCGCTCAACACCGTGCTGGTTCTCTGGCTTGCGAGATCCCGACCGGAGCTCGATTGGGCGAGGAAACTGGCGCGGGCCTTGCAGACAGCCCTCGTGGCGATCCTGGTGGGCGGCTCCGCCCTCTCAATGGCCTATTACGACGGATTTCTCGTGATCCTGGCGCTCTCGAGCTGCCTGCTTTCGGTGGTCCATGAGCGCCGCGACGCGGCGACGGCCTCGATCTATCGCCCGCGTCCATGGTCTTCCAAGCTCAGCCCGGCGGGAGCCTCCGCAGCGGCCGCCCACCGGGCGCCCGGCCTGTCGTTTGAGAGAGTTGAGGCCGATCAGCCCTCCTAATCTTCGACTGACACTGTCGCCCTACGCGTTCCGGTGGCGTCAGATCGCACAAAGGAAGGTCAGAGATGTCAATTCTCGTGACTGGCGGAGCCGGCTATATTGGCAGCCACATGGCCTATGGTCTTCTAGACCGTGGAGAACAGGTTTGCGTACTTGACAATTTGTCAACCGGGATCCGTGATCTCGTGCCGCGCGAGGCTCGCTTCTTCCACGGAGACGTCAATAACAGGAACCTCGTGCAGTGGATCCTCGCGGATGGCGATGTGAACGCTGTCGTCCACTTTGCTGGTTCCGCGGTAGTGCCGGACTCGGTGAACGACCCGCTCGCCTATTATCGGAACAATACGGCCGGATCGCTCGACTTTTTGGACGCCTGTGTCGCAGGCGGGGTGAAACACTTCATCTTTTCCTCCACCGCGGCTGTCTATGGGGCTTGCGAGGGGCGTTGCATCGACGAGTCCAGCACCACGGCGCCCATCAATCCTTACGGCCGTTCCAAGCTGATGACAGAGTGGATGTTGCAGGACGTAGCCCAGGCGAGCGACATGCGCTTCACCGTGCTGCGCTACTTCAACGTGGCGGGCGCGGACCCCGGCGGCCGCACGGGTCAGTCGACGCCGCGCGCCACGCACCTCATCAAGCGAGCCTGCCGAGTCGCGCTCGGCCGGGTTGCGCACCTGGACATCTATGGCTGCGACTTCCCGACACCGGATGGCACCGGCGTGCGGGACTACATCCACGTCACCGACCTCGTGGATGCCCATGGACTCGCCCTCGACGCCCTCAGGTCTGGCGGGGCGTGCGCGACGTTGAACTGCGGCTACGGCCGCGGCTTCTCGGTCCGGCAGGTGGCCGAGGCCGTGGAGCGAGCCACCGGGCGGAGCCTGCCCATCCGCGTCCAGGCCAGGCGCCCAGGCGACCCGGCCGCGGTGGTGGCCGACTCCAGCCGGCTACGCAACGAACTCGGATGGCGTCCGCGTCACGACAGCCTGGACGAGATTGTTCGCCACGCACTTGACTGGGAGGCGCGGAGCGGCCCCGTTCCACGGATCACGCCAATCAGAACGCCTATCAATTCGTTACAATTTGTAGGCGAGTGTGTTTGACGAGTGTCTCGTCGGAAGATACGGTCAAGTCAAGCTTGGCACGCTGCTGTCGGACCGGCGGTAAGCTCGTTATCCGAGCCAAGCTTGAAGCAGGTACAGCGGAACCAGTGCCCACGCGCCGTCCCGCCAGCGCCTCCGTTAGGCCGCAACTGCATATGACGGTCGTCAGTCTTCGCCTTCGTGCCTCGCGCTCAGATCCTCGGGAGTGATGGGCGTCATCTGAACAGGGCCAGCCGATGTCACTGTCGCATCACCCGAGCGCGCGCCTTCGCGCGGAGTACAGGATAGGCGATGTTGCTCCGGGAACGGCGCTGGCCATCGCTGCGCATGCGACCGGCTGCGAGTCCTGCGCCCTATCGGTCCGAGAGCCGCCCGCAGCCCCCGAGACGCTGTGGCGACCTGACTCCGAGGGGCTGAGGCCGCTGAACGCGCGCCTGCCGCCTTTGCTCCGCGATATTCCGCGCACCCGCTGGGGAACTGTGTCGCGTGGCGTCTCGGTCTGTTGCCTGCGCGGAGTCAGCGGGCTTGGCGAGGCCGTGTGCCTGCTGCGAGCAGCCCCCGGCGCGAACATCGTGCTGCCGAGCCACGTCGACCTCATCCTCGGCCTGAGGGGGCGAGCGAGCGCCTCCTGTGGCGTGCTCGACCCCGGCGATCTGATCGAGATCCGCGGTCCCGTGGATGGAATGGCCGATCCCTCGAACGGGTTGTTGGCGCTGGTCGTAGGGGATGACGGCCTCCCTCGCGGCTTCTCCCAACCTTTCGCCTCAGCTTGACCTTCCCGCCGGGCCTGGATCGCGCCGGGGCCGCGTGGAGCCTGACCGCGCCCACGCGAAGCTAGAGATTACGCCGTCGCCTCAGGTTGGGCGGCGTTCGATTGAGATCAGCCCTCCCCGCAGCGGGCAATCGTCAAATTCTCTTCGGAGTCTTGGCTGTCACGCCATGGCGCAGCGGTCGGCGTACGCCGGCGCTGGTTCAGTAGGCGCAGGCTTTGGCGAAAGCTCATCCATGAAGGTTCCCGGCGGGTAGTACTGGGACATGATCGCGAGGCGCTCGGGGTCCAGCAAGGTCACCGAGCCTGACTTGAACAATACCGATCCCTCCTGGCGCGGCTGCTTCATCGTGCGGTTGATGTGCACGACGCTCAGGCCAAGCGCGTCGGCAAGCACCTCATGGGTCAGGGGGACGCGGAAGCTGTTCCCTTTCACGAGCCCCACCCGGTCCATCCTGTCGCGCAGATCGAGGAGCAGGTGGACCACGCGCTCGCGCGCCGAGAGACGGCCCATGCGCAGGATATGATCGTAAAGCCGGTCTTCACGCTCCAGGGCCGCTTCGGCTACGGCCTGGGAGAACAGTTGGCGCAGGGCCGGCTCTCCGGCCAGAGTCGCATCCGCGTCGATCACCTCGAGGCGGGACAGGGCGATCACACCGCGCGATCCAATGCTGGTGGTGCACCGCCCGTCAATCACCTCGCCTGGCAGCATGAAGCCGAAGATCTGTCGGCGCCCGTCGGACAAGATTCGCAGCTCGCACGCCCAACCGGAGACCACGACCACGCGCCGACCGCTGCCGGGTGTGCTGGAGAGGCGCACCTGAGCGCCTGGACAGAAACGCTCCACGCGGCGCCAGAAGGCGCGCAACCGGTCGACTTCGGAGGCCTGACCGGCAAGGAAACTCAGAGTCGATGCCGCACGCGCGAGGCGCGTGGCGGAGAAGTCTTGAACGTTCATCGGCCGCCCCTTCTCACCCCCAACGGTATTTCAAGCTGCAATTGCCTGACCTTCCCCACGCTCTCGCAGGGGAAACCCACCAGAGGCCTCGAAAGCCACAAATTTGATCTGATTGAGCGATAATGCACAATCGTTTGTCAAGAGATTTGTTACAACCTTGTGATGCTCGAATACCCTCCGTACGCAAACCGGGCTCCCGGCGATGTGTCAGAACTTCGCCGGAAGCTGATGCCGAAAGACTTTGCTCGCCAGAGCATTGGGAGCGGCTCACAGCAAGGAGCTGACGAGCCGGCTCAACGCGCGTCGGCTACGTCATACCCCTCCGTTAAATTGCCCATCCACGGTGGCAGACCTTCCGCAGGCGGTCAGCGGCTCTGCCGTTCTTGCTCCATATTTCGAACAAAATCTCGCCTGTCTCTCCCCCGAACAGGGGAATGCAACAATTGTTCAAATTTTAAAGAAGCACAAACTGGCGTTACTGCTTTTTTGCGCGACAGGCGGACGTCGATCACCCGGTGCTCGCGACGCCCAAGGCGAGCCTGTCGTCGAGGAAGCAAGGACCACGGTCCTCGCCTCGGGGGCGTCAGAGGAAGCGCTTGGCCGGGAGGAGTACCCTATGACGAGTTCCTCACACCGAGTGAGCTGGGTGAAGCAGACGCCATGATTGCGCCCCCCGCATCTCCCGGAACCACCGTTGGCGCTGAGAAGTGACTTCGGCTGCGTCAATTGACAACGTCGCTCCGCGCGTGTCGGGCCTGTCATTCGCGCGATCGAAGGAGGTCGCCGTGACTATGGCGCGAAGTCAAAGAGACCTGGGGTTCAGGCCCGCGGCGAGCGCCGACCCAACGCATGCGGTGCGCCTGGCAGGCCGTCGCACTGGGCTAGGCGCATCGTGACCACGCCGTTCGCGACGGGCGCGAACCGGATCGCTGCTCCCGCCCCGGGAGGTCGTTCGCCGGAAAGCCTGTGTCCTTTCTGCACCGAAGAGGCGCCGCGCCGGCTTCTGGCCTGGCTGGACGCTGACCCAAGGCCACGGCTTCTCGCCACGGCGCAGGGACAGGTGATCTGGATGAGCGCCGCCGCCGCGGCTCTGCCGCACGGGATTTTTCCATTCTCCCCTGACGGCGCGGATGACTCGGGCGAAGAGCGGCGGATCGATCCGCGGCTGCTGGCCGAAGTCGACCTGGCGTCGGGCCAGCTACGCTGCGCGACGGCCAAGCCTGAATTCGCGCGCCAGACCTGGATGGTGTGGGCTTACCCCCTGCCAGGCGCCGGCGCCCCCGTCCTGGCCCTGATCCTGAGGGCGAGGCGCGAGCGGCCGAATCTGGCGCTCCTTGCCGAGGCGGGGCAGCTCACGCGCGCGGAGATCCGGGTCATCGAGATGATGATGGGCGGGACCGAGACTGCCGCCATAGCCGGGACTCTCGGGATTTCGCTCGAGACGCTGCGCACCCACGTGAAGCACGCCTACCGCAAGCTTGGCGTGACGACCCGCGGAGAGCTGTTTGCCGCCCTCGCCGACTTCCTGCAGCCGTAAGCGCTTCGGTGGGTCCGCGATCCCGTAATGGCCAGATGGAGTTCGCACGTCGCGTCGTGCGTGCCGCAGCCGCCCCCCTCCTTCTTCTCGACAGTGAGTTGCGGGTGGTGGCGGCGAGCCAGGGCTATCTGCGCGCCTTCGTCGACGCCGATAATCCGGAAGGGCGACGCCTCGAAGAGATCACCGCCGGCGCCTGGAGCGAGGCGCGTGTCCAGACGTTGATCGAGCACGTCCGCCGCGGCGGCCCAACCACCGTTGTGGACACCATGATCACTCGTCCCGCGGGGAAACGGCGGGTGCGGGTCGCAATCAGGCTTACCCATCCTGAGGCCAGCGCCGACAGCCCGCTGGTGGTCGCGATCGAGGACCTGAGCGATGTCGCGGCGCGGGAGGCGACGCGCGAAGCGCGGCTGCAGGAAGCCGAAGCCTTGCTGCACGAAGCTCAGCACCGCACGGCGAACAACCTCGCGATGATCTCCGCCATTCTCGGCATGAAGGCCAGAAGCGTAACTTCGGAAGAGACCCGCAGCGAGTTAGAGGGCGCCCGCCGGCGGCTGGTCGCCATGGCCACGATCGAGCGCCACCTGCAGTTGGAGGATCCAAACAACCTAACGGCCGTGCGGCCGTACCTCGAGCAACTGTGCCGTCAGCTGAGCGAGTCCCTGGTTGGCGATGCGCGGCAGATCGAGATCGCGGTTGACGCCCAGCAGGGCTCCCAGCCGCGGCGCACCGCCGTCATCCTGGGCCTGATGGTCACCGAGGCCGTCATCAACGCGCTCAAGTATGCCTTTCCTGAGAATCGGGGCGGCCGCATTCTGGTGGAGTACTGGGAGACGGTCCGGGGCTGGGGGGCTGCGGTGAGCGATGAGGGAACCGGGTTGAGAGGCGGCGCCGAATCCGAAGGCGGCGGCCTCGGGAAATCCGTCCTGGCGACGCTCGCCCTGCAGCTGAAGGCGGAGGCCAGGCTGATAAACTCTCCGGCAGGGCTGCGCGTCGAGCTTTGCTGCGAGGGCCGGGATGACTGAGCCCCTTGCGTCGCGCGAGGCTCTCTCACGCCGCCGATCTTTTGGTTGCGGCGAGCCGTTCCGGCTCCTGCATATTGAACGTGGAGCGGCGGGAGACACCGCAGCTTCGAGGCGAGGACCCCCCGTCCCCGCCTTTCGGCCGCCGGGCCTGCGTTTTTTGGAGGCGCCGCTCCACCAGTCCCTATCCCGAAGGAGCATCCGGGGCGGGGCGGAGGTGCCTCATCGGCGACGCGCTTCTCCGATCCGCGCAGCAAGAATTCGGCGTCAGCAGCACGGCGACTGGATGGCTACGCGCCGGAGGCGGGCCCGCTCCGCACACGGAAGAAGGCCCATGGAAGGCTCGAGCACGCCAATCGAGGCCCATTTCCGAAGACGACGTGAAGCTCGAGCTTGGACCTGAGGAACCCTATCCGGCGATCTCGCCGCGCTGGGCTGCAGAAAGGCGCCTCGCTCGGATTTCTTGATCGTGGAGGGGGTCAAGCCCTCCGAGGCGGCCTCATCGCTGCGCGAACCGAGCTGCAATCTGGCGCCTGTCACGGACGTCTGATCCATCATTCGACATGGTGAGGGCGCGGCCGCGAGGGTTTGCTGAATGAACCCGCCCCTTGGTTCGTCGAAGGCGGGGAGGTCACCGATCGGACACCCGATTCAAAGGGACTGGCTTGAACGTGCCAACGATCCATCCGGCAAACTGGGGCGGGATGCGCCGCACACGCAACGTCCATGCCGCGGTCGTCGCGGCTCTCGCACTGTTCGGGCTGGCGGATCCGGCTCTCGGAGCCTCGGCGTCCGCGCCGCGCCCGTCCACGGGCGCTGAAAGCGCGCAATATCTGATTGGGGCCGGCGACACGTTGCAGGTCTTCGTCTGGAGGAACCCGGACCTGTCGGTCGAGGCGCCCGTACGCCCCGATGGTCGCATCACCATCCCACTCGTGCCGGACGTCCAGGCGCAGGGCAAGACGCCGACAGAGCTGGCGCGAAACCTTGGTCAGGCCCTATCGGCGTACATCCAGGATCCGATGGTCACAGTCATCGTGAAGAGCTTGGCCTCAGCTGGCAATGAGACGGGTGTGAGCGTGATCGGTGCGGTGGTGACGCCGAAAACGGTGCCTTACCGGGCGGGCCTGACAGCGCTCGACGTCCTGATCCAGGTCGGTGGCCTGAACGTCTTCGCCAGGGGAAACGGGGCGACGCTGCTGCGCCGCGAGGCGGATGGCTACCACTCATACCCCCTGCGGCTAAAGGATCTGGTCCGATCGGGAGACCTTCGCGCGAACGTCGAGCTGAGGCCCGGCGACGTCATCCGCATTCCCGAGCGGCTGTTCTGAGAAGGCCAGCCACGCCACCGGGGGAGTGACACATGATCGGTCAGATTGTCGACCGCCTGACCGACGAGGTCCGCCGCATCTGGTGCTACCGGTGGCTGGTCACAGCTTTGACGGCGGCGCTCGTAGCCGGAGCGGTCGCCTTCACCTTCAGCATGCCGAACATCTACGAGGCGTGGGGCCAACTCTTCGTCAGCCGGCAAACGCCGCTGTCGGTTGCAGCTGACACAGCGTCGCTGGCCGATCTTCGGACGAGCAATACCTACGTGGTTCAAAAGACCCTTCTCAACGACGGCAACCTGGAGGCCGTCGTCCATGCGCTGGAACCCCAGCGCCGCTTCACGAAGCTCGAACTCGCCTCGTCGACCGCCACGCTCAAGAAAAGAGTCCGTCTCGTGGATGGCGGCGATGGTTTCGTCGAGGTCCACTACACCGACACCGATCCGCAGCGCGCTCAGGCTGTGGTTCAGCTGATACTGAACCAGTTCATGAGCGGGTCCTACGAGCGGTCGCAGCAGGAGTTGCGGCTGGCCGGCGCCTTCTTGGACCAGCAGGTCTCGTCCTACGACGATCTGATCTCGCAATCGCAGGCGAAGATCGCCACGGTTCGGCGCCGCTTGGGGGGGGGCGATGGTGAGGGGGGCGAAGACGCCGTTCTTGCCGGCGTGCAGCCACAGGAGCCCGTTCCGACCGAAGCGATCCAGCCACCACCGCCGCCATCGCCGCCGCCTCCGCCGCGCACCGAAGCCGCCGAGCGAGTGACCCAGCTGGAAGCGAGGCTCGCTTCCCTGCTGACCGTCGACACCGAGCATCACCCCGACGTGGTCGCGGCCCGACGCCAGTTGGAGCAGGCCCGCGCCCAGGGCAAGCAGGAGATGGCCGAGATCGCCTCCAGCCCATCGGCGACGCCTCCTCCGCCCCGGCCCATCCCGCGTCGGCGCGTGCAGATCCGGCGGCGGCCCGCTCCGTCGCCAGAAGTCGTCGCAGAGCTTGCTGAGCTTCAGCGCAATGACGAATTGCTGCGCGCGAGCTACGAGCAGCTCGTCGCGAAGCGGGCCGCGGCGCAGATGTCCCAGGCGGTGTCAGGCGCTGACCGCGCGAGCAGGTTCCTGATCACGCGCGAGCCGGCAAGGGCGACCATCCCTGTCGGACCCAACCGCACGCTCTATCTTGCCGCTGGCCTCCTCGCGGCGGTCGGCGCCGGCGTCGGGGCCGGTTATCTGCGCGCCGTCACGCGCGGGATCATGGTCTCGCCGCGGGACGTCGAAGAGGTCATCCAACTCCCGGTCATCGGCACGGTTTCGTGGGAGCCCGCCCTGCGCACGCGGCCTCGATTCTGGGCGAAGTTTGACTCCGCCCTCCCGTCCGCGCAGCGCCAGCGGCGGCTTCGCGTCGATGTCCGGGCGGGAAAAACGTCATGAGCGGCTTCAGCGAGCTTCTTGCGGCCGTTGCGCCGAAGGATCCAAAGGAGGTTGTCGATGCGGATCGAGTCCGAGCCCAGCCACCTTGCATGCCCCAGGGCGAACTGGAGCGGATTGTCGCCGTCCGCGCCCTCCGCCACGACGAATCCTGCACGCGGGAGGAGTTTCGGGTGCTCAAGCGGCACCTGATCGCGCGCATCCGCGCGGAGGCTCGCGGCCTGGACCCGCGCTTGATCCTGGTCACCAGCGCCGGTCCGGGAGAAGGCAAGACCACCGTCACGCTGGGGTTGGCCCTGAGCTTCATGTTCGAGCGCGACTGTCGCGTGGTGCTGATCGACGCCGACGTCCGGAGGAGCGATCTCACGCACCGGTTGAAACTAAGCCGGGAGCTTGGCCTCCTCGACTATCTCGACGACGAAGGCCTGGACTTGGCTGACGTTCTCTATCGGACCTCCACGCCCGGAATCTATGCGGTCCCGGCGGGCCAGCCGCGCGTCACCGGCCCCGAACTCTTGAGCGGCCCCAGGATGGGTCACTTCCTGCATGAGCTCCGGGTGAGTGATGAGCATGGCATAGTCATCATGGACTCCAGCTCGGTCCTGTCCTGCAGCGAGACAGTGGCGCTCGCCAGCCACGCCGGACAGATCCTCTTCGTCACCGCCAAAGCGCAGACCAGGCGCCAAGACGTGGACGAGGGGCTGGGCATTCTGCACAGGGGAGCCGGCCCGCTGGACGAGACCCGGATCGCGCTTGTGCTCAACAAAGCCGACCGAGGGCACTCCCCGGTCCGCTACGCCAGACGGCGCTGATCCGGGGCTGGGGGGCCGCCCATGCACCCGACGCGCAGAAGCCGAGCGGCGCGCGCGGCGCGCTGGATGGCGGGGTTGGTCGCCCTGAGCTCGAGTCTGATCGCTGACCGCACGCGCGCCGCCGATCCCGACCCCGCGACCGCGCCACAACAGGCGCTCGTCCTGCAGCCGAGCCTCGAACTACAGGAGATCTACACGGACAATGTGGCGTTGACGGGCAGTGACAAGGTCTCAGACCTGATCACGCGGATTCTCCTGTCCCTCGATGGGACCCTCGACGCCGGGCGCGCCCAGGGTCACCTGGACGCCAACGTGGGCTATGACATCTATGCGCGCGAGAGCGCCTTCAGCGGGTGGTACGCGGCAGGGAACGGAACGGCCTCCTACGCCCTAGTTCCCGACCTCCTGACGCTGAAGGCGAACGCTTCGACCAGCGACGGCTCGATCTCCACCTTCGGGGTCTCGGCCACGGACCGCCACGGTGTTCCCAACCTTGCGCAGCTGACCACCTACGAGGTTGGCCCCGAGCTCACCGGGCGCACCCCGGACGGACTGGAGGTGAAGGCCGCAGCGCGCTTCGCGCAGGTCTTCTATTCCAACGCCTCGAGCGGCTCGCTGGCCCTGCCGAGCAACGATTCCGTCTTTCAGCTCGTCGGCGCGGTCGCTACCGACCCCACTCGGCGTCTGCAGCTCGAGAACTCGCCGGAGTATCTGCGCGACACGCAGGGCTTCAGCTCTGTGAGCGACGTCCAGTCCGCCTTCTTCCGGCTGGGTGAGGTCCGACTGATCGGCCGCGTGGGCTACGACGACATCACGCAGGGCCAACTTCAGGGCCAACTTCAGAGCCAGGCGCTGCATATCTCAGCGCCGATGGGGAGCGTCGGCTTCGAATATCGGCCCAACAGTACTTCGACCATCACCGTGGAGTCGGGAAGTCGATACGGCAGGCCATCCTGGACGGCGGACGCCACGATCGAGCTTTCGCCGCGGCTGCTCGCGACGGCCAGCTATGTTGAGGAGGTTCAGCCGGGCCAAGTCGGAGTCGCTCGCTCGTATTTCGCCTTCACCGAAGCCGCACAGAACCTCCCTCCTCTGCTGGCGCCGCGGTCCTTTGGCGTGCAGCCCAACGTCATCAACGCGACTTCCTTCGACCGCATCGCGACGTTTCGGGGCGTCTACCACGATGAGGTCAACACGCTTTCGGTGACGACCGGCTGGACCAAGAACGAGTACCTCACCGTGCCGGGGAGTGACCGGACCCTGCTCGTGGACGCGGTCTTCACCCGCCGGATGCGCCCCGACCTCACCCTCATGCTGCGCGCCGACTACGCCCGCACGCCCGAGAGTCCGACCTACGGCCCGAGCGACGCGGCGGGGGGCGCCGTCCAGATTGCGTACCGGCTCAATTCCCGCACCGACC
>DATBEN010000161.1:0-6825 GCA_036276055.1 Caulobacteraceae bacterium
GCGGACCTGCCGCGATGAGCGCGATCCTGCACAGCTATTGGCGCTCGACGGCATCCTACCGTGTGCGGATCGCGCTCAACCTCAAGGGCATCGCCCATGATCAGCACACCCATGACCTGCGTCAGGGCGCGCAGCGAAGCGACGCCTATCTCACGCTCAACGCCCAGGGCCTCGTCCCGGCCCTCGAGATCGACGGGACGGTGCTGACCCAGAGCCTGGCGATCCTCGAGTGGCTGGACGAGATCCATCCAACCCCGCCACTCCTACCCGCCGCGCCGGGTGCGCGCGCGATCGTGCGCGCCATGGCCGGCGTGATCGCCAGCGACATCCATCCGCTGAACAATCTTCGCGTCCTGAACGCCCTGCGCGACGACTTCGCCGCCACCGACGCCCAGGTTCAGGCCTGGATCGCCCGCTGGATCGCCGAAGGCTTCGTCGCTCTGGAGCGACTGGTCGAACGCCACGGTGGCGACTTCGCCTTCGGCGACAGCCCAACCCTGGCCGACTGCTGCCTGGTTCCGCAGGTCTATTCCGCCGAACGGTTCGCGGTGGATCTTGCGCCGTTCCCGCGCCTTGTCGCCATTGGCGCGCGCGCCCGGGCGCTCCCCGCCTTCGCGGCGGCCCACCCCGACCGCCAGCCGGACGCCGATCCGCCCAAATGACCGAAGATCGCCCTCGCTCGGCGTCAAATCCATCGGGCGCGCCTGTGCGCGGGTACGAAGTCGCGCGATCATCATGTTTGGGCTAAATCGGCTTGCAGCCCACGCTCATCCCTTCGCTTCGACCGATTCCGCGTCCATCGCGTGCTGGACCGGGTTCTCAGCCGCTGGACCCGGCGGGGGTTGGTCGGCCGGTGAGGTGATCACGCGAGAGCCGGCCTCCAGCGTCCGGTGCACGGGACAGCGATCGGCGATCTCCATCATCCTCGCCCTCTGCTCGGGCGTCAGGGGGCCGAACAGGGCGATCTTGCGGCTGAACTCGTCCTGCGGCTTCTGCGCCGGATCCTTGGTGTGCCCGACCGAGACGCGCACGCGCTCGAGCGGCAAGGCCTTGCGGCCCGCATACATGCGCAGCGTTATCGCCGTGCAGGCGCCGAGCGCCGCGCAGAGCAGGTCGTAAGGGGTCGGTCCCGACCCAAGGCCGCCAACCTCGGGCGGCTCGTCGGCCAGGAACCGCGCGCGCCCGGCGAGCACTTCGACCTGGAACGCGCCAACGCCGGTGTCTTCGACCACCACCTGACCAGGCTGGGCCGCCGAGCGCAGCGGCGGCGTAGGACCGCCCACATAACGGGACGCCCAGGCGGAAATCACCTCGGCGACGTACTCTGCGTCGGCCGCCCGGGTCAGCAGGTGGTCGGCGTCGTCGAGGGAGACGAAGCTCTTTGGATGCTTGGCGGCGAGGAAGATCTGCGAGGCGTTGTCTATGCCGACGATGGCGTCGCGCGGCGCGTGCGCGATCAGCAGCGGACGCTTCAGCTCCGCGATGCGCTTGGCCTGGTCGTGCTCGGCGAGATCGTCGATGAAGCTGCGCCGGATCCGGAACGGCCGCCCGCCGATGTCCACCACCGCCTCGCCGTCACGGCGCAGGGCCTCCAGGCCATCGCGCAGCAGATGCTCGACGTGCGTGGCCTGGAACGGCGCGGCTATGGTGCTCACCGCTCGCACCCCGGGAAGCTCACCTGCTGCGGCGAGCACCGCCGCGCCCCCGAGGCTGTGTCCGATCAGGAGCTGCGGCGCGCGGCCGGCGGCCTCCATTGCCGCCGCGGCGGCCACGAGATCGCGGACGCTGCCGCTGAAGGTGCTGCTCGCAAAGTCGCCGCCGCTCTCCCCAAGGCCGGTGAAATCGAACCTCAGGACGGCAAACCCCCTGTCCGCCAGGGCGCGCGCGATCCGGGCGGCCGCGAGGGATTTCTTGGTGCAGGTGAAGCAGTGGGCGAACAGGGCGTGCGCGCGCGGCTCGACCTCCGGCAGGTCGAGCAGGCCGGAGAGGCGCTGACCCTCGGCGCCTTCGAAGTCGAAGTGTTCCGTACGCACCCTTTGTCTCCCTCGTCGGCTGGCCAGACCTCAGACGTCCCGGAACTCGGTGCGGATCTCGACGCCGGATTTCAAGGTCAGGGTCACGGGCGTGCGCTCCACGATCTCCGCCAGGCGCGCCCGCGCTTCGTCCGACAGACCCCCGACCAGCCTGACGGTCCGCTCGATCCGCGGCTTGTCTCCCTCGAGCAGGTAGCGGAGATCGACATGAAGACCTTCCAGCGCCCAGCCTTTGCGTTCGGCGTACATGCGAAGGGTGATCGCGCTGCAGGCGGCCAGGCCCGAGAGCACCAGGTCATAGGGCGCAGGGCCCTGGTCGGCGCCGCCGACCCGCGGCGGCTCGTCCGCTGTCAGGGCGTGGTGACCCGCCTGGATCTCGACTCGGTACTTCGCGCCGAGGTCCGCGCTCACGTGAGACACGGTGCGGGTCTGTTCGTCGGTCATGGAAGCCTCGGGAGCGTGGGGTCCGGCGGAGGCTCGAGGACCGCCGGAATGGAGAAACGTGGCCGCTATCGAGGTGTCGGCCTACCACGTTTGCGCCGGCCTGCACGAGGCGCCCAAGAGTATGACCTGAGACTCGCGTCGCGCCTCTTGCAGCGAGGCGGCGGGTCGGGCGAGGAGAGCGGCATGGTCTGGATGCGCCGCTATGAGGAAGCCGAGCCGCAACGCGTGAACCGGTGGCTGGCGCAGAACGGCGTCTGCTCGCGCCGCGAGGCCGAAGAGCTGATCGCCCGTGGCTTGGTCTCGATCGACGGAGAGACGGTCAGCGACGTCGGCCGCAAGATCGCCGCGGGCCAGACCCTGGTCCTCGCCGGCGGCGCCGACCTCGGCGGCGGCCTGAGCGTCCTCCTGCACAAGCCGGTCGGGATCGTCTCGGGCCAGCCGGAGCCGGGCCAGGTCCCGGCGGTGCGGTTGCTGACGCGCGAGGCGTTGTGGGGCGAGAGCCCGATCATCCCCGACCGCAACCACAAGCTCGCGCCGGTCGGCCGGCTGGATCGGGATTCGCGCGGCCTGCTGTTGCTGTCGGAGGACGGCGTCGTGGCCAAGGCGGTGATCGGGCCGCAGTCCGAGCTGGACAAGGAATATCGCGTGCGCGCCTCTGGAGAGATCACGGACCGCGCGCTTGGCCTGCTGCGCCACGGCCTGGAGCTCGACGGCCGCAAGCTCAGACCCGCGATCGTGCGCCGCGCCGGCGGTCAGAACCTGGTCTTCATCCTCAATGAAGGGCGCAACCGGCAGATCCGCCGGATGTGCGAGCTCGTCGGCCTGAAGGTGGAGGACCTCTTCCGCGTCAGGATCGGCCCCCTGCGCCTGGGCGACCTCCCCTCCGGCCGCTGGCGGCCCCTGACGCCACAGGAGCGCGCGGGCCTCATCGCCGGCGAGCCCGCCACGCCGGACGACCGGCGTGCGAACCGTTAGCCCGGCTCCATTCGAACTTGCTATTGTACGAGTCCTTGTACATATCCGGCAAGGAGACCCGCCATGAACGTGCTCAGCTATTCCGAGACCCGCGCCCACCTGAAGGAGGTCATGGACACGGTCGTCGACGATCACACGCCGGTAGTCGTCACCCGCAAGCGGGGCGAGGCGGTCGTGATGGTCTCGCTCGCCGACTGGCGATCGATGGAGGAGACCCTTCACCTTCTGTCCAACCCGACCAACGCTGGCCGGCTGAAGGCGGCAATCGACGAGTTGGACCGTAGCGGCGGCGCAGAGCGCGCTCTCGTCGAACCGTGAAGCTCGTCTTCGCCGAACAGGCCTGGGACGATTACCTTCACTGGCAACGATGGGACCCGAACACACTTGAACGGCTGAACGGCCTCATTCGCGAGTGCCTGCGCACCCCCTTCAAGGGAACGGGCAAGCCGGAACCCCTCAAGGGCGACCTGAAGGGCTGGTGGTCGCGCCGTATCACGCTGGAGGATCGGCTCGTCTATCGGGTCACCGGCTCCGGAGCGGATCAGGAACTCCAGATCGCTCAATGCCGGTTCCACTATTAACTGGAGAACCGCTCCGAGGGCCGCGGCGGCTCAGGCGGGGCCGGTCGCCTCGGCCACCATCGCCACGGTCCCATCGCAGCGGATCGCGCGCACCTCGCCAGGCTCCTCCCCTGGCGCCAGCAGGATGGGCTGGCCCGCGAACAGGGGCGCCTGGGCGCGGAAGGTGAAGCGGGCGGTCGGGCCGATCCGCGACGTCGCATAGACGAACAGGCGCGCGGCCGTGAGCGGCCCGTGGACCACCAGGCCGGGATAGCCCTCCACGTCGCGGGCGTAGGGCAGGTCGTAGTGGATGCGGTGGGAATTGAAGGTCGCCGCGGAGAAGCGGAACAGCTCGACCGGGCCGGGTGTCCAGCGCGCAGCCTCCGCCGGCTCGGGTGTGTCGCGCGGTTCCACCGGCGCGGTGCGCTCGCCCGCCGCGCGATAGACGATGGTCTGGCGTTCGCGCAGCCGCTCGGCGCCGTCCTGGGTCAGCACCCGATCCACTTCGACGAAGACGAGATCGCCCGAGCGGCCGGACCGGTGGCGCACCTCCGCAAGGGTGAGCGTCAGTTCGGCCGCCGCGCCCAGCTCGAGCGGCGCGATGAAGCTCATGGTTGCGGCGGCGAACATCCGGCGTTCCAGGCGAACGGGCGGCAGTATCCCTTGGCCGCGCAGCGGATGGCCGTCAGGTCCCAGCCGGTCGTTCGGGGCGGCGTCCAGGAACCACGCCCAGTGCGCCAGGGGCGGCGGATGCATCTCCACTTCCGGCGAGCCGCCGACGGCGACGGCGTAGCGGCGCAGGCTCTCCGGATCGAGCGCCTGGCGGCGCGTCTCGCTGCGGCCGACGAAGGCCTGCCAGGCGGCGAGTTCGTCGGGCGTCACTGGTCCGTCAGCCATGGTCCTCTCCACCGACCACCCCGGCCTCGCGCAGGCGCACGATCTCCGGGTCCGAGAGCCCGAGCACGGCCAAGAGCACCTCGGTCGTGTGTTCGCCCAGCCGCGGGGCGGCCGTGGGCGGCAGGCGCGGCTCCTGCGGACTGAAGCCGGCCGCGCCCGGAGCGAGGTAGCGCTCGCCGCTGGGATGGTCGATCTCCGCCAGCAGGGGATTGGCGGGCGAGAGCTGGGGGTCGACTGCCAGGGCCTCGGCCAGGGTCCTGTAAGGCGACCAGCACACCGCCTGGGCGTCGAAGGCGGGGGCGAGCTCCTCCGCCGAGCGCTGGGCGATCGCCGCTTCCACCAGGGGCATGAGGCGGTCCCGGTGCGCAAAGCGCACGCCCTCGTCCCGGTCGAACCTCACGCCGAGCTCCGCCTCGATCGCCGCCGCCTGCGCCTGCAGGTCGAGCACGGCGAGGAGGCCGGTCCACTGCCTGGGCGTGATCGCGGCCACCATCAGCCTTCGTCCATCCCGGGTGGCGAAGTCGCGGCCAAAGGCGCCGAACAGCTCGTTGCCGAACCGCGGGCGGTCGTGGCCGGTCGTCTGGACTTCGCCGATCTGGCCCAGGTGGCCGAGGCTGGCGATCGCCATGTCCGAGAGGGGGATGCGGATCTCGCGCCCCTTGCCGTCCATGCGGCGGGCCCGCTCGGCGGACACCAGAGCGAAGGCGGCGTAGGCGCCGGTGAGCAGGTCCCACGCCGGCAGCACGTGGTTCACCGGCCGCGGGTCCTGCGGCGGCCCGGTCATCGCCGGGACGCCCACGGCGGCGTTGACCGTGTAGTCCACCGCCGTGCGGCCGTCGGCCCAGCCCATCACCCGCACGCAGACGAGATCCGCGCGCAGGGCGGAAAGCCGCTCATAGGAGAGGAAGCCCTCCGCCGGATAGTTGGTGACGAAGAGGCCGCCGTTCTCCCCCGGCGCGGCGGCCAGGCGCGCCGCCAGCTCCCGCCCCTCGGGACGCCCGAGATCGAGCGCGACCGACTTCTTGGCCTTGTTCAGCCCTTCCCAGTAGAAGCTGGCGCCGCTCGCCGGCGACAGCGGCCACCGACGGAAGTCGGGGCCTCCGCCGATCTGGTCGATGCGGATCACCTCCGCCCCGAATTGGGCCAGATGCAGGGCGGCGGAGGGGGCGGCGACGAAGGCGGAGGCCTCGACCACCCTCAGTCCTTCGAGAAGTCTGTTCAGGTCTCGCCTCCCGCGGCTCGACAAGCGCTGCGGCCATCTAGAGCCCCGCGCGCCCATGGAACAGACGCGCGGGTCAAATTGGAAGCGCGACTGATGAGGCGAGCGCCATTGAAACCACGGAGACACGGAGGAGCACGGAGGAGCACGGAGCGGATCATGCCGCGAGCCGCTCAGCGCTTTCGCCTTCATAATGCCGGCCGAAGGCCGGCGATTCAGATTCGCCGCCACGCAAAGCTTCGGCCGGAAGAGACTTCCGTGCTCCTCCGTGCCCTCCGTGTCTCCGTGGTTAAGCTGACGTGCGTGAGATCTCGCCCTGGCGAAGGACGTACGGCCTAACCCCGGCCGGCGGAGCGGCCGATGAAGATCTCGCGCGCCTGCGCCTGACCGCCCGGATCGCGGGGCGGCAGGTTGTAGCCGGCAGCGGCGAAGGCCGCGATCACCGCCTGGTCGCGCGGCTGGCGCAGCAGGTCGGCGGATAGCGGCGGCAGGGGCCGGCGCATGCTGATGAACAGGGACCGCTCGACCTTCCAGCCCGCGTCGCGGAAGACGCCCGCGAGCTGGTCGGCGAAAGCCTCGGCCTCGTCCGACCCGTCACTGGTGAGGATGACGCTGTCGGGCGAGAGGGCCAGGATGCGCACCATCCGGTCGCGCTCGTCGGGCGTGATCACGCGCATCGCCCCGGAGCGCCCGGCGA
>DATBEN010000162.1:0-2899 GCA_036276055.1 Caulobacteraceae bacterium
CGGGTCGAGCTTTCCCGCGTGGGTAGATTCACCATTGAGCCCGAAATGTTCAACAGCCGGCGAACTCTTGGGGCCTCGTCGCCCCCGCCGGCTTTCAGGGGCGCGCAATGACCCGGCCACGCCGTGTGGTCGTCAGTGAAGAGAATCCGCTTCGGGCCGTCCGGCGAAGGTCGTGTTTCCGGGCCGTCCTGAACTTCCGCTCCTGGCGCGAGGCGGCCACCGGATCCGGGCGTCGCACATGGCCGGGAGCAGCCGTCCCGAGTGGTCGGGCGGGGCGGAAGCCACCAATCAGTGGGGTGCTGCGGCTTCGTCCTCAATCGACAAGCATCTCCTCTTCGGGCGGTTCGACGGGAGGCCCGCCCGTCGCATACCGATCCGCGCCGCCGCCGTCCTGCCGACGAGCGGACGTTCCCAGGGACGGCAGGGGTAGGGGAGCCGCCCTTCGCCGCTCGGCGATCCGCAACAAAGCGCGGGCGCCCGTGATCAACAGGCCATCGCAATCGTCGTCCGTCGGAACCCGTCGAAGCGGATGACCTCGCCCCGCCTACTCGGGTCGCAGGTCGGCGACCTTTCGGGCCGTATTGCTGAAGTCGACTATGCCAGTGACCCCGGCGCCGCGACCGGGGAGCGAATGTGCTCGACGACCGGACGGGTGGATTTCCGCCCTATCGAAGCCCGGCGGCTAAGGTCCTGGCCTGCTTCAGGTCCGCCCAGGCGGGCGCCAATGTGAGCGCCGTGTCGTAGTCGTCCACGGCCTCGCGCCAGTTCCCGTGTGCGGCCGCGACATCGCCCAGCCCCTTCCGCGGATCGGCCCAGTTCGGCCCACGCCGGGCCGCCTCCTGGAAGGCCGACGCGGCCCCCGCGAGATCACCGCGGGCCAGACGGCTCTCGCCCCATAGTCGGGCCGGCCCGCCATGGCCTCCCAGTCGGCTATCTCTGCGCGAAAATCCGCCGTCTCCGAGGCGATCGTGGCGCGACCCTCGGCTGTCTCCCAGTCGCTCGCCAGCTCCGCGACCCGCCGGCCGCGGTCGCGAGGAGCGAAGCGCAGCACCGTGCGGGCGTCCTGCAGCGTGCGCCGCTCGAGCAGATGGGTGGCGAAGAAACGGGAGCCGATGCCCGCATCAATATCATAATGGGATATAACTCGCGGCGAATATGTGTATGCAGTCGGCTTCGAATGACGCCCGCCGGCGTCAGCCGGTGTGGAAGGCGTCGAGGTGCGCGCAAGCGAAGCAACCGGGCAGCAGGCGCTCGCGGCCACGTCTGACGAAGAACCGGCGCCCAGTGTCGCGCAGCGCGAGGACCGCCACCGCCTCGGCATTCTTGCGCTGAGCCTTCTGGCGCTGACGGTCGGCGTGGTCACCGGCGCCGGGGCGGTGCTGTTCCGCGACCTGATCGGGCTGATCCACAACGTGATGTTCGAAGGGCGGTTCGACTGGCGGTACGACGCCAACGTCTTCACCCCGCCTGCGCCGTGGGGCGCGTGGGTGATCCTGGTCCCCGTCATCGGCGGCGTGGTCGTCACCTTCCTCGTCGAGACCTTCGCGCCGGAGGCCAAGGGGCACGGCGTGCCCGAGGTCATGGACGCGATCTACTACAAGGGCGGGGTCATCCGGCCCGTGGTCGCCGTCGTCAAGTCGCTGGCCTCGGCGATCGCCATCGGATCCGGCTCTTCCGTGGGCCGGGAGGGCCCGATCATCCAGATCGGCTCCGCCCTGGGCTCCACGTTCGGGCAGGTCGTGCGCATGCCCATCGGCCAGAGGATCACGCTGGTCGCCGCCGGCGCCGGCGCCGGGATCGCGGCGACATTCAACACGCCCATCGGCGGGGTGATGTTCGCAATAGAGCTGATGCTTCCGGAGGTGAGTGTCGACACCTTCCTGCCGGTGGCGCTCGCGACCGGCGCGGCCACTTTCATCGGCCGATGGGCGCTTGGCGACCAGCCGGCCTTCCAAGTCCCCGCCCTGGCGCCGATGACCGCCAACGTCGGCGCCCTGCTCGTGCTGCTGCTGTTCGCGGTGCTGGGCGCCCTGACGGGCGTCGCCGCAGCGGCGTTCGTCCGCGGGCTGCACCTGCTCGAGGATGTCTTCGAGAGGATCGGCTCGCGCTACCTGCGCCACGCCCTGGGCATGCTGCTGGTGGGCGTGACGATGTACCTGCTGCTCGTCGGCTTCGGGCAGTATTTCGTGGACGGCGTCGGCTATGCGACGGTCCAGTCGATCCTCTCCGGACAACAGACGACCTTCTGGCTGCTTGGCCTGCTGTTCGCCGGCAAGCTCCTCGCAACCTCGCTCAGCCTGGGGTCCGGATCCTCGGGCGGCATCTTCTCGCCGTCGCTGTTCATGGGCGCCACCCTGGGCGGCGGATTCGCGGCGCTGCTCAACGGACTGATTCCTTCCCTGCATCTGAGCCTGGCCGCCTTCGCGATGGTGGGCATGGGCGCGATGGTCGGCGGCGGCACCGGCGCGGTGATGACCGCGGTGGTGATGATCTTCGAGATGACCCTCGACTATTCGATCGTCATGCCGCTCATCGTCGCCGTAGCCATGAGTCTTGGCGTCCGCCGGGTGCTGTCACGCGAGACCATCTACACCCTGAAGCTGGTGCGGCGCGGCCAGGCCATCCCGAAGGCCCTGCACGCCAACATGTTCCTGGTGAAATCGGCGCGCCAGGTGATGGACCCCGACGTCCAGGTTCTGCCCGCCGAGTCCAGCTTCGACGACTACCTGCACCAGCCCGGACATGCCGGGCGGCTGCGCTATGTCGTCGTCACGCAAAAGGGCCGGCTCTTCGGCGTGATCCGTGTCAACACTGGACTTCGTCGGGGCCTGGAGACCACCCAGACCGGGGTCACCCTCGGCGAGGTGGCCAGCCGCAACTTTGTCGTGGTGCCTGAAGA
>DATBEN010000163.1:0-15716 GCA_036276055.1 Caulobacteraceae bacterium
GCGCCGGCGACAGCGCAGAGAAGGGAGCCGCGGAGGGCGGCGGGAGAGAACGCGAAGGTCATACAGGGCGGCCCCTTTGGAAGGCGGCCTGACTAGGGGTCGCTACGCTAAAGGCTCGATGGCGTTCTCCCCAACCCGCCATAAGGCGGACATAAAAGTGCTTTTCCTGCAACACTCGCGCCGGCGGGTTTCCCTCATGATTGAGAGCGGGGCGATCAGCTCCCGAGCAGGCTCCGCGCGGCCTCGGCGACCCGCTCCGGCGTAATGCCGAAGTGGGCGTAGACTTCGGCGGCGGGCCCCGAGGCGCCAAAGCCGGTCATCCCCACGAAGGCGCCCCGCTCGCCGATCCACCGATCCCAGCCGAGGCGCGCCGCCGCCTCCACCGCCACCCGCGGGGCAGCGCCCAGGACGCCGGAGCGGTAATCGACCGGCTGGGCTTCGAACCGCTCCCAGCAGGGCATGGAGACCACCGCAGCATTGATCCCGTCGGCGCCGAGTCGCTCGGCGGCGCTGACGGCGATCTCCACCTCCGAGCCGGTGGCCAGAAGGGTGACGTCGCGCGCGCCTTGCGCCTCGCGCAGCACGTATCCGCCCTTGGCGGAGAGGTTCTCCTCCGTCGGCTTCGTGCGCAGGGTCGGCAGGCCCTGGCGGCAGAGGGCCAGGAGCGAAGGGGTGTGCCTGGAGGCCAGGGCGCAGGCCCAGGCCTCCACGGTCTCCACCGCGTCGGCTGGGCGCCAGACGTCGAGGTTGGGCGTGGCGCGGAGCATGGCCAGGTGCTCGACCGGCTGGTGGGTCGGTCCGTCTTCGCCGAGGCCAATGGAGTCGTGCGTCATCACATAGACGACGCGAAGCCCCATCAGCGCCGATAGGCGGATCGCGCCGCGCGCGTAGTCGGCGAAGGTGAGGAAGGTGCCGCCGTAGGGAACGAAGCCGCCGTGAAGGGCCAGGCCGTTCATCACTGCGGCCATGGCGTGCTCGCGCACGCCGTAGTGGATGTATCGGCCCGACGCATCGTCGGGTCCGACTGAGGTCATGCCCGGCGTTATGGTGAAGTTGCTGTGCGTGAGGTCCGCGGATCCGCCGACGGTCTTGTCCGTCGCCGCATTGATCTCGCCGAGCGCCATTTCCGAGGACTTCCTCGTCGCCAGCTTGGGCGCCTCGGCCGACATCTTCGCCTTGAAGGCGGAGAGACGCTCGAACACCTCGGCGGGAAGCTCGCCTGACAGGCGCGCCTCAAGGGCGGCGCGCTGCGGAGACGCGGCGAGCCGACCTTCCCAGGCCTCCCGCGCCGCGGCGCTACGCCGCCCGGCGGCGCGCCACGCCTCCAGGATGGGTTCCGGGATCTCGAAGGGCGACGCGGGCCAGCCGAGCGCGGCGCGCGCGCCCTCGATCTCGACGGCGCCGAGCGCCTCGCCATGGGCCTTGGCCGTCCCGGCGCGGGTGGGCGCGCCAAAGCCGATGATGGTCCGGCAGGCGATCATCGCGGGGCGATCCGACACGGCCTTCGCCGCGGCGATGGCGGCTTCGATGGCGTCGGGGTCATGGCCATCGATGGCCTGGACATGCCAGCCGGCGGCCTCGAAGCGCCGGCCTTGATCGGTGGAGGTGGCGAGGCTGGTGGGGCCGTCTATGCTGATGCGGTTGTCGTCCCACAGCACGATCAGCTTGCCGAGCTTCAGGTGGCCGGCCAGGTCGATGGCCTCGTGGCTGATCCCCTCCATAAGGCAGCCATCGCCGGCGATGACGAAGGTGCGGTGGTCGACCAGGGCCTCGCCGAAGCGTTCGGCTAGCATCCGCTCGGCCAGGGCGAGGCCGACCGCCGTGGCGATCCCTTGGCCAAGCGGCCCGGTGGTCGTCTCGATCCCCAGGGCGTGCCCGTACTCCGGGTGGCCCGCCGTCCGCGCGCCGAGCTGCCGGAAGGCCTGGATCTGGTCGATGCCCATGTCGGCATAACCCAGGAGGTGATGGACTGCGTACTGCAGCATCGAGCCGTGACCCGCGGAGAGGACGAAGCGGTCGCGGTCCGCCCAGTCTGGACGGACCGGATCGATCTTCAGCGCCTTGGTGAAGAGCACCGTGGCCACGTCCGCCATTCCCATCGGCATGCCGGGATGGCCGCTCTTCGCCTTCTCCACCGCATCCATCGCCAGGGCGCGGATCGCATTGGCCATGTCGCGATGCGACACGGTGCGGTTTTCGGTGGAGACGGCGGCGGTTTCGGTCAGCGACATACTCGAATCTTCCCCAAGGGGCCGTTCGTCGCCCCGCAAACTCAACCGTGTCTAGCATCAAGGCCGCGCTTGGGAAGTCGCCGCAACTCTCAGCCCCCGTCGAACCACGGATGTGCAAATGCAGATGCGCCAGAGGCGCAAGGGATCGTTTCGCTCACCCCAGCGTGAGGCTGCAGCGCTCGCCGTTCGTCGGTCGGCTGACGACGATACGGGTCAGGCTGGGGAAGGCGACCGAGAGGCGTTCGGCGAAGTAGACGCAGAGGGCCTCCAGCGTCGGGCTCTCGAGACCCGGATGGTCGTTGAGAAGCGAGTGGTCGAGCTCCTGGCATACAGCTTTGAGCGCGGCGTCGAGCTCGCCGAGGTCCTCTACCCAGCCGATCGGCGCGACCGCAGGGCCGCGGAGGGTCGCTTCGACGCCGAAGGAATGGCCGTGCAGCCGCACATAGGGGCTGTCCGCGGGGCCGTCGGGGAGGCGATGGGCCGCGTCGAAGTGCCAGGTCTTGGTCACCTCGAATGTCGGCGCGTCCTGGCTCACACGATTCCTTCCAAAGAACTTCTCCAGTTAAGCGGCCTGAATTGGCGGGTGACTGGCGCCAACCCGACGCTCACGCATGGTCCTCTCCGGGCCGGCGCCGCTCAAGGAATTCCAAGATATTTGTGGGTCTGCACGCTCAACCGCCAGCGCGGATGCTCCAGGCAGTACTCGATCGCCCGCGCCGTTGCGGCCGCCCGGTCTGGGCCGTCCATCGGTTGCAGGAAGAACCGCTCGAACGCCAGGTCCTCGAACTGGGAGGGCGAGACGCCCTGCTGGGGAAACACCAGCTTCAGCTCCTGCCCTCGCGTCTGGACCAGCGGCGCGCCGGCCTTGGGGCTGACGCAGATCCAGTCGATCCCTTCGGGCGGCGCCAGGGTTCCGTTGGTCTCCACGGCGATCGAGAAACCCTTAGCCTTCAGGGCCGCGATCAGCGGGCGGTCGAGCTGCAGCAGGGGCTCGCCCCCGGTGCAGACCACAAGGGCGTTGTCGGGCGGGCCGCGCCAGGTCCGCGCGACCGCCTCCGCCAACGCCTCCGCTGAGCGGAACTTGCCTCCGCCGGGGCCGTCGGTTCCCACGAAGTCGGTGTCGCAGAAGGCGCAGGTCGCCTGCGCCCGGTCCGCCTCCCGGCCCGACCAGAGGTTGCATCCGGCGAAACGGCAGAAGACCGCCGCGCGGCCGGCCTGACCGCCTTCGCCCTGAAGGGTGAGGAAGATCTCCTTGACCGAATAGGTCATGACGCCAGGGCCCTTCGACCCGCCGAGGTCCAGGCCTCCCACCCCTTTGAGCGGAGGTCGCACGCCGGGCAGCGGCCGCAGCCGTAGCCGTAGGCGTGTCGCTCCGTCCGTTCACCCAGGTAGCAGGTGTGCGAATGCTCCAGGATGATCTCGACCAGCGCTTCTCCCCCAAGCTGTTTGGCGAGCGCCCACGTCTCCGCCTTGGTCAGCTTCATCAGCGGCGTGTCGATGACGAAGGGCCGATCCATGCCCAGTCGAAGGACTTGTTCCATCGCATCCATGGTCTGGCGCCGGCAGTCCGGATAGCCGGAGAAGTCGGTCTCGCACATGCCCCCTACAAGGTGGGCGAGCCCGCGGCGGTCCGCCACGGCTGCCGCATAGGTCAGGAAGACGAGGTTGCGCCCCGGAACGAAGGTGGTGGGCAGACCGCGCCCGTCGATCTCGATCACGCGGTCGGCGGTCATCGCCGTCTCGCCGATCGCGCCGAAACCGCGGATGTCGATGATGCGGTCTTCTCCCAGACGGCAGCGCCAATGCGGAAAGCCGTCCAAGATCGCCGCCCGTACGGCCTGCCGCGCGTCGAGCTCGACGGCGTGTCGCTGGCCATAGTCGAAACCCACGGTCTCCACGCGCTCGAACCGCTCGAGCGCCCAGGTCAGGCACGTCGCGGAGTCCTGACCGCCGGAGAAAAGGACGAGGGCGCCGGAAGGATCGAGGGTCATGGAGGTCTGATGTCGCGTGCGGCCAAGTCGCGTCTGGGCGTCCAGATGAGGGCGCACCCTGCGTCGGGAAAGCCCCTCACGCGCGTCGACACCGTTGCGCCTTGGCAATCGTGAGCCGCGTCGCTATCTCACGGCCGCTTTCCCCACAAGAGCAGCAGGCCCTTTTCCCTCGAAAGGACGGCGAGAGCGCATGGCCGCGCAATACATTTTCCAGATGCAGGGTCTGTCGAAGACCTATCCCGGCGGCAAGAAGGTGTTCGAGAACATCTGGCTGTCGTTCTATCCGGACGCGAAGATCGGCGTGGTCGGGGTCAATGGCTCCGGTAAATCCACCCTGCTCAAGATCATGGGCGGCCTGGACAAGGAGTTCAACGGCGAGGCGCGCGCCGCCGACGGCGTTCGCATGGGCTACCTCGAGCAGGAGCCGCATCTCGATCCGGCCAAGACTGTCTGGGAGAACGCGATCGCATGGAGCGACGAGAAGAAGATCTTCGACGCTTACAACGCTGTCGCGGCCAAGCTCGGGGAAGACTATTCGGACGAACTGATGGAGGAGATGACCGCCCTCCAGGAGAAGATCGACGCCGGCGACTTCTGGGACATCGACTCGCGCATCGAGATGGCGATGGACGCCCTGCGCTGTCCGCCCGACGACTGGGCTGTCGACAAACTGTCAGGCGGCGAGCGGCGTCGCATCGCGCTGGCGCGCCTGCTGATGTCGAAGCCGGACATGCTGCTGCTGGACGAACCGACCAACCACCTCGACGCCGAGTCCGTGGCCTGGCTGCAGCATCACCTGGAGAATTTCGCCGGCTGCGTGATCCTGGTCACCCACGACCGCTACTTCCTTGACCAGGTGACCAAGTGGACGCTCGAGCTCGATCGCGGGCGCGGCATCCCTTACGAGGGCAACTACTCGGCCTGGCTGGAGCAGAAGGAAAAGCGCGTCCGCCAGGAGCAGAGCGAGAGCGAAGCGCGCCAGCGCGCAATGGCCCGCGAGCTGGAGTGGGTGCGCTCCTCCGCCAAGGCACGTCAGGCCAAGAGCAAGGCGCGCCTGGCCCGCTATGAGGAAATGGCCACCCAGCAGGAGCGCGAGAAGCAGTCCTTCGCCACCATCCAGATCCCGCCGGGCCCGCGCCTTGGCAATATGGTGATCGAGGCCGAAGGCCTGGAGAAGGAGTACGGCGACAAGGTCCTGTTCAACGGACTCAACTTCAAGCTGCCGCCCAACGGGATCGTCGGGGTGATTGGCCCCAATGGGGCGGGCAAGTCGACTTTGTTCAAGCTGATCACGGGCCAGGAGACGCCCGACGCCGGCCGCATCCGGCTGGGTGAGACCGTCAAGTTGGCCTATGTCGACCAGACCCGCGACGACCTCGATCCCAACGCGACAGTCTGGCAGTCCATCTCCGGCGGCCTCGACGTGATCAAGGTGGGCAACCGCGAGATCGTCAGCCGCTCCTACGTCGGCTCGTTCAACTTCAAGGGCCAGGACCAGCAGAAGAAGGTCGGCCTGCTCTCGGGCGGTGAGCGCAACCGCGTGCACCTCGCCAAAACCCTCACCGCGGGCGGCAACGTCATCCTGCTCGACGAGCCCACCAACGACCTGGACATCGAGACCCTGCAGAACCTCGAAGAGGCGCTGGAGGACTTCGCCGGCTGCGCCGTGGTGATCAGCCACGACCGCTGGTTCCTCGACCGCCTCTGTACCCACATCCTGGCGTTCGAAGGCGACAGCCATGTCGAATGGTTCGAAGGCAACTTCGAAGCCTACGAAGAGGACAAGAAGCGCCGCCTCGGCTCCGACGCCCTGATCCCCCACCGCATCAAGTTCCAGAAATTCGGGCGGTAGGGGGGGCGGTCCGTTCGTTCGGGTCATTGCACGGTGATTTCGGCGAGCTCGCCGCAGCCTCTTCGATCCGTCATGGCCGGTCGGTCGAGCGGACGCCGGTCTCGACCAGTGGAAGCCTGCGCGCCGATCTGATTTAGGCCATGGCCCGGGCGGCCCCTTCGACGCCGATCTTGCACGTACGCCGGCGGGCGCGAACGCCCTCCGCCAGTCGGTCCAACACCGTTAAGGATGTCCCCCAGTCGATGCAGCCGTCGGTGATGCTCTGGCCGTAGACCAGCGGCTGGCCGGGAAGCAGGGTCTGGCGTCCGCCCACGAGGTGGCTCTCGACCATCACACCCACGATGCGGGAGTCGCCGGCGACGAGCTGGCCGACCAGGTCCTCGATCACTCGGGGCTGGTTTTCCGGCGCCTTGGCGCTGTTGGCGTGGCGCGAAATCGAGGCCGCCCTGCCCTGCGACGATCACGCGGACGACTGCGCGGGCGCCGGCCGCCCACCTTGGTGTTGTGCCGAACGCTATGATCCTTCCTTCGTCGCGCCGGGCGCCGAAAGGAAACATTCGCGACGCTCGCCTCGACTACCCCTACGGCGCCCAGCGCGTTCTGGTGTCGGGCATAGAGGCGAGGCGACCCATGGCGATGCACGACACGATCATCCGGGGCGGGACCATCCATGACGGCAGCGGCGGCGAGCCCACTGTCGGCGACGTGGCGATACAGCATGGGATGATCGTCGCCGTGGGCGGGCGGATCGAAGGGCCGGCGCGCCAGGAGATCGACGCCGACGGGGCCATTGTCACCCCGGCCTGGGTCGACATCCACACCCACTATGACGGCCAGGTGACCTGGGACGAGGAGATGAACCCGTCGGCAAGCCACGGCGTCGGCACCATCGTCATGGGCAACTGCGGCGTCGGCTTCGCCCCCGTGCCGCCCGGCGGGCAGAAGGCGCTGATTGAGCTGATGGAAGGGGTGGAGGACATCCCCGGCACCGCCCTCTACGAAGGCATGCCCTGGGGCGCCTGGGAGACCTATCCTCAGTATCTCGATTACCTGGCCGGGCGGAAGTACGCCCTGAATGTCGCCTCGATGATCGCCCACGGGGCGGTGCGCAACTATGTGATGGGAGAGGGGCGCGGCAACGCCGACGCCACCGAGGCCGAGGTCGGTCGCATTGCCGGCGTGGTCGAGGAGGCCTTGCGCGCTGGGGCGGTCGGTTTCTCCACTTCGCGGATCATGGGCCACCGCTCGATCCACGGCGACCAGGTTCCCGGCAGCTTCGCGCCTGAAGCCGAGCTGATGGCCGTGGCCGGCGCCTTTCAGCGGGTCGGCGCCGGCGTGCTGCAGCTGATACCGTCCGGCACGCTTGGAACCCAGGGCGAGCACACCCCCCTGGAAGACGAGGTGGAGATGATCTGCCGCCTCAGCGCCACGGCCGGGCGCCCCGCCACGTTCACTCTGTTCGAGACCTTCGCCGACCGCACCCAGGCGCACCGCATCCTCGAGCAGGTCAAGGCGCACAATCGCGGCCGCGCCCGGGTCTTCCCGCAGGTGGGCAGCCGTCCGACCGGCTTCGTCTTCAGCCTGTCGTCCTACCATCCGTTCATGGCCAAGCCGTCTTACCTGGCGCTCGCCCACATGCCGCCGGCCGAACGGGCCAGGGCCTTGCGCGACCCGACGACGAAGGCGCGGATCCTGGCTGAAGAGAATGTGCCGCCTACCCTGCCGGGCACGATGGAGGCGCTGATCCCCAACGTACCGTTCCCCATGCAGCAGACCTTTCCCCTGGCTATGGACGACAGCTACGAGCCGCTGCCGGACGAGAGCTTTCAGGCCAGGGAAGAGGCGCAAGGCGGCGACGACGGCCGCTCCGCGCTTTACGACCACCTGGTGGGCGGCGACGGGCGCGACTTCGCCGTGGCCTTCTTCACCGGCTATTCGGCCTATACCCTCGACGGCCTGCGCGAACTGCAGCTGGACGAGACCACGGTGGTCGGCCTCTCCGACGGCGGGGCGCATGTGGGGGCGATCTTCGACGCCGTGAACCCGACCTATCAGCTGACCTACTGGGCGCGCGATCGCCGGCGTGGGGCGACCCTGCCCCTGGCGCACGTCATCAACCGCCAGACGCGCCGCAACGCCGAACTCTTCGGCCTAACCGATCGGGGCCTGATCGCACCCGGCTTGCGCGCCGACCTCAACGTCATCGACTTCAAGGGCCTGAAGCTCGGTCCCATGCAGTTCCACCACGACCTCCCAGGCGGCGGCGCCCGCCTTCTGCAGGGCGCCAAGGGCTATCTGGCGACGATGATCGGCGGCGAGGTGACCCGGCGGTTCGACCAGGATACCGGCGCACGCCCCGGGCGGCTGACCCGGGGCGCCGGGGCTCGGCAGGCGGCTGAGGCGGCGGAATAGGCGCCGCCCCGGTCTCATCCCTAGAACCACATATCCCGCACGCAGCGGCCATCGCTTGGCAGGTCCTTGAAAGTGTCGAGGCCGTCGAAGTGGTCGATGGCGAGGTCGGCGACAGCCTCGGGGTTGGCGAGCCTCACGTTGACCGCAATCCGGCGGCGTCCCTGCGCGTCGACGCGCAGGCCGCGCCAGCACAGGACGCAGCCGCACGTGGGGCAGAAGACGATCTCCAGAGAGGGATCCTTCTCGGCCGCCCGTGAGTAGGACGCCCTCGGCCCGAAGATGCGGATGCGCTCGTCCTCGTAGTCGTAGGCCCAGAGCGCGCCGTAGCGCCGGCAGAGGGTGCAGTTGCACGCCGTCGCCGGTCCAGGGTCGCCTTCGAGCGTCCAATGGGATGCGCCGCAATGGCAGGAGCCGGTGAGCATGGAGCGGACTTTAGCTTAGGATTGGCGGCATCGCCCGGGCGATGTGACGACCGAGGCCTGGGCCTGCGCGGGACCCTGCGATCGTCGATCACAATGTCGCCACGCCGATAGGGATCAAGCTGGGCCGCAAGCAAGGAGAATGGGATGCAGTATCGTCGACTGGGCGCGAGTGACCTGAACGTTTCGGTGATTTCGCTGGGGTCCTGGCTCACCTACGGGGTGGGCGTCGAGGCCCAGACCGCCCGCGCCTGCCTCGATCGGGCGTTCGACCTCGATATCAACTTCATCGACACGGCCAATGTGTATGGCCGTGGCGCAGCCGAAACCTTCTTGGGCGAGGCTCTCGCAGGCCGGCCGCGCGACAGCTACGTCCTGGCCACCAAGGTCTTCTTCCCGATGAGCGCGACCGACAAGGGCCTCTCGCGCGCGCAGATCCTCAAGCAGATGGACGCCTCGCTGCAGCGGCTGAAGACCGACCACGTCGATCTCTACCAGTGCCACCGCTACGATCCGGAGACTCCGCTCGAAGAGACCATGGGCGCCCTGAGCGACGTCGTGCGAGCGGGCAAGGCCCGCTACATCGGCTTTTCCGAATGGTCGCCGAAGCAGATCGAGGCGGCGTTCGCGCTTCCTGGCGTCGAACGGTTCGTCTCCAGTCAGCCCCAGTATTCGATGCTGTATCGTCGCCCTGAGGCGGGGGTGATCCCGCTCAGCGCGGCCAGCGGCGTTTCGCAGATCGTCTGGTCGCCGCTGGCGCAGGGCGTGCTGACTGGCAAGTACCAGCCCGGCGCCAAGGCGCCGGCGGACTCCCGCGCCGCCAGCGACAGCATGGGTCAAATGATGAGCAATTTGCTGCAACCCCGGATCCTGGAGGCGGTGCAGAAGCTGAAGCCCGTGGTCCAGAAAGCCGGCTGCACCATGTCCCAGTTCGCCCTCGCCTGGGTGCTCCGCGAGCCGAACGTCGCCTCGGCCATCGTCGGCGCCAGCCGGCCCGAGCAGTTGGACGACAACGCCGCGGCGGCGGACCTGAAGATCGATCCCGCGCTTTTCGCCGAAGCCGAAGCCATCGTTGCCAACGCCCAGCGCGAGCCCTGAGCGCGGGCGCTTCGTCACGGCTGGGCGACATGGGCCCCTCCATTGGACCGCATTCCTGCCGGCTCTTTCGTCTTTCGCGGGCGCCGACGGCGGTCCAGGAAGAGCTGGCGGGAACGCCGGCGGACCGGGGCGTCTCGCCCACTCGTGCGCCAGCTTCGCGAGGCCTAAGCTCTCGGCAGGGACCTAGGGAGTCTCCATGCCGAAGATCGACCTCGCCGCGGCGCCAACGTTCCAGGGCTCGGGCTATCCAGCGCCGTTCGATGGGCCCTGTGCGGAGCGCATTCGCCAGAGACTGGGAAATGCCGGCGGCCTGAAGGACTTCGGCGTCAACCTGATGCGCCTGCCGCCCGGGGGCTGGTCGAGCCAGCGGCACTGGCATTCTCACGAGGACGAGTTCGTCTTTGTGGTCGAGGGCGAATTGACGCTCGTCGAAGATGGCGGCGAGACGGTGTTGCGGGCCGGAGACTGCGCGGCGTTCCCGAAGAACTCCGGAAACGGGCACCACCTGATCAACCGGTCGGACGCGACCGCGATCTACCTGGAGGTCGGCTCGCGCTCGCCCGACGACCTCACGACGTGCTCGGACATCGACATGATGAGCCCCGCCGCCGACGGGCGGTTCCTCCACAAGGACGGCGCGCCCTATCCCGAACCCAAGGGCGCGACTCGACTGCCCTGATGCTCAACGCTCAGGCCGGCATGGGTGGCGGGGAGGGCGGAGCCTTCGCGAAGGTAGGCAGCCCTTCGTGCATCAGGTGCCAGGGCGGCGCCGAGGATACATAGAGGTGCAGCATCGGCGTCAGATCCGAGCTGTCGTCCAGCGCACCAAGCTTGATCGGGGTGAAGGGCGCGCCCGGCGGCAGGCTCCAGAGCGGCGTGCCGCACTCCGCGCAGAAGGCCCGGCGGACTTCGCCGCCGCTGTCGCCCTTGCTGCGATAGATCTTGGCCTCGCCCTGGGTGACCTCGAAGGCGTCGTTGGGCGCGATGGCCACATAGTTCGGACCGCCGCCCGACGCCTTCTGGCAGTCGGTGCAATGGCAGACCCCGACGCCCATGAAGGGACCGGTCACCTTGAACTGGATCGCGCCGCATGCGCATCCGCCTGTGCGTTCCGCCATTGTGTCCTCCCATCCGCGCTCAGGTCGCGGCTCATAGATTCAGTCTCAGGCGCGGGGGCGGGGCAAGGGGGCGGCCGCGCGGCGGTTGCTGACGCAGGAGGCCAGGTCATGTGAGGTCGGTAAAGGGGTTGTGGGCCACTTCCCAAAGGTAGCCATCCGGGTCCGCGAAGTAGCCGGAGTATCCGGCCCAGAAGACCTCTTGCGGCGTCTTCACGGGTTTCGCCCCGACGGACAATGCGTGGGCAAACACCGCGTCGACCTCGGCCCTGCTGCTCACGTTGTGCGCAAGTGAGAAACCAGGAAATCCGATGCCGTCGTCGAGCGCCGTGGCGTCCTCCGCCAGCTTGTCTCTTGGGTAGAGGGACAGCCATGTTCCCTCCAGACGGAGCATGCAGAAATCCTCACCCTCGGCGTAGTTGTGAACCGGAAAGCCAAGGCCTTCCCGATAGAAGGCCACAGCCTTCTGGAAGTCGCGCACGCCCAAGGTGATGAGGCTGATCTTCGGCTTCATGCCCGCTCTCCGATAGCCGATATGTTCTTGGAATGTTCGCTAACCGTCAAGGCGATTCACCGGCAGAGCGCGTAGCTCAACCGAGGGACTTGACGAACAGGATCGTCGTGAGCCCGCTGTTCCACTGCTCGTCAGGATACCGCCCGGCCTCCCGATAGCCCCGCGCGCCGTAGAACGCCTGGCTGGCCAAGTTGAAGGTGTCGGTCTCCAGGCGGGCGTCTGGGAAGCCCGAGTTTGCGATCTGGGCTTCCGCCTGATCCATCAGCCGCCTGCCGATCCCGCGCCTGGCGTGGCTTGGTCGTACGTGGAGCGCGTGGACGAAGTCGTCCTGCCAGTGGACCAGGCCGACGACCCGGCCAGCTTCCTCTGCGACCCAGAACTCGAGCCCGCTGGCGCCGACGTAGGTCGCCGCGCGCGCCTCGCGCCGAAAGTCGTCGGCGGCTGAGGCGGTGATGTTCGGCAGCCAGGTGCTCTCGAACGTCTCAAGCAGGACGGCGATCAGGTCGGCGGCGTCGACCGCCTGCGCTGGCCGCACCAAGATCTCGGCCGGTGGCATTCCTCGACGGTAAGCGGCCGCAGCGCGCCGGCCAAGGCGCCACGGGCGCTGAATCGCTCTTCCCCCTTAGGGGCGAGTGGCCGGGCGTCGCCGCCCGGCCACCCAAGCGCCTACGGAAGCAGGCGAGTTACTGCGGTTGGCTCGGGTTCGGCCCCGACATGTTCGGCGTGCCCGCTGCGGGCGTGCCGGGCGCATCGGAACCGTTATGGCCCTGACCCATCGTCGGCATCTGGTTGGCTGACCCCGTGGTCGAGCCGTTCACCGGAGGATTGGTGTTCATGGCGCCTGGTCCGCCAGTGTTGGGGCTGCCCATGGAGTTCTGTGGCGCCATCGACCGGCTGTCCGTCCCGGCTGCGCCCATGTCCGAGCTTGCGCTGGGGCCCGGGCTCGCCGCCGGCGCTGTGGCCGAAGTGTCGGCCGTGGTGCCGGTATTGGCCTGCTGTTCCATCGCCATCCGCTGACGCGGCGAGGCCTTCATGTACTGGTCGAGCTGAGCGTAAGGGATCGGTTGCTGCGGGGCGGCATAGGCGCCGCCGCGCCGCTCGTTCATCGCCATACGGTGGTGGCGTGCGTGACGGCGCGCGTGGTGTTGAGTGGCCATGTCGGCGCCGGCGTTGGCGGAGGTGGCAGCTCCGGTCCCAGCCGTCGATGAGCTGGAGCTCATCGAACCGGTGGAGGGGGTGGTCTGGGCGGCAGCGGCGCCGGCGGCCAGGACGGCGACCGCGACCCCCGTGACCAGGATCTTCGCGTACATCTGGAAAACTCTCCCACGAATGTTAGAGCGCGACTGCATCGCGAGCAGAGGTTTAACGGCGGTCGGCTTGGTTTCGTTGCGCTCCGCGAAGGTTCATCGAAGGCAAGCGAAATCAGCGCCTTTCCCAGCCAATTTGGCGGGCGGAGCGGGGTGGCGGCCGGATTCATCCGGTATTCGTGTGCGATAACGATTGGGCGCTGACGCGGTCCGGTCGCCAACAGCGCCCCTAGCCAAGGGCGCCGCGAGCGATTTACGACTGCAAACCAACATAAGGCCTGCCGCAGGAGCTGATCCATGGCCCCAGCCAAGCCCGCCCTGCTGATCATGCAGCCCCACCTCGGGATGCTCGCGCCCTTCCTCGAGCCCCATTTCACGGTCTGGCGGTTCTGGGAGCATCCGCCGATCGAGGCCCAGGCGACGATCGAGGCGATGATCGTGGCGGGCGAGTTCCCGGTGGACAAGGTGCTGGCGGAAGCCCTTCCGCGGCTCTCGCTGATCTCCTGCTTCACTGTCGGATACGACGGCGTGGACCTCGCCTGGGCGCAGGCGAAAGGACTGAAGGTGACCCATTCGCCGGGCGTGAACCATGAGGATGTCGCCGATCACGCGATGGGACTCATCCTCGCCGCCTGGCGACGCATCACCGAGGGCGATCGCCAGCTCCGCGCCGGCGAGTGGAAGCCAACCGCCAAGATGATCACGCCGACCCTCTCCGGCCGAAAGGTGGGCATCGTCGGCCTTGGGGACATCGGGACCGCCGTCGCGCGAAGATGCGTCCCCTTCAGTCTCGACGTCGCCTGGTGGGGGCCGCGCGAGAAGCCGGAGGCGCCCTTCCGACGCGCCGCGAGCCTGCTCGATCTCGCGCGCGAGAGCGACATCCTGGTGGTCGCCAGCCGCGCGAACGAGGACACGCGGGGCCTGATTTCCGGGGAGGTGATCGAGGCGCTGGGACCCGAGGGCCTGCTGGTCAATGTCTCCAGGGGACAGGTGGTGGACGAGGACGCCCTGATCGACGCTCTCAAGGCAGGTCGTCTCGGCATGGCTGCACTCGATGTCTATCTCCAGGAGCCGACCCCGCCGGAGCGGTGGGCGGATGTCCCCAACACCGTGCTGACGCCGCACACCGCCGGCGCCACGAGCGCCGCCGTCCCGAAGATGGTGGCCCTTACCGTCGCCACCCTTCGCCGGCATTTCGCAGGCGAAGCGCTCGAGAACGAGGTCGTCGGATGAGCGAGGCCGGGACCGTCCTGATCGCCGGCGCAAGCGGAGTGATCGGGCGCTCGGCCGTCGCCCATTTCAGCGAACTCGGCTGGCGCGTGATCGCGATGTCGCGCCGGCGGCCGGACCTGCCCGAGAAGCTGGGCTTCGAACACATACCCGTCGATCTCAACACGTGCGCCGATTGCGAGACCGCCGCCGAGCGCTGCGCCGACGTCACCCACGTCATCTACGCCGCCCTGTTCGAGAAGCCCGAAGGCCTCGTCGCCGGTTGGCTGGCCGCCGACCAGATGCAGACCAACCTGGCCATGATGCGCAACCTGATGGACCCGCTGCGCCGGGCCGCGCGGGGCCTGCGCCATGTCAGCGTGCTGCAGGGGACGAAGGCTTATGGCGCCCACCTCCATCGCATCCGTATTCCCGCGCGCGAGTCGGCCCCGCGAGATCAGCACGACAACTTCTACTGGCTGCAGGAAGACTACATCCGCGAGGCGAGCGCCCAGGAGGACTGGCGGTTCACCATCTGGCGGCCGCAGATCGTCTTCGGCGGCGCCTGGGGCGTGGCGATGAACCTGATCCCGGTCCTGGGCGCCTATGCGGCCGTCTGCCAGGAGCTTGGCCTGCCGTTCCATTGCCCTGGCGTGCACGAGACCGTCATGGAGGCGGTGGACGCGGACCTCATCGCCCGGGCTCTCGCGTGGGCGGCGACTAGTCCCGCTGCGGCGGACGAGACCTTCAACATCACCAATGGCGACGTCTTCGTCTGGGCCAACGTCTGGCCCGCGATCGCCAGGGCTGTGGGCCTCGAGCCCGCGCCGCCGGCTCCGATCTCCCTCACCGGTTTCCTGGGAGAGCAGGCGGAGGTCTGGGAGCGCGCCGTCGTTCGCCACGGCCTGCGCGCGCCCGCGATAGGCCCCTTCGTCGGCCTCTCTGACCAGTATTCCGACCTGCTCTTCTTCCACGGCGCGCCCGAGCCGCCGCCTTCGATCCTGGTGAGTACGGTCAAGCTTCGGCAGGCGGGATTTGGGGACTGCGTCGACACCGAAGAGATGTTCGGCCGTTGGCTCGGGGACTTCGTCCAGCGGCGGCTTCTGCCTCGCCCCGTCACCACCGCCGGCGCTTGACAGAAAATATTGAAACGCGTTCTCGTTTCGCGCGGAGAGGGACGAAGCGGAGGCGCCGGGAATGCCCACGCGGGAAGAGGTGCTGGCCGCGCTGACGCGGCAGGGTCCGTTCGAACTCGTCGTGGACGGGAGCGCCGGCTTTCCCCAGCGCGTCTATCGCAATGCCCCGCCGTCGTTCCGCGAGGTCTTTATCTCCACCCGCGCCCATCGCGAGCGCGCCTTCGCGGTGTACGGCGGAGAAACGCTCACCTACGCTCAGCACTATCGGCAGGCCGCGGCGCTGGCGCGGCGGCTGCTCGAGGCGGGTGTGCGCAAGGGCGACCGCGTCGCGGTCGGAATGCGCAACTATCCCGAGTGGAGCGTCGCCTTCTGGGCCTGCCAGGCCATCGGCGCGATCGTGGTGGCGCTCAACGCCTGGTGGACGAGCGGGGA
>DATBEN010000164.1:0-11168 GCA_036276055.1 Caulobacteraceae bacterium
GGCCCGTAGCGCAGCGACTCGCCCATGGCGAAGCCGGTGGGGCGAAGTTCGGTCCCCGATGGGTAGACCTCGACTCCGGTCCCGAACTCGTCGACCTGGCGGGCGAACCAGCTGCCGGGGTTGGGCGGAAATCGCGTCGCCGCGCCACCCATGAGTTCGGCGAGCACTTCGGCGACGTGCTGGGGATTGCGCGCGGCGATCGACAGGTGATGGATCATGGCGTCGGCTCCCTGCCTGACGGTTACAGTCCAAGCTCGCCCAGCCCCGGATGGTCGTCGGGCCGTCGGCCCAGCGGCCAGTGGAACAAACGCTCCTCCGGGGAGATCGGGTGCTCGTTGATGCTGGCGATCCGCCGGCGCATCAGGCCGTCCTCGTCGAACTCCCAGTTCTCGTTGCCGTAGGCGCGGAACCAGTTGCCGCTGTCGTCGTGGTATTCGTAGGCGAAGCGCACGGCGATACGCGCGTCGGTGAACGCCCAGAGCTCCTTGATCAGCCGGTAGTTCAGCTCCTTGGCCCACTTGCGGGCGAGGAAGACCTGGATGGCGGCCCTGCCGTTGACGAACTCGACCCTGTTCCTCCAGCGACTGTCGGCCGAATAGGCGAGCGCGACCGTCTTGGGATCCCGGGTGTTCCAGGCGTCTTCGGCCAGGCGGACCTTCTCGGTGGCGGTCTTCTCGGAGAACGGCGGCAGTGGCGGACGGGGCATGGCTGTTTCTCCCACGCCGAACCTACACTTACGTCGCCCCGGGCCCTACAGGCGATGGGAGTGCGGCGGCGCCGCCGTCACGCCGCTCGCGCTTGCAGGACCATGTTGAACGGGCCTTCGGTGACCCTGCGAACATCCGTGAAGCCGCCCTCGGCCAGGACCTTGGCGAGGCGAGCTTCGCCGGCCTGGGCCCCCAGCGCCGCGCCGACCTCCTGGTCCAGCGAGGTGGGGACGCAGATCATGGTCGAGGCGTTGTAGTAGAGGCGACCGACTGGATTGAGGTTGTCCTCGGGGCGGTCGCCCGCGAGCGGCTCGATGATCATCCAGGCGCCGTCCGCCTTCAGGATTCTTCGCATGTGAGTCGCGCACCCTGCCGGATCGCCCATGTCGTGCAGGCAATCAAAGGTCGTCACCAGATCGAATTCGCGCTCGGCGATCTCCTTGGCCTTGGCCACCTCGAAGCGGACGCGATCGGCGAGACCATGTTCCTGGGCGTGGCGCCGGGCTTCCTCCACCGAAGGCTCGTGGAAGTCGAAGCCGACGAAACGGCTCTTCGGAAACGCCCGCGCCATCAAGAGGGTGGAGAAACCGACGCCGCAGCCCACGTCGGCGACGCTGGCCCCGCCGGCAAGCCGGTCCATCATCCCATCGAGGGCCGGCAGCCAGTTCTGGACGACGTTGTTGACATAGCCGGGACGGAAAAAGGCGCCTGTCGCACAGAACAGGCAGCCGGCGCTGTCGCCCCAGCGCACGCCGCCCCCGTTGCGGAATGCCGCCTCGACCTTCGGCTCGGCCTCGATCATAGCGGCCGCGACATCGAAGGCGGCGGGCAGATAGACCGGGCTGTCCTGGACCACGAAGACCATCGCCTGGTGGGGCGAGAGGCTGAACCGGTCGCCGCTTGCGTCATAGTCGATGTAGCCGTTCGCCGCTTGGGCCATCGCCCACTCGCGCACATAGCGCTCGGCCAGCCCGCCGGCGCGCACGGCGAGTTCGCCCGCTGTCGCGGGCCCGCCCTCGTACAGGGCGTCGAACAGGCCGAGTCTCACGCCGATGCGCACCGTGGAGACCCCCATGGCGCCGCCGAGATCCCCCAGCATCTTGCCGACGAACTGATGGAGTCTGTCCTGGTCCAGGCTTTCCATAGCTATCCTCCCTACTCCCCCGAAAACAGGCTAGCGCATGAATCGGATGAATTCAGCAGCATCGGGGAAGACTCTGCCCTGAGAACTTTTCAACCTTGGTTAAACCAGGGAAGGTTGTCGTCATGTCAGGGGTTTACATCTGATGATGGGGCATTACCGTACACTCGATGTGTTTCGTGGTCCGGGATCGAATGGCGGCCTGATCCGGCGACGTCGTCGGGCCCTTCCCGGACGGGGACCCGGAGCGGTCCTCGTCACCGGTTCGGAGCCTGCCGCCGCGCCGCATCCGCTCCTCGATCGCGGCTTGGCCGCAGGAGGATGAGCGCCGTGACCCTGGAGAACCCGCAGTCCACCGCCCGGATCGGCGGTCGGCCGATCCACCCCATGCTCGTGCCAGTTCCCATCGTCTGCTTCACCGCAACGCTCCTCACCGACATCGCCTACTGGCGGACGGCGAACATGCAGTGGGCGAACATGTCCGCCTGGTTCCTGGATGTCGGATTGATCGTAGCGATCTTCGTGGTGATCGCCGGATTGATCGACTTCTTTGGCGACCGGCGCATCCGCGCCCTGCGCCAGGTGTGGGTGCATGGCCTGGGCAATGGCCTTGCCCTGATCCTGTCGATCTGGAACGCTTTCGTGCACACCCGCGACGCCTACACCTCGGTCGTGCCCACCGGATTGATCCTGTCTGTCTTGGTGGTCCTCATCCTGGCGGTCACCGTCTGGAACGGCTGGAGCATGGTTTACCGCCACGGCGTCGGCGTCCGGCCGGAGCCTCGCCCGTGAGCGCCCGTCGCCTCGCCCTGGCCGGCGCCGCCCTGCTCGCCCTGTCCGCGTGCGGCCCCAGCCCTATGGATCCCCGTCGCCAGATCGGCGCGAACCCGTACCTGCCGCCGATCCACCAGTACCTCGTGCCGCCGATGCATGTGGCCAAGGTCATCGGCTGGGGCGACGCCAAGCCGGACGTGGCTCCTGGGCTGCGCATCGAGGCGCTCGCTACGGGCCTTCACAACCCCCGCTCAGTCTACACCCTGCCCAACGGCGACGTCCTGATCGTGGAGAGCGGCGCTCCTCCGACGGTGGTCAACCGTCCCAAGGAAATCGTGATGAAGTGGGTCGAGGACCGGGCCCACGGCCCGATCGTGCCCGGCAACCGGATCCTCCTGGTCCGGGAGGGGCCCAACGGCGCCGCCGGCCCGCCTACCGTCTTCATCGACCACCTCCACTCGCCTTTCGGCGTCGTGCTGGTGGGCAATGATCTCTATGTGGCCGATACCGATGCGGTGCTGCGGTTTCCCTACCAAACCGGCGAGACGCAGATCACCGCGCACGGCGTCAAGCTGTGCGACCTGCCGGGCGGTCCGATCGACCACCACTGGACCAAGAGCCTGACGGCGAGCCCGGACGGGACCAAGCTCTATGCGAGCGTCGGCTCCAACAGCAATATCACCGAGAACGGCATCGGCGCTGAACTCGGTCGGGCCGCGGTCTGGGAGATCGACCGGGCAACCGGCGCGCATCGGCTGTATGCCACCGGCCTGCGCAATCCCAACGGCTTGCAGTTCGAACCTCAGACGCACGTCCTCTGGGCGGTGGTCAACGAGCGCGACGAACTGGGGCCGGACCTCGTGCCCGACTACATGACCTCCGTGAAGGACGGCGGCTTCTATGGCTGGCCGTACAGCTATTTCGGCCACCACCTGGACCCGCGCGTGCGGCCCCAGAGGCCGGACCTCGTCGCCCGGGCCATCGTGCCCGACTACGCCCTCAGTTCCCACGTCGCGCCGCTGGGCCTGGTCTTCGACACCGGCACGAACCTGCCCGCCGCCTATCACGGCGGCGCCTTCGTGGGCGAGCACGGCAGCTGGGACCGCAGCGTGATGAACGGCTACAAGGTCGTCTTCATCCCCTTCGCCAACGGCCGCCCCGCCGGGATGGCCCAGGACGTGGTCACCGGCTTCCTGAAGTCGCAGAACGAGGTGCACGGGCGTCCGGTTGCCTTGGCCCTGGACGCCTCCGGCGCCCTCCTGATCGCCGACGACGTCGGGAACGCCGTCTGGCGCGTCACCGGCCCGTCGTCCTGACCCGGCCGCGCGCGGGGAACCACGACACCGCGCGCGTGCTTTCTATCCGGCGGGACGGAGCTGCGCCGGAGGAAATCGAGACATGCCGATGCGGACCCTCGCCCTGGTGGCGATCGTCGGGGCGCTGCTGGGCGCCTGTTCCCAGCGGGCCCAGGACCAGGCCAATGCGGCAGGCGGCAATGCCACCGCGGCCGCCCAGGAGGCCGGCGACGCCACCGCCACGACCGTCCATGACGCGGACCGGTCGCTCGACCGGGCCACGGCCCGGGCCGACGCAGCCGCGCACCGCGCCGACGAAGCCGCAAACCGCGCCAACGCGGAAATGACCGAGGCCGGCCGCCGGGCCGCCTACGATACGCGCCAGACGGCGGATCGGGCCGACCGCAAGGCGCATGCGGCCTACGACGCGGCCCAGCGGCAGCCGTAGCCGTCCACGGTCGCTGTCGGTGAAGAGGGAGTCGGGCTAGAGGCGCGGGTCTCCCGATCGCCGGAGCCTCCATGACCGAACCCGCCGACAGGCCGCCCGTGCGCGGCCTCGACCTCGACCCTCAGACCCGTTGCGCCCACTGGCATGGCGAGCGCGACATCATCGCCATCCGCATGTGGTGCTGCGGAACCTACTTCGCCTGTCGCGAGTGCCATGACGCCCTGGCCGACCATCCAGCGCAGGTCTGGCCGAGGGCGGAATGGGGCCAGCTGGCGGTGCTGTGCGGCGCCTGCGGAGGCGAGTTCACGGTGCGCGAATACCTGGACTGCGACAGCCGTTGCCCCGGCTGCGGTTCGGCGTTCAACCCGGGCTGCAAGACCCACCACCACCTCTATTTCGAGCCGCTTTGAGTCGCGGCCCGGCGCGGCCTGGACTTCGCCGTTCGCGCGCCGCAGGAAGGCGCCTCTCGAGGGAACGAATCAATGAGCTTCACCATCTACGACGCGTCCGCGCCCGTCTTCGTGCGCGCCATGACCAACATCTCGGCTTGGCTCGACAAGGCCCTGGCCGAGGGCAAGAGCGAGGCCGAACTGCTCGACGCGCGCCTGGCGCCGGATATGCGGCCGTTCACGGCCCAGGTGCAGATGTCGTCCGATACGGCCAAGAACGCCATCGCCCGTCTCGCGGGCATGCAGGCGCCGGCGATGGCCGACACCGAAGCGAGTTTCGCCGAGCTGAAGGATCGCTGCCGCCGGACGATCGACTTCGTGCAGAGTGTGGATCGTTCGGCGATCGAGGCCGGCGCCGAACGCGAGATCGTGCTGAGCTTCCCCAACGGCGTCGGCTATCGTTTCGAGGGCGGCGCCTTCCTCACCAGCTTCGCCCTTCCCAACTTCTTCTTCCACGTCACCACAGCCTACGCCGTGCTGCGGACGAAGGGCGTGAATGTCGGCAAGGCCGACTTCCTCCAGCACCTCGGCCCACCTGTCCCGATGACGGCGTCCTGAGGACTCACACGGGGACGGTGATGTGCTTGCCGCCGAAGACCGCCTGCCAGTTCTCGATCTCGCTGACGACGATGTCGTCGGCGGCGTGGGCGAGGTCGGAGACGCGAGCGTAGTCGATCGCCCCCTCCGGAGCCGCCAGCAGCACGCCGATCCGTCCGGCCACGGCGTCCAGCTTCTCGGCCGTCACTTCCGAGATCGCCGAGAAGCGCTCGAAGTCGCCGAAGTAGCGGATCGAGGCGATGGCGGCGCCGGACACGGGCAGCAGCACGCCAAGGAATGTGGTGAAGGGCGAGGCGGCGAGGGGAACCGCCTCGCCGACCAGCCCGACGGCCGCCGCGGCGGCCAGGACGAGATAGCTTCCCACCGACACCACGGCGAGGACGAACAGGACCTCGGAAAGACGGTCGAGGCCGTGGTGCGCGCGCGCCAGGCGCTCGGCCTTGGCGCGATGGTAGTCCCGCTGCTGGATGACGTGCACCAGCAGCAGGCCCTCGAGCGCGCCCCGCAGATAGTCCGCGCTCACGCGCACGCGGGGCAGGCCGAGATCGCGCAAGCCGTGACGGGCGTACCATTCGGGCCATGAGGTCTCTGTGCCGCGGGGCCAGCGCCCAGTGGGTCGGCCGACCCCCAGCAGCAGAAGAATCGGCGCGTGGCGGAAGTATTCGGCCACCCGGCGGGTCTCGAACCATCTGCCGTGCCAGCGGCGCCTCTGGCCCACGAAGGTGACGGCCAGGATCGCCGCCAGAAGGCCGAACTCCACCAGGGCGAAGACCCACTTCTCGCGATGGGTGGCGAATGGCAGATAGGCCACGCCGGCTATGACCGCGAGCGCGGAGAAGACGAAGCTCAGCACCATCCCGCCGCGGTAGGCGTCGGAGAGGCGCGAGGAGACGCCGTCGGCCCAGGCGAAGCGCCGCAGCACCTCGTCGCGGACGCGCGCGACGAAGGCGGCGTCCTGCCCCGGGAGCGCCTGCTCGGCGGCGATCTGAAGGGCGGCGCTGCCGTAGGCGATCTCTTCCGGCGACTCATAGACCTGGGTGAGGCTACGGAGCCGCCCCGAAAGCCCCCGCGCCCCGAACAACACCTCGACGCGGCGATAGGCGTGCCAGAAGCGGCTGCTGCGCGGACGCCAGCGTTCCGTATGCAGCGCCTGGAGACCCTTCGCAGCCCGCCCATGCGGATCGGCCGCCTTGCCCGCGAGCGGGCGCAGCGCGCCTTCGATGATGCGCGCCAGGGCCGCCCCGTCATCGGGCTCAGCGCGCGCCCCACCCATGATCGCCGCCAGCGATTCCGGGGCTGTGAGGATGCGCCAGCCGGCGGGCTCGCGTGCGTCGATCCAGATCACCGGCGCGCCCAGTTCGAGGGCCAGGGCGATCGTGTGCCCTGTTCCGCCGACGGAGGCGGATGTCGCGCCGTCCCACACGCCGACGACCAGGTCCGAGTGCTCGATCATCACCTGCGTCGCCAGCGACACGCGCTCGGAGGCCTGGGAGGCGTAGGCCTCCGCGGCCGCCGGGTCGCCGCACATCTTCCCCAGGAACAGGGGCTCGATCGCCTCGTCGCGGTCGGCCAGTTCGAACAGTCGAGCGTATTGTTCGAGAGCCCGGATCCTCGAGGCCCGCGCCAGGGTCGCCGGCCCGCAGCCGCCCTCGCCGGTGAGCAGGAAACGAGCCTCCTCGTGTGTCTGGGGAAGGGCGTTGATGGCGCGGTTCAGCTGCCGACCGAACGGCAGGGGCGCGCTGAGGTCCCAGCCCCGCTCCAGCGCGAGCGCCGCGGCCAGCTGGTCGGCGCCTTCCGCAAGCAGGGAGTGCAGGCGTGGCCGCGACGCGGGCCCGGGCCCGAGCAGGGCCGGCGTGGCGGCGAGGACGCCGTCGATCGCGGAGAACACCGCGCGCACGGTCTCCTCGATCCCCGTTTGGTTGGCGGCGAAGGCGGCGTTGGCGTGGCGATGGCCAGTGATCCCCACCGACAGCCGCAACCGCGGCGGCGGCGGCGCTTCGCGCGCATTCCCCCCGAGCATCAGGCTCATCAGGCGTAAGGACCTGCGCCCTGCGCCTGTCGAACGACGGCGCCCAGGTCCTGCTGGAAGTCGAACTGCATCCAGAAGCCCTGGCCGACCTGCTGCCAGTCGGAGGAGATCCCCAGCTCGTCCAGGTAGGGGTGCGAGTCGTAGGAGATCACCCGCGCCTCGTAGGCGTCATGCGTCAGGCCAGATGCACTGTGGCCAGTCACGGTCGCCTTGGCTTCGACCACCTCTTGGTAGCAGGCGCGGTTCGGATCGGCGCAGTCGGGGAACTGCTTGAGGAAGGCCATGGTCATCTCGCCCGCCCCGATGGCGGACTGGATCCGGCCGGCGGCCGAGACGAGGTCGCCGCTCAGCCGCTCCACCGCCTTGCGGCCCAGCTCCTCGAGGCTGCCCAGTATACCCTCGCGGCGGACCGGGGCGGCGGGGCGCACCTCGAACATCGGCGCCCAGTGCGCCTGGCTCTGCGGGCCGAAGACCTCCACCACCCAGCCGTCGGCGGCGAAGGTCCTTGCGGCCGCCGGATCGGGCCCCTTGGGGCTGAAGTCGAAGCGGCCGAGCTGCTTGGGAAAGCCCCACACCTCGCGCCCGGTGCACAGGGCCGGTCCGCTGTCGACGAACAGGTAGGCGGGGATCCAGCGCAGGGCGAGACCGCCGTCGCCCTCGCGCTGGGCGAGGATCCAGATCGTTATGTCGATCTCGCTGGTCCAGCCGCGCGAGGGGTGCTCGTCGAGCAGGTACAGCTTCTGGATCTCGGCGACGCCGAGGAAGACGCGGTCGCCCAGGGCGCGGTACTTGACGCCCCTGGGCGCCAGGAAGGTCTTGTCCAGCCAGGCCTGCAGCTTCGCCCCATCCGCCGCGAGACAGAAGTTGTGCATCGTCACGCCATCGAGCTGGACCGTCCCCAGCCCGTCGTAGAGATTGCCGTCTTTGACGTAGGCGGGCAGCTCGCTCACGATCTCTCCCCCTAGGTTTGTGTCCGTTGCTCAGGTCGGCAGTTCGGGCAGCTTGCCCAGCATCGCCATGGCGCACCGGTAGCCGCTGCGCGCCGCGCTCTCGGCGCAGCCGGAATTGATCCCGTTGCGCGTCCAGTCGCCGGCCAGGAACAGGTTCTCCAGACCCGACTGATGGGCGTCCATGCGCGTGTAGACGCTGTCCTTGGGCGACTGGACGTAGAGATCCGAGGGCGCGCAGTTGGCGCGGATGTACTGGCGCGTGAGCACATCACCCAGGGCGTTCGGGTCCGGATCGTAGATCAGCTCCGGATCGAGGCTGTAGGGACTGCTCGGCGAGACTGCGCGCGGCCAATAGAACAGGCTGTTTGTCTCCAGCCAGCTCACGGCCAGGTCATAGGCCTTGATGTTGGCCGGCATGCCGTTCTGCGGCCCCTGGATCTGGCCGCAGAAATAGATGATCGAGCGAGGCACGTCCGCGCCGGCCCAGGTCTCGCGCGAGAGCAGGTGGCTCATGTCCGACCAGGAGCTGTAGGGCTGGTCCGCGCCGGTGAGCGTGCGCCCGGCCGAGACCGCGCCCAGGTCGTCCATGTCCCGTCGCATCCACAGCTGCATTGCGCAGGTCCGCGTGAGGGTGATGGCGTCGAACATCGGTCCCCAGTTCGACCTGGGAAGCCGGGTCGGGAAGCTGGCGCACACCTCCTTCAGTCCACCGACCGAGATGCCGACGATCGCCCTGTCGAAATCGACGCCAGCCTGTAGCCGGCAGGCGGTTCCGCCGTCCCCCGGCGTCTCGTTGTGCTCGGCCTCCATGTCCCGACCGGAAGCGCGCACGGCGTCTCCAGCGGCGATCTGGTCCCAGAGCGGCTCGGCCGGCCATCCCTCGAGGGGAACGTCCTTGGGCCAGCCGGGAATGGGCACGCCGATCAGCGGATCATAGCCGGCCGCGGGAGTCTTCAACTCGACCTGCCGGACATAGTCGATCGAGGCGAGGCGGTCGCCCACCGGATCGATGTTCAGGCCGGTGACGCGCGAGAAGAACTCGAACTTCACGCCCCTCTTCTTCAGGGCCAGGTAGACCGGCGCGATCACCACGTCGCCCATGGCGCCGCGCATCTTCCAGAAGAAGTGGCCGCTGTAGGAGATCAGCAGGAAGCCCGAGCGCAGGGCCGTCCCCGCCGCGAAGTTGCGGACCTTCGTGTTCCCCCCGTCGCCATAGCCGAAGACGTAGTCGTAAAGGCTGGATATCGGCGCCCAGTCGCAGAGGTTGCGGGCGCGGGTCGCCGGATCGCCCCACTTGGGACTCTGGGTTTTCGCCACGGCAACGGCGTTGTTGTAGAGCCACTCGCTCCACTCGTAGCAGTCTATGACGTCGTAACCGCGGTGAATCAGGTTGTCCTCAGCGATGCCGTGCAGCACCGCCTGGGTCAGGTAGCCGAAATACAGAAAGCGCTCGAGTGAGAGTCGCGTCTGCGGATCGAGGTTCTGGCTGTCGAAGGAGAGCATCTCGGCTTCGATGTGCTTGATCAGCTCGTGCATGATGAAGGCCTCGACGCACTCCTTGAGATCTTCTTCGGTCTTCTTGAGGAAGTCGGCGAGGCCCGTGAACACGCCGTCGAGCACGCCCTCGTGACTGGGCGCAGGGGTCGCCGGGACAGGGGGTCGCGTGCGCGTCGGCGCACCGTGGAGGAATAGGGCGACCAGCCGCTGGACCATCACGATCATCGGCGATGTCGCGAGACTCTGGCCGGGCAGGCGCGCATTGGGCGGGAAATCCATCAGCCACTGCCGCGCCGTCTCCAGCGGCTGGTCGGCGTCGACGATGGCGATGGCGTCTTCCGGCGTGAAGGCGTCCCACACCTTTCGGTTGGGATGGTTGTCGGGCCGCTCGAGGGTGTCATAAGCCCGCGTCAGCATGTGGAAGGCCTGGTCGTAGAAGCCGGCGAAGATGTGCAGGCCGTGCTCGTAGATGCGGTCGCCATAGCCGGGGCGCATGTCGTGGCCGCTGGCGCACTTGCCGCCCAGCCGCCAGCCCTGCTGATAGACCGTGATCTCGTACCGGTCCTGCCAGCCCGGCTCCTCTGTCAGATAGAAAGCCGCGGCGAGCGCGCCCACGCCGCCGCCGAGCACCGCGATCTTCTGCCTGGCCCCCGCCATCCCCAGCGCCTCCCCGGAAAGCGGCGGGCAGCCCCTCGCCCGTCGTCCTTGCGCGAAGGGATAGCGTCATGATTGCCGCGGAGGCGCAAGGCCCCGGCGCGACCTCCCGTCGCAGGCAGGTCTTGTGCGGTCCCGCGCCGCGCCGTATGGCGGCCGGGGGAGCTGGCCATGCCTGATATTTTCCTCTCTTACAGCCGCGCGGACCAGGCCGTCGCGCGTCGCTTCGCCGACGCCTTCGCCGCCGAAGGGTTGGAGGTGTGGTGGGACGTCACGCTTCGCTCGGGCGAGGCCTATGACGAAGTCACCGAAAATGCGCTTCGCGCCGCCAGGGCGGTCGTCGTGCTGTGGTCGGCGACCTCTGTCGCTTCACGCTGGGTGCGGTCGGAGGCGACCCTCGCCGATCGCCATCACACGCTCGCGCCGGTGACGATCGAGCCGTGCGAGCGGCCGATCATGTTCGAGCTGATCCCGACAGCGGACCTTTGCCACTGGCGCGGGGAGCGGGAGGACTCGGCGTGGCTTGCCTTCGTCGAAGACGTCCGCCAGCTGATGGCGTGCGAGGCCGTCGCACCGACGCCGGTCGCCCAGCGGCCGCCGGCCCGCCCGCGCCGCGGGGGCGCGCCCTCCCTGGCCGTCCTGCCCTTCAAGAACCGTTCGGGCCTG
>DATBEN010000165.1:0-2667 GCA_036276055.1 Caulobacteraceae bacterium
GCCGCGACCACCGAGCCGTTCTCGGTCGGCGCGCATGCTGTGGCCAAGGCGCAGATGGAGAAGGACAGCGTCGCCCTGGTGATCGGCTGCGGCCCGGTGGGGCTGGCGGTGATCGCCTCGCTGAAGGCTCGAGGACACGGCCCGGTGGTGGCCGCGGACTACTCGCCGCGCCGCCGCAAGGCCGCCGAGGCCATGGGCGCGGACGTGGTGATCGATCCTGCGACGGAATCGCCAAACGCCCGCTGGACAGACTTCGGCGTCCCGGCGACCAGCACGGCCGTTCGGCTCGCGCGCATGTCCGGCAAGTCCTGGGCCCGACCAGTGGTGTTCGAATGCGTCGGCTCGCCGGGCGTGCTCGAGAGCCTCGTCGAAGGTTGCCCGCCCGGCGCGAAGATCGTTGTCGCCGGCGTATGCATGGAGACGGACCGGATCGAACCGTCCCTGGCGGTCACCAAGGAGCTCAGCCTGGAGTTCGTCCTCGGCTACACGCCCGAGGAGTTCGCCGCGACCCTGGGTGATCTCGCGGAAGGCCGCATCGATCCGGCGCCCGTCCTCACCGGCAAGGTGGGACTCTCCGGAGTCGCCGGAGCCTTCGAGGCGCTCGGCTCCCCCGAAGACCACGTGAAGATCCTGGTCGAGCCCGGACGGGACTAGCTCGCGGCGACTGGCGAGCCGTCGGCGCGCAGTTCGCCCACGGCCCCCGACGTGACGAAGAGGGGTGTCGCAGGCCTAGGGCTCTCAACCCGGCCGAGTCCGGCCCAGGTCGCGAAACCCAAACGGTTCAGCAAGGTCGGCCGCTCGGAGTCGCGGATCGCCGGATCGAGGCCGAGGGTGAAGTTTTCCTGCTGCCGGACGAACGGCCGGCAGTGATAGCTGAGCAGGGCGTGGCGAGGCTGGTCCGTCCGGTTGGCGCCGGCGCCGTGCCACAGCCGCCCATCGAAGCAGAGAATCGAGCCCGCTGGCCCCTCCGCAGCGATGGTGTCTTCCTGGGTGGGCATGTTGGCCGGTTGGTCAGGGACGTAGGAGGACGACCTCGGCGTAGCCGAAGAATCGAGATGGCTGCCGGGGACCAGGCGCGTCGCGCCGTTGGCGTCGCTGAAGTCGTCCAGCATCCAGGCGATGTTCGCCACCACCGGCCGCGGCGTCCAGAAGCCGACATAGCCCTGGTCGGTGTGCAGGACCATTCGCTCGCCGCCGGGGTGGGCGATGTTGGCGGTGAAGCTGGAGACCAGGAAATCCGGCCCTAGAAGGTGTCCGATCAGGGCGTCCACCATCGGATGCAGCATCAGGTCGCGGAACACCCTGCCCTTGTTGAGCAGCATCCACACGCGCTGGTTTGGCCGCCCCGCCCCGCCGTCGTGGAAGGCCACGCCCCGCGCCCGCTCCCCCTCGGCCTGCTCGACCAGCCGGGCCTTCAGCCCCGCGACCTCCGCACGCGAAAGCACGCCTGGGATGACGCAATAGCCATGGGCGTCCAGATCGGACCTGGCGCGATCGAGATTCTCGGTCGCCTCCGGCAGCCGTTCGGCCAGGCTCATGCCGCTCTCCCTGTTCATCTTTTCGGGGAGTTTAGCGCCGAACCACCCTTACCCGTCCAGGCCGTGCGCCTCGCCCCACGGATCTTCGACCTGCCGTCGGTCGGGCGAGAGGTAGCCCGGGCCGACCGGGACCTTGCCGTGGCCGCCGGGGATGTCGAGGACGAAGGTCGGCTGGGCGAGGCCGGAGATCCGCCCCCGCAGGCTGCGCACCAGCGCCTGTCCCTCCTCGAGCGTCAGCCGCAGGTGCGAGGTGCCCGGCGCGGCGTCGCCGTGGTGCAGGTAGTAGGGTCGAATGCGCGTCTCGACGAAGGCGCGCATCAGTTCGCCCAGCACTTCGGGACTGTCGTTCACGCCGCGCAGCAGGACGCTCTGGCTGAGCATGGGAACGCCAGCGTCGATCAGGCGGGCGCAGGCGGCGCGGGCTTCCAACGTGAGTTCACGCGGATGGTTGGCGTGCAGGGCGACATAGACCGCCTTGCCGCTTCGCTTCAGGGCAGAGACCAGGGCGCTTGTCACTCTTTCGGGCGCGACCGCGGGAACACGGGTATGCAGGCGGATCACCTTCACATGCAGAATCTCGCCCAGCCGGCTCATCAGCGCGGCCAGGCGCCGGACCGAGAGCACCAGGGGATCGCCGCCGGTGAGGATCACCTCCCAGATCTGCGGCCGCTCGGCGGCGTAGGCCAGGGCCGCATCGAGTTCGGCCTCCGTCAGGCTCGCGCCCCTGCCCGGTCCGACGCGCTCGCGCCGGAAACAGAACCGGCAGTAGCTGGCGCAGACCCGCGTGGGCATCAGCAGCACGCGGTCGGGGTAGCGGTGGACGATGCCTTCCACAGGGCTCTTGGCCAGGTCGCCGATCGGATCGGCCGCCTCGTCCGGCGCGGTCCCCAACTCCGCCTCCTGCGGCAGGAACTGCAGACCGATCGGGTCCGCAGGGTCGGCCGGGTCGATCAGGGCGGCGCTGGCGGATGTGACGGCGACGGCGTAGCGGGCGGCGACCGCTTCCAGCATCGCGAGCCGCTCAGGCGCGATCAGGCCCGCGCTCGCCAGGGCCGTGGGGCTCGCCAGGGTGGTCGTCTCGCTCATGCGTCGCGCCTCTGCGCCGCGCGCGGCAGGACTGCAACCGTCG
>DATBEN010000166.1:0-3068 GCA_036276055.1 Caulobacteraceae bacterium
TGGCCTGACCCTTTCCCAGGTCGTCAGCGTCATCAACAACAGCAACATCAACGTCGGCGGCCAGACCGTGAACATCGGTCCGCAGGCGGCGATTGTCCGTGGCGTGGGCCTGATCCATTCGCCCGATCAGCTCGCCGACACCATGATCTCGGCCAATAGCGGCTTGCCGGTTCGGTTGCGCGACATCGCGACGATCGAGGTCGGCCACTTGCCGCGCCTGGGTATCGCCGGCCAGGACGACGACGACGACGTCGTCCAGGGCATCGTCCTGATGCACCGGGGTGAGAAGAGCACCCCCACGATCAAGGGCGTGGAGGACGAGGTCAAGAAGATCAACTCGTCGAACATCCTGCCGCCGGGCGTCAAGGTCAAGACGATCTATGATCGCCGCAATCTCATTAACGTCACCACCGACACGGTCCTGCACAACATGGCCGAGGGGATCATCCTGATCTTTATCGTCCAGTGGCTGTTCCTGGGCAATCTGCGCAGCGCGATCATCGTCGCCGCGACGATCCCATTCGCGCTGTGCTTCGCGATACTGATCATGACCCTGCGAGGGGAGTCGGCGAACCTTCTTTCGGTCGGGGCGATCGACTTCGGCCTGGTGGTCGACGCGACCGTGATCATGGTCGAGAACGTCTACCGCCATCTCAGTCGGCCCATTTCCACCCCGCGCGGCCGAGCCAACCGCATGACGCGCAAGCTCGCCACGATCCGGGAGGCGGCGGCCGAGGTGAACCGGGCGATCTTCTTCTCGGCTGCGATCATCATCACCAGCTTCATCCCCCTCTTCACACTGGTTGGAGTCGAGGGACACATCTTCGGCCCGATGGCCAAGACCTACGCCTACGCCATCGCCGGAGGACTGCTGGCGACCTTCACCGTCACGCCCGCGCTCAGCGCCCTTCTGATGCCGCGCACGTTGCAGGAGCGCGACACCTTCCTCGTCCGGGGCCTTCGCCATCTCTACGATCCGGTGCTCGAGTTCGCGCTCGCCAACCGCATCCTCACACTGGGCGGCACGTCCGCGCTGCTGGCGATCACCTTTGTGGCCGCCTCCTCCCTGGGCCTCGAGTTCCTGCCCCACCTCGAAGAAGGCAACTTCTGGATCCGCGCCGAAATGCCGGGCGCCACCTCCCTCGAATCGAGCAACCGCTTCGTGAACGAGATGCGCCACGTCATGATGCGCTATCCCGAGGTCAAGACTGTCGTTTCCCAGCACGGGCGGCCGGACGATGGGACGGACACCAGCGGGTTCTTTAACGCCGAGTTCTTCGTGCCCCTCAAGCCGTTCGACACCTGGCCGCGCGGCATGACTAAAGCCAAGCTGACCAAGATCCTCAACGATGATCTCACCAGCCGCTTCCCGGGTGTGGACTTCAACTTCTCCCAGAACATCGAGGACAATGTCGAAGAGGCCGCCTCCGGGGTGAAGGGCGAAAACTCGGTCAAGCTGTTCGGGGGCGACCTGGAAACGCTTCAGAAGACAGCAGAGAAGATCAGGGACGTGATGGCTACCGTGCCGGGGATCACCGACCTCGCCGTGTTCAATTCCCTTGGCCAGCCCACTGTTCGCATCGACGTCGATCGCGCAAAGGCGGCGCGCTATGGTCTTGCGCCCGGCGACATCAACTCGACCGTCCAGATCGCCATCGGCGGGCAGGCCGCCGGCAATCTCTACGAAGAGAGCAGCGACCGGAACTTCCCCATAATGGTCCGTCTCGCGCCCCAGTACCGGCAGAGCCTGGACGCCATTCGACGGATCACTGTCGGCGCCCCGGCGACGGTCGGAAACGGCGTGATCCAGGTCCCGTTGACCGACGTCGCCACCATCAAATTCACGTCGGGCGCCTCCTTCATCTATCGCGAGCAGCAGGAGCGATACATCCCGATCAAGTTCAGCGTCCGCGGGCGGGATCTCGGCGGCGCGGTGCTGGAAGCCCAGCAGAAGGTGGCGCAGCAGGTCCATCTGCCGGGCGGCTATCGCGTCGAATGGGTCGGCGAGCTGGGCCAACTCCAGAGCGCGCTCGCCCGGCTGGAGTTGATGGTGCCCGTCAGCCTGGTGCTGATCAGTCTCCTGCTCTTCCTCAACTTCTCGCGGATCAGCGACACCCTACTAGCGGCCAGCGTCCTGCCGATGGCGATGGTGGGCGGGATCTTCAGCCTCTACCTCACGCACACGCCACTGAGCGTCTCGGCGGTGATTGGCTTTATCGCCCTCTTCGGCATCTCGGTGATGAACGGAATCCTGGTCGTGGGCGCCTACGACACGCTGGTCGAGGTCGGCATCCCGCGGCGTGAGGCGCTGCTCAGAGCCTGCGGTACGCAGCTGCGGCCTGTCGTGATGACCAGCATGGCCGCGTGCGTCGGTTTGCTGCCGGCCGCGGTGGCCACAGGCATCGGCTCGCAGGTCCAGCGCCCCCTCGCCCTCGTTGTCGTCGGAGGCATATTGCTGGCGCCTGCCCTGATCCTGATCGCCTTGCCCGTCCTGATCGACCTCTTCTCTCGTCGCCAGCCGCGACCGGACCTCGTGGCCGCTCGAGAGGCGGAGGCGCGGCGATGAGCGCATGGAGGAGGATCCCGGTGGTCGCCGCCGGGGCGGCCTTACTCTCCGGCTGCATGGTGGGTCCGAACTTCCACCGGCCCGCGCCGCCGGCGGTGAGCGGCTACACTCCCGGGCCCCTGCCTCCCTCGACCACCGCTGCGCCCGTCCCGGGAGGCGCAAGCCAGTCCTTCGCCCCGGGCGCCGATGTGGCCGCCCAATGGTGGACCCTGTTCGGATCGCCGCAGGTCGACGATCTCGTCCAGCGGGCGCTGAAGGCCAATCCCGACCTCGACGCCGCCCGGGCGGCGCTGAAGGCGGCTCATGAGGCCTGGCTCGTCGAGCGCGGGACCCTGCTGCCCACCGCCGACGCCAGCTACCAGGCCACCCGCGAGAAATCGAGCGGAACGCTTTCGCCGGTGCTCTCGACGCCCAACGACCTGTTCACCCTCCACACCGTCACCCTGGACGTGGTCTACACGGCGGATGTCTTCGGCGGCCTGCGCCGGCAGATCGAGAACGT
>DATBEN010000167.1:0-2362 GCA_036276055.1 Caulobacteraceae bacterium
ACGCTCGGCCTCGCCGTATGGATCGTAAAGCTGGTCCTCCAGCTTGTATTCCTGCCGGTGACCCTGGCGACCGCCGCTGTTCGCCCTCGGCGCGCGCGTCTCGCCTGGCGGTACTGAGCCGTTACGCGCGCTTCCAGAAGACGCCGGTGCGGGCGACGCAGCGGGCCGGCAGCTCCTTGCGGCCGGCTTCGGCATAGCCGAGTCCGGTCATCAGTTCGGCCGTCAGCGTCTGGGCGGTGGGCGCGGCGGCGGCGTTCGTCCGATACGCCTCGCCGAGCTGCTCGTGCAGCAGCACGTCGATCCCGGCCATGGCCGGAAGGCCGTCGAGCGTCGCCTCCAACGCCGCCGAGCGGGCGGCGGGCGTGGCCATGATCTCGCGCATGCGGACCATCAGCAGATCGTCGGCGGGCAGCGGCTCCGGCTCGGCATAGGGCAGGCCCAGCCGCTCGATCGCCCGGGCGAGGTGGTTCCCCTCGGCGGAGTGCAGGGCCTTGGCCCGCTTCCAGATGGCGTGCCGCTCGTTTTGGCTCTTCTCGCGGAGCTTCGAAAGGGTCCAGCCCCCGATGAACACTTCTTCTTTCATGGCCACGACGGATTAAGGCGTTCCCGCCGTCGGGCTCAAGAGGCGCTTGGCTGATCGCCTCGCGGCCATCTAGGCTGTTTGGATGGCTACCTTCTCCTGCAATGGCCTCGACCTGGCCTACGACGACCTCCCCGCGGCGGGTGAGCAGCGGGGGACGGTCGTGCTCGTGCACGGCTTCGCGTCCAACCGGTCGGAGAACTGGAAGCGACTGGGCTGGTATGCCGCGCTGGAGCGCGGGGGCTACCGGGTTCTGGCCCTGGATCTGCGCGGGCATGGAGAGAGCGCCAAGCCCCACGAGCCGGACGCCTACGAGCGCGCCAGACTCACGTCCGACGTGATCGCCCTGATGGACCATGCGGGGCTCGGGCGCGCCCACCTGATGGGCTATTCCATGGGCGCCCATCTCTCCCTGGCCATCGCGCTGAGCGCGCCGGAGAGGGTCGACCGCCTGGTGCTGGGCGGCATCGGGGGGCGGGTGCTGGGCGAAGGGCCGCCGCGGCCGGCGCCGAGCATGAGCCTGAGCGAGGCCCTGCTCGCCGAAGACCCGGCCTCGATCCTGGACCCGATTCAGCGCGGGTTCCGCCAGTTCGCTCAGATGCAGGGCGACGACCGGCAGGCCTTGGCCGCCTGCGCCCAGGGACGCGGCGAGGCGGTGACGCGTGGGGGTCTCCAGGGCCTGTCCGCCCCGACCCTCGTCGTTGCGGGGGCGCGCGACGAGCTTGCCGGCGATCCGCAGACGCTCGCCGACGCTATCCCGGGAGCCAAGTCGGTGGTCCTCCCCGGCTGCGATCACTTCTCGGCCATCCCCCACGCCCTGTTCAAATCGGCAGTGTTCGACTTCCTCGAGGGTTGGGACGAGGCCGAGGAGAACTGGCCCGATCTTTAGGCCTTTTCGCGGGCGTCCCCTCGTGTGGTCGCGACCGTCCGCTGCGGACCCTGACCGACGAAATCGACGGCCGCCCCTGGCTTGACTGCGTTGCCCAGGTCCCAGGCGTCCCAGTTGGTGAGGCGCACGCAGCCGTGAGAGGCGGTCTTGCCGATCAGCTCCGCGTTCGGACTGCCGTGGATGCCATAGGTCGGCTTGCTGAGGCCGATCCAGATCACGCCGGTGGGATTGTTAGGGCCGGGTTCGATCCTGAACCGGCCGTGGCGCCGCGGGCCCCAGGTGAGCACGCGAGGGTCATAGACATAGATCGGGTTCGGGCGGACCTGGGCCACGGTGTAGTCGCCACTCGGCGCAGGATGCTCGGCGCTCCCGATCGTCGAAGGGAAGCTGGCGATCAGGCGGCCGTCGGCGCCGTAAGCCATGAGCTCGTCGACTCGCTTGTCGACCTCGATCTTCGCCACCTGGCCGTGCAGGCCACCCGTATGCGGACGGACCACGGTGAGCTGGGTCCCGGCCTTGGAGAAGTCGGCGTCGGGGTTCATCGCCTCGAGGAGCTGCTGGCTCATGTGGAAACGCTCGGCGAGCTCTTCCTCGGGAGTGGTGTAGCCCATGCGGCCCAGCTTGGACTGGGCGTAGAAGTCGCTGGGCAGACGCCCAATGAACGGTCCCGCCTCGTCTTTGGCGGTGATGGTGTAGCTTTGGATGATCGCGTCGCCTTGGACTTTTTGCAGAGAGGCGATCACGACCGCGTTCAGCCCGGGCTGCAGGCTGTGCTCGTGCGCATAGATGCCCAGGGCGTGATCGAGGTTCCTGCCAGGCCGGCCGTCGATGGCGCCGGGTGAGTTGTGCGCCCGGTCCAGCAGCACCTGGATCTTCACCAGAAGCGCCGCCTG
>DATBEN010000168.1:0-18296 GCA_036276055.1 Caulobacteraceae bacterium
GTGCGCACCTGCCAGATCGCGGCGAAGTCGGCCATGCGGCGCAGGTGGGTGATTCCCCCGCAGCCGAGCACGGTCGCCCGCAGATAGTCGATCAGCTGGTTCTGGATCAGATCCTTGGCGTCCCAGAGGCTGTTGAACACCTCGCCCACGGCGATGGGCGTCGTCGTGTGGCGCCGGATGAGGCCGAAGCTCTCCTGGTTCTCGGCAGGTGTCGGGTCCTCCATCCAGAACAGACGATAGGGCTCCAGCGACTTTCCCAGTTGCGCCGCTTCGTTCGGCGTCAGGCGATGGTGGACGTCGTGCAGGAGTTCCGGCTCGTCGCCGAATCGCAGCCGCAGAGCCTCGAACAGACGTGGGGCCTGGCGAAGATAGGCCGGCGTCGACCAGATGGTCTCGACCGGCAGCTCCCCCTCCGCCGGTTCGTAGAAATCCTTGTCCCGCGAGACCCCATAGGGCTTGGCCACTCCGGGAACGCCGGTCTGGGCGCGGACCGCCCTGTAGCCGGCCTCGAGGTAGCGGGCGACCTCATCAGCCGTTTCCTCGATATCCGCGCCATTGGCGTGGCCGTAGACGAGCACGCCATCCCGGCTCGGCCCGCCGAGCAGGTCGTAGAGCGGGACGCCGAGGGCCTTGGCCTTGATGTCCCAGAGCGCCATGTCCACCGCCGCGATGGCGCGCATGGTCACCGGGCCCCGCCGCCAGTAGGCGCCGCGATAGAGGTACTGCCAGATGTCCTCGATCGATCGCGCGTCGCGGCCGATGAGGGCCGGGATCACGTGGCCCTCGAGATAGGCGACCACCGCCGTCTCCCTGCCGTTGAGGGCGCCGTCGCCGACGCCATAGATCCCCTGATCGGTCTCGATCTTCAGGGTGACAAAGTTGCGCCCGGGGCTGGTGACGATCACCCGCGCAGAGCGGATCCGCAGAGGAGGCAGCATCAGGCGGCGGGGGCGGAGGAGTCGCGAAGGGCGTCAGGCATGGCCGGAACTTACGGGCCGTCCGTCGCGCCTGTCTACTTCATGCCAGGATCGCGCGGCATATGCTCGCCGGCGATGCCTCCATTACGCCTGCACCCCGACCGCCTGTTCCCACCCGATCCGAGCGTGCGGGCCATCGCCAGGGAGCTCTTCGCGACCATCGAGCGCCTGCCGATCGTCAGTCCGCACGGCCACTGCGACCCGGCTTGGTTCGCCGCCGACGCCGCCTTCCCCGATCCCGCAAACCTGCTGATCATCCCCGACCACTACGTACTGCGCATGGTCCACAGCGCGGGGGTGCCTCTCGAATCGCTGGGGGTGGCGCGGCTCGACGGCGGATGGCGCGAGACCGACCCCAGGCGCGTCTGGCGGCGGTTCGCCGACCACTATCATCGTTTCCGCGGAACCCCTTCGCGGCTGTGGCTCGACTGGGTGTTCGCCGGGGTGTTCGGCCTCACCGAGCGGCTCAGTCCGGAGAATGCGGACGCCTGCTACGATGCGATCGACGCGGCGCTGAAGACGCCCAGGCTGCGTCCGCGCGCCCTGTATGAGGCGTTCGGGATCGAGGCCCTGGCCACCACCGAGGGCGCGCTCGACAAGCTCGAGCACCATCAGGCGATGCGCGACGGCGGATGGAAAGGGCGGGTCATCCCGACCTTCCGTCCGGACGGCGTCCTCGATCCCGACCAACCCCACTTCCGCCCCGACCTCGTCGTCCTCGGCGAGATGACCGGCGAGGATACCGAGAGCTATCGCGGCTACCTCCGCGCCCTGGAAAAGCGGCGGGCGGTGTTCAAGGAAATGGGCGCGACGGCTACCGATCATGGCCATCCGACCGCGGCTACCGCCGAGCTGGTCGGAGCCCGCGCCGAGGCGCTCTTCCACGCCGTCGTGCACGGCGCCTTCACGCCGGCCGAAGCCGAGCGCTTCCGGGCGCACATGCTGATGGAGATGGCGCGCATGAGCGTCGACGACGGCCTGGTGATGCAGATGCATCCCGGCGTCGTCCGCAACCACGATCCCGCGACCCTGGCGCGCTTCGGCCCCGACAAGGGCGCGGACATCCCGACCGCCACCGATTTCGTCAACGATCTGCGGCCCCTGCTGAACCGATTCGGCTCCGATCCCGCCTTCACCCTCGTGGTCTTCACCGTCGACGAGACAACCTACAGCCGTGAACTCGCGCCTCTGGCCGGATTCTACCCGGCGCTCAGGCTCGGCGCTCCGTGGTGGTTCCACGACAGCCCCGAGGGCATGGCGCGGTTCCGCGAGCAGGCGATGGAGACCGCCGGCTTCCACAACACCGTCGGCTTCACCGACGACACGCGGGCCTTCCTGTCGATCCCCGCCCGGCACGACCTCGCCCGGCGGATGGACTGCGCCCGCCTGGCGGCGATGGTGGCGGATCACAGGCTGGAGATGGATGAGGCGGCGGACCTCGCCATCGACCTCGCCTATCGCCTCGCGAAGGCGGCCTACCGGCTTTGAACGCCCGTCCGCGCCTCAGCGCCGCCACGCTCGAACGACTCCCAGAGGCGGTGGAGCGGCCCGGTTACGATCGGGACAAGGTGCAAGCCGGCGTCGCCCATATCGGCCCGGGGGCGTTCCACCGTGCTCACCAGGCGGTGGTGTTCGACGACCTCCTCAGGCGCGGCGACCCGCGCTGGGGCGTGACCGGCCTGTCGCTGCGCTCGACGGCGCTGCGCGACGCGCTCGAACCCCAGAATGGTCTCTACACACTCAGCATCAGCGAAGGCCCAGAGACGCAACGGCGCGTGATCGGATCGATCTGCAAGGTGATCGCCCTCGACGCCAGCCCCATCCCGATCGTGCAGGTTCTCGCCGAGCCGTCGATCCATCTGGTCACCCTCACCATCACCGAGGCGGGCTATGTGGCGCCGGCGAACCGGCGGCCGGCGACCGCGGCCGGCCTCCTCACGGCCGCACTTCTGGCGCGCCGCACCAGAGGCCTGCCCGGATTGACGATCCTGGCCTGCGACAACCTCGAGGGCGCGGGCCGGCGCATGGAGGAGCTTGTCCGCGCCACCGCCGCCGCGATCGATCCGGACATGCCCGCCTGGATCGAGGCGAACGTCCGGTTTCCAGACTGCATGGTGGACCGCATCACGCCGGCGACCGCCGAGGCCGACATCGAGGCGCTGGGCGTCTGCGCCGGCGTGGAGGACCGCGCCATGGTGCGGACCGAGGCCTTCAGCCAATGGGTCATCGAGGACCGCTTCGCCGGTCCACGCCCCGAGTTCGAGGCCGTCGGCGTCCGGGTCGTCGCCGACGTGGCTCCATTCTCGCGCGCCAAGCTTCGCCTGCTGAACGGCGCCCATTCGGCCATGGCCTATCTTGGAGGCCTCGCCGGCCTCACCTTCGTGCACGAGTTCGTCCGCGATCCTGCGAGGGCGGCCTTCGTCGAGCGGCTGTGGGACGAGGCGGAGGCGACGCTCGAGCCCGCCGTTGGCCTCGACCTCCCAGCCTACCGGTCCCGGCTGATGGCGCGGTTCTGCGAGCCAGCCATCGCCCATCGCCTCGCCCAGATCGCGATCGACGGATCGCTCAAGCTGCCGCCCCGGCTCGTGTCCTCGCTGGCGATCCGGACCGAACGCGGCCTCCCCTCCCCCGCCATCACGCTGGCGATCGCGGCGTGGATGAAGTGGCAGTCGGGGCGGGACGACGCGGGCGCCCCGGTGGAGATGCGCGACGCCCAGGCGGGCGCCCTGCGCCGGCGCCTGGCGCGCCTCTCGGCGCCGGAAGATCGCGTTCGCGCCCTGCTGGGCGAAGAAGCGGTCTTCCCTCCCGCGCTTGCGGCCAATGCGCCTCTAGGAGTCGCACTTGCCCAGGCGCTCAGCCGCCTCGACACGGAGGGCGCCCGCGCGGCCCTGTCCGTCCCGCTGTAGTCCGCGTCAGGCCAGCAGCTTGGCCGTAAGGGCATCGAGGTGGCTCAACAGGCCGCTGGCGCCGCCGCTGGCGACCGGCGCGGCGAAGTCGGCCCGGCGCGTCGTCAGCTGGCTGATGCCGTTGTAGTAGACGTCGATGATCTTCCAGCCTTCGGGCGTCTCGTGCAGCCGGTAGATCAGCGCGTTCGTGGAGCCGTGCGGCGAGATCAGTTGCGCCTGGACGATCTTGTCTGTTCCGCGGGTCGTCACGCCCTGAATGACGAACTTCTGGCCGCTGTAGCTGTCGAAGTTGTGCGCGTAATTCGCGGTCGTGTAGCGCTCGAAGGCGCGTGACAGCTCGGCATGCTGGGCCTCGGTCATGCTGGCCCAGGAGGGACCGACCGCGAAGCGAGTCATGGTGGGGATGTCGAAGGCGCTCTCCACCGCGGGGGTGAGGTCGCGGTCGCGCGCCTTCACGCCGGCCGCACCGGACTTCATGGCCGCCAGCAGGGCGTTGTCGAAGGCTTCGACCCGGGCCGACGCCGGATCCGCCGGGGCGGCCGCCGCGACCGATCCCAACGCGATCGCGACCGCGGCAATGGCCGCCGCCACGCCGCGCGCCGATCCTCCAGACACCGATTTTCTATCCGTCGAGATCACGAAACCACGCTCCATGGACGTCCTCGCTGCAGCCGTCGCTCGCGCGCCGTCCGCTCCTCACTGGGCCGCCCGCGGCGCCCCCAGCTCAGTTTGCGAAGACTCGCCGCCCGGAATCAACTTTGACGTTCCGGAATCGTTGCCGGGCGAGATGACATGGCCGATCATCGGATGGCCTTGCGCCCGCTGGCAGAGCTGTCCCAGGCCCCGGCGGGAGCAGATCGCAAGGACCAAGTTCAGGGAGAACCGGCTTCGTGATCGAACAGCAGATCGACATCCCCACGCGCGACGGCGCGACGACAACCTTTGTCACCCACCCCGAGCGAGGCGGTCCGCATCCGGTGATCCTGTTCTACATGGATGCGCCCGCGATCCGTGAGGAGCTGCGCGACATGTGCCGGCGCATCGCGTCGGCCGGCTACTATGTGGTCCTGCCGAACCTCTACTACCGCTCGGGCGTGCTCGAACTGGGGCCCCTTGTCGACGAAGGCGCCCGGGCGCGCATGTTCGAGCTGATGGAGTCCCTGACCATCCCCAGGATCATGCAGGACACCGAGGCCCTGCTGGCCTGGGTCGACAGCCAGCCGGCGGCGCGTCCCGGCTCGGTCGGGAGCGTGGGCTACTGCATGAGCGGCCAGTATGCCATTCGCGCGGCGGTGAGCTTTCCCGGTCGCGTGACCGCCGCTGCATCGATGTACGGAGTGCGCCTCGTCACCGACGCGCCTGACAGTCCTCACCTCGCGGGCGGTCGGACCAAGGCCGAGCTCTATTTCGGCTGCGCGGAGACCGACCGCTGGGCGCCCCTGGAGATGGTCGAGGAACTGCGGACCGCCATGGTCGACTCCGGCGCCAACGCCGAGGTCGAGCTCTACCCGGGCGTGGAACACGGCTTCGCCTTTCCACAGCGCGCCGTCTACGACCGCGCGGCCGCGGAACGTCACTGGGAGCGGCTGTTCTCGCTCTTCCGCCGCCGCGTGGGCTGAACTCGAAAAGCGTAGATCAAACAAGGAGAGGACCCGATGCTCGAGCTGTTCTATTGGCCCACGCCGAACGGGAAGAAGGTGACCATCCTCCTGGAGGAACTTGGCGCGCCTTACCGCGTGACGCCCTGCAATATCGGGCGGGGCGATCAGTTCACGGACGGCTTCCTCAGAATCTCGCCGAACAACCGGATGCCCGCCCTGGTCGACCACGAGCCGGCCGACGGCGGCGCTCCCCTGAGTGTCTTCGAGTCCGGCGCGATCATGCTGTACCTGGCGGAGAAGACCGGCCGTTTCCTTCCGAAGGACGTCCGCGGCAAGGCTGAGGTCACCCAGTGGGTGATGTGGCAGATGGCCAACCAGGGCCCCAAGACGGGCGAGTGCGGCCATTTCCGGCGCCTGGGCGACACCCGCGGTGACCAGAGCTATGCGGTCGCCCGCTTCACCGACGAGGTGAACCGGCTCTATGGCGTGCTGAACAACGGACTGTATGACCGGCCCTGGATCGCCGGCGACGAGTACACGATCGCCGACATGATCTGTTATCCCTGGACGATGAACTGGAAGGGCCAGGGCCAGGACATCGAGGACTTCAAGTACTTCAAGCGGTGGTTCGAGAAGATGGGCGAACGCGAGGCCGTGCAGAAAGGCATGGCGGTGACCGCAGGCCCGGTCGAGGATCCTGCAACCCTCCCGCCGGAGGAGCGCGAGCGGCGGATGAAGCTGCTGTTCAACCAGCGCGCGCGGCCTGCGCCGGTGGAGTGAGGGGTAGGCCAGCCGCCCCTAGAGTCTACCTCGCCGCCCTCACCGGCAGCGGGACGTTGCAGACGTCCACATGGCCGGCGGGACGCTTGTACCAGGCGTCGTGGCGGAAGCGGCGGCCCTGGACGAGGGCGGCGAAGGTGGCGCTGTCGGTTCGCAGGGCCTCCAGCCTCGGCTGCTCCGCAAGCGGAAGATCGGCCGCAATGCGGATGGAGAGGATCGGCGTCCTCTGGTCCGGCTTCTCGTAGAAGCCGAGGTCGCCGTGGCCGCGGGGCAGAGCCGAAAGGATGTCCATCCCCTCGATCACGCGCCCGACCAGAGTGACGTTGCGGTCGAGCTGGCGCGGCGCCTGGCCGATCACCGCATAGAGCTCGGGTCCGCCGCCCGAGTTCTCGTCGTTGTCCCTGCCCGCACCCACCATCCCGTAGCAGTGGGTCAGCCAGGCGCGTCCGCTCAGCGGATCGCGGGCCGCCGGGAATCCGGCCGAGAACCCAGCGATGGGCGCATAGGTGTCCCGGTCAGGGAGAGGATCGAACGGAACATCGGGGCCCGCGGCGCGGTCGAACTCGGCCGGGAGTGTCCGCTGCGCCTCGCCCAGCGGCCGATGAGCCTGGGCGTCGCCCCACTGCACGACGTAGTTGTCCTGGACCCGCACCACGTAGAGGCCGTCGAAGAAACGCGCGCGGGCAAGGCGCTTGATGTTCGCGACGTGGTTGGGCGCAAAGGCCGGCGCCAGCTCGATGAGGATGCGGCCCTGTGGCAGTTGCATGACGAGCATGTTGTCGGGGTCGATCCGCCGCCAGTCGCTCGCGGGGGCCTGGGCGAGGAGATCCGCGAGAGGCGGCGTGGGATCGGCGCTCGCACCGAACGTCCCCAGAATGCACAGGCTGACCGCGGCGGCGGCCCAGACGGAGCGGCCCATCAGATGCGGAGCATGAGGCCGCCGTCGGCGGCGATGGCCTGGCCGGTGACGAAGCCCGCGTCGTCGGAGGCGAGGAACAGGGCCACCCGGGCGATGTCGATCGGCTGTCCGAGCCGGCGCAGGACCGACTTCTTCGCCCAGACATCCGCCACTTCGGCGCGGGCGAAGCTGGCGGCGGTCATCCCCGTGCGGATGGCGCCGGGCATGATCGCATTGGCCGTGACGCCATGCCTGCCCAGCTCCAGCGCGAGCGTCCGCGTAAGGCCCACGACCCCGGCCTTGGAGGCGCAATAGGCGGCAAGGCCATAGTCCGTCCCCTCCGCCATCACGCTGGCGGTATTGATGATCCGGCCGGCCGGGGACTGGATCAGGTGAGGGATCGCCGCCCGGCAGATGCGGAAGACGGCCCGGAGATTGACGGCCTGGACCCCATCCCAGGCCTCGTCCGTCATCTGGGCGGCCAGGGCGTTCGCGCCCACGCCGGCGTTGTTGAACAGGATGTCCAGCCGGCCGAAGCGCTCCATCGCCGAGCTCACGACGAGTCCCGGACTGGTGTCCTGCGTGACATCTGCCTCGAGAGTGCTGACGCCCTGGGTTTCGAACGCGAGGTCCGTTTCGGGACGATCCACCGCCAGGACGCGGGCGCCTTCCTGCGCCAGGAGTTCGGCGCTGGCGCGGCCGATCCCGGACGCGGCTCCTGTGACGATCGCGGCGCGTCCCTCGAGCCTGGCCATGGCTTCCCCCTTTGTGTGTCAGCGCGAGGATGCGTCCCCTCACCTTTCGGGGCAAGCGTGCGGCGCTCGGCTCAGATCAGCCCGCTCATGGGCGAGGACGCCTCGGCGTACATCCGGCGCGGCATGCGGCCGGCGAGCCAGGCTTCGCGGCCGGCGATGACCGCGTGCTTCATCGCCTGGGCCATGCGGACCGGATCGCGCGCCTCGGCGATGGCGGTGTTCATCAGCACCGCGTCGCAGCCCAGCTCCATGGCCGCGGCCGCATCGGAGGCGGTTCCAACGCCCGCGTCGACCAGGACCGGAACCTTCGCCTGCTCGACGATGAAATGGATGTTGAGGCGGTTCTGGATGCCGAGGCCCGAGCCGATCGGCGCGGCCGCCGGCATGATCGCCGCCGCTCCCGCGTCCTCGAGCTTGCGCGCATAGACCGGATCGTCGGTGCAGTAGACCATCACCTGGAAGCCTTCGGCGACCAGCATCTTCAGCGCGCGGAGCGTCTCCTCCAGGTCGGGATAGAGGTGGGCCGTGCGGCTCAGCACCTCGAGCTTCACCAGGTCCCATCCGCCCGCCTCGCGCGCCAGGCGAAGCGTGCGCACCGCTTCCTCCCCCGTGAAGCAACCGGCGGTATTGGGCAGGTAGGTGAACCGGTCCGGCCGCACGAAATCGGCCAGCATGGGCTGGCTCGGGTCGGAGAGGTTCACGCGCCTCAGCGCCACCGTCACGATCTCCGCGCCGGCGGCTTCGGCCGCCGCCGCGTTGAGGGCGTAGTCCTTGTACTTGCCGGTGCCGATGATCAGGCGGGAGCGGAAGGTTCGCCCTGCGACAATCCAGGTGTCTTCGCCCAGCTGGGTGGAGCCATCCATCAGCCGCCTCCGATGAAGTGAACGATCTCGATCCGGTCTCCGTCCGCGATCCGCGTCGCGCCGTAGGCCGAGCGGGGAACGATCTCGAGATTGCGTTCCACCGCGACCTTGCGGGCGTCCAGTTCGAGAGCGGCGATAAGGCCCGCTATATCCAGCGCGCCTTGCACCGTCCGCGCCTCGCCATTGATCGTGAGCCGCACCATGAGGGTCTATCTCAACCCTCCGGCGTTGAATTCAACCCCCAATCAACGCAACGCCTCAGAGCCGCCATATCAGGCGGGCGGCTACGGCGCACAGGCTCAGCAGCGCGATGCTCATCTGGACAGGCCGCAGTCCCGCCGAGAAGATCGGGACCTCCTGCCGGAGCGTGGCCGCACGGGCCGAGAGCGCCATTCCAGCGTAGCCCAGCATCAGCAGGCCCAGCGAGGTCAGCGGCTGCAGGGCGATCATCGAGCCGAACGCCAGGGCGAAGGTCCAGAGCATGAAGACGATCTGGCTCGAGCGCATCCCGCCTGGCGCATGAAAACCAAGCCCGCGCCGGACGCCCGCGAGGAAGACCAGGACCGCCCCACCCCAGATGATGGCGAGGCTCATGACCACGGCCCTGACGGATCCGGCGCTCAGCCATGCCGCGACGGCGCAGGCGGCCAACGGCGCGATCGCGCCCCATCCCAGCACACGGTCGAGCAGGTGTCCCTCGGCGGTCTCCCGGACCTCCAGCGCCCGCCCCGACTGCGGGGCTAGTGGCATGCGCTCCCAGAACACTTCGGGATCTCCCGGCAAGCAAATCTGCTGCAACTGGGATTGACGCTAGCATGTTCGCGTACGCAACGGTTGCGGAGGATTGGCGCTGGCGGCGATCCTGCACGCATTTTTGTGTTTCCGGGCGTCGAGCCCCAACAGAGGCCCCGGCGCCGGTCCGGTCCGCGGGCAGCGGAGGTGACGCCATGGCCGTCGTCGTATCGGACGATCCGCCCACGGTCGCGACCCGGACGACCGCCGCGCCCGCACCCCCCGTCCCTCCCCTGGGGCTCAAGGAGAAGCTCTTCTATGGGCTCGGGTCGGTCGCCTTTGGCGTAAAGGACAACGGCTTCAGCTACCTTCTGCTGCTGTTCTACAATCAGGTCGTCGGACTTGCGGCCCCGCTGGTCGGTCTGGCGATCATGATCGCCATGATCTTCGACGCCTTTCTGGATCCCATCGTCGGCCAGATCTCGGACAACTGGCGCTCTCGCTGGGGACGGCGGCACCCCTTCATGTATACGGCCGCCGCGCCGGTCGCCCTGTCTTATCTGGCTCTGTGGAATCCACCGCACGGCTGGTCCACGTCGGCCTTGTTCTTCTATCTGGTCGGCATCGCCATCGTCATCCGCACCTTCATCACCTTCTATGAAGTGCCAAGCTCTGCCCTCTCGGCCGAACTCACCCAAGGTTACGACGAGCGCACTGTCCTGCTGAGCTATCGGTATTTCTTCGGCTGGACCGGAGGTCTGCTGCTCTATTTCATCACCTTCAGCTTCCTGCTGGTGCCCGACGCGCATCATCGTGTCGGCCAGACCAATCCCGTCGGCTTCAGCCGCTACGGACTGCTGGCGTCGGTGATCATGTTCGCCGCGATCCTGATCTCTTCAGCCGGCACCCAGAAACGCGCCGCGGCGTTCCAGCCGCCACCACGGCGGCGCCTCGGCCTCCTGGCGACGCTGAAGGAGATGGCAGCCACCTGGTCCAACAGGTCCTTCCTGTTCCTCACTCTATCGGGCCTCGCAACCTCCATGGCCGCGGGGCTCAACGCGTCGATGAACATCTATTTCAACACCTACTTCTGGGAGTTCTCCTCCCGCCAGATCGCGGCCCTGGTCGCGGGCGTGTTCATCTCGGCGTTCCTGGCGCTGTTCGCCGCCGCGCCGCTCTCGCGGCGGCTGGGCAAGCGCGCCGCCGCGATATCCCTCATCGTCGCGTCCGTCGTGACCGGCATCTGCCCGATGCTCCTGCGGTTGGCGGGCCTGATGCCGCCCAATCACACGCCGGCGCTGTTCGCGATCATCTTCGGCCAGGCCATCGTGTCGGTAGCGCTGGGGATCGCCGGAACGACGCTGGTGTCGGCCATGATTGCGGACGTCGTCGAGGACGGCGAGCTGAAGACGGGCCGGCGGGCCGAGGGGCTGTTCTTCTCGGCCTCGAGCCTGGTGGCCAAGGCGGTGTCGGGCGTGGGGATCTTCGCGGCGAGCATGATCCTGTCCGCGATCCATTTCCCAACCGGCGCGCGGCCCGGGCAGGTCCCGGCGCCAGTGGTCCGCGACCTGGCCCTGGTCTATGCGCCGATCGTCCTGGGGCTGTATGCGGCCGGCCTGCTCCTCATGCGAGGCTACCGCATCACCCGGGCCAGCCATGCGCAGACCCTGGAGCAACTCGCCGCCCGAACGGCGGCGCGAGAGGGCGTCGGCAGGGTCGCCTGACGTTCCGTCGAGGACGATCCTAGTCGCGTTCGTCCGGCTGCAGCCGGGCCAGGGCCCGGTTCGCTACGATGAAGCCGCGCAGGGCGCCTCCGATCATCCCGACACCGATGACCAGCAGAAGCCAGCTCGTCGGGCTGGGGCGTCCGACGGGCTGCACGTCCCGCGGGTTCAGGACCGGGTCCCCGCCCGGCGTCTTGGACGGATCTGCCGACGCGCTCGCAGACGCTGCGAGATGCACGGGCGCCGCGCGCGCTTCCGCCTCCCTGAGCGTGGCAAGGTCGAGATCGGGCGCCGCGAGCGACGGGAACGTCACCGCGGCCATGGCATGGTCAGGCGTGAGGACCGCCCAGGCCCCTGACCCGCCGGCGTAGGCGGCCAGCGCGCCCACCAGACCAGCGAGTCGGGCATTGGACATTCCACGCCTCCCTCAGGCGCCACGTGCGAGAGTCCGGAAATAGCCCTTCGTAGGGCCCAAGTTCAAGACTTTGGTCATATTAAGCCCAAAAAATGCACAACCGTCCGCAGGGCCGCCCGATTTACGCCAAATCAAAGCAAAAATCTGATGTGGCTGCTCAGGTTCGCCTCTCGGCATCGCCGCCGACAAGATCCCGTCGAGCTTTTTCCAGCTCTTCAGCGTAGCGGCGAGTCGCGTAAGCCTCTGATAATACGCCGATTGGTTTGCCCTGATCGTCGAGAACGGCCAGTTCATCGCTCTCGGTGGCGTCGAACATAGCCATGCAGGCCTTTATGCTCATGTCGGGACTCAAGGTTCTGTCGCGCAGCACAGCGAGGCTTCCCACGACGCCGTCCGCTTCGGGATTGGCGAAGACAGCCGCCACGGGGATGATTCCCGCATAGCGACCGTCCGCATCCAGAGCGAGCACGCGCCGCGTCGATCCAAGCGGGAATCGCCGGCGGAACTCCTCCAGATCCTGAGAGGCTGGCGTGGCCGCGGCGTCACGCCGCATCATCCGCCCTGCGGTGAGGGTGCGCAGCCATCCTACGTCATGGGCGCTTCGGATCGTCTCGCCGCGCAGGTGCAGGCGCCAGGTCGAGAACGAGTAGCCGAACGTCTCGCGCACGACCAGGCTGGCCACGATGGAGGCGGTCAGGGTGACGGCGGTGAGGCCGAAGTCGCCGGTCGTCTCGAGCACCAGGAAGGACATCGTGAAGGGACCGCCGATGATCGCCACCGCCAGGGCTCCCATGCCGACCAGCGACGCGGTCAACGGGTCGATGCCGATGTGGGCGCCCATGGCGTAGAGCGCGACGACGAAAAGCCGCCCCAGGAGCGAGCCGAGATAGAGCGAGGCGAAGAAGAGGCCGCCTCGGTAGCCGAAACCCAGGGCCACGACGCTCGCCGCCACCTTGGCGAGGAACAGCAGGGCGAGCGCCTGAAGGCCGAGGTCCGCGCGCATGTCCAGGTGCATGGCCCCATGACCGGCTGACAGGGTCTCGGGCTGGTAGAAGGCGATCGCGGCCAGCAGGATTCCGCCGATCGCCGGTCTCGCCCAGCGTGGGCTCGGCATGCGCGAGGCGAGGCTTTCGCACAACGCCACCAGGCGCATGATCGCGATCCCGGCGAGGGCGCAGACCAGCCCCAGGGTCGCGTACAGCAAATAGTGGGAGACCGAGAGGGCGTCCGTGACGGTCGTCCGCATCACCAAATTGTCGACGTGCAGGAGCCGGCTCACCAGCGCCCCTGCCAGTGCGGCGGCGACCACGGGGGCGATGTTGGCCGTCGTGTACGACCCGATGATGATCTCGAAGGCGTAGAAGGCGCCGGTGAGGGGCGCGTTGAAGGCTGCCGCTATCCCCGCGCCCGCGCCAACGCCGACGAACGTCCGCAGATCGCTGCGTCGTAGGTTCAGCGCGCCGCCGGTGAGCGAGGCGATCGCCCCGCCCATCTGGGCGTAGGCCGCCTCCAATCCCACCGAAGCCCCAAAACCGTTGGAACAAAGACTCTGGACGACGACGAAAAGGCTGTCGCGGATCGACATCCGTCCGCCGCGCAAGGCGTTGGCTTCCACCGGGTCGACCGGCGAGGCAGGCCGGCGGCGTGACCACCAGAGGGTGACGAGGCCCAGGGCGAGGCCTCCCAGAGGCAGGATTGGAAGCCGCTCGACGGGCAGCCACGGGATGGTCGACAACCGGGTGTCGGGCGAGATGCCATAAAGTAGGACCTGAAGCGCGCGCGCCGCGGCGCTGATCGCGACCGTCGACAGTCCCGCGACCGCACCGACACCTGCCGCGATGACCGCAAGCCACAGCTCGCTGGCGCGGATCCTGGCCCTGAGGAAGGCGAGCGTCCGCAGGCCGACACGCCGAAGGTGTGCGTTCCACCCTCCCTGCCGGATCTGGACCTCGACCGGCGCGGTCATGCCCGCACCCGGCGAAGTCGGGCCGTCGGGCGAGTCGGGGCGCCGGAGAGCATGGTCCGTTATCTACGCCGCCTTCTTGCGCGCTTCAAAACGCGATGCGGCCCGCGCGCCCAACCGACTCGTCAATTTGCAGGTCTATCCGCGAATCCGCCGGCCAGCGCCTCCAGCGCAACCACCGTCGTCCAGTTCCGCGCCGTGCCCATGACGGCAAGTTCGCGGTCGATCAGGGCGGTGGTCAGGCGGGAGCCCGCCACGCCGCCCGCGTAGTGGATGAAGAGTTCGCGCCCGACGAGTTCCACCCGTTCGCCGAGCCTCGCCGCCGCCCGGATCGCAGCAAGGCGATCTTCCCTGGGCGCGCCGCTCATGAATGTCACCAGCAGATGGGACGGATCGCCAGATGCGGCGTCGGCGAAGGGATTGGCGGAGATCGTGGCCGCCAGGGCGCTCTGGGTCCTGACAACGACCGGAACGTCGATCCCGAGCTGCTGGATGAGCACACGACGAAGCGCCTCTTCGGCCACCGCGCCTGCGCCTTCTTGCGCCAGGAAGGCCAGGTTCCCGCTCTGGAGGTGCGTGCGGGCGCCGACGAGGCCGAGGTCGCTGGCGATCTGGCGAAGCGCTTCCATCGCGATCCGGTTACGTCCGCCGACGTTGACGCCGCGCAGGAGAGCGACATGGCCGATCGGGGAGCCTGCGGCGGCCATCGTGGCCTAGTAGACCACGACCGACCGGATGCTCTCGCCGGCGTGCATCAGATCGAATCCCTCGTTGATCCGCTCCAGCGGCAGCAGGTGGGTGATCAGCGGATCGATCTGGATCTTACCGTCCATGTACCAGTCGACGATCTTCGGCACGTCGGTGCGCCCACGGGCGCCGCCGAAGGCGGTGCCGCGCCAGACGCGTCCGGTGACCAGCTGGAACGGGCGCGTGGAGATCTCCTGGCCGGCGCCCGCCACACCGATGACGATGCTCTCGCCCCAGCCGCGATGGCAGCACTCGAGGGCCTGGCGCATGGTGTGGATGTTGCCGATGCATTCGAACGAGAAGTCGGCGCCGCCGCCGGTGAGGTCGATCAGCGCCTGCACCACCTTGTCGCGCCCCACGTCGTCGGGGTTCACGAAATGGGTCAGGCCGAAGTGGCGAGCCATGGCCTCGCGTTCGGGGTTGAGGTCGACGCCGATGATCTTGTCGGCGCCGGCCATCTTCGCGCCCTGGATCACGTTGAGGCCAATGCCGCCAAGCCCGAACACCACGACGTTCGCGCCCGGCCACACCTTGGCGGTCCAGATTACCGCGCCCACACCCGTGGTTACGCCGCAGCCGATGTAGCAGATCTTGTCGAACGGCGCGTCTTCGCGCACCTTGGCCACCGCGATCTCCGGCAGAACCGTATGGTTCGCGAAGGTCGAGCAGCCCATGTAGTGATAGATCTTCTCACCGTTTATCGAGAAGCGGCTGGTCTCGTCGGGCATCAGACCGCGGCCCTGGGTGGAGCGGATCGCCGTGCACAGGTTCGTGCGACGCGAGAGGCAGCTTTTGCACTGGCGGCACTCGGGCGTGTAGAGCGGGATCACGTGGTCGCCCGGCTTCACCGACGTCACGCCCGGCCCGACCTCGAGCACGACGCCGGCGCCCTCGTGACCGAGGATGGCGGGGAAGATGCCCTCCGGATCGCCACCCGAACGGGTGAACTCGTCGGTGTGGCAGATGCCCGTCGCCTTGATCTCGACCAGCACTTCGCCGGCGCGGGGGCCCTCCAGGTCGACCTCTTCGATCGACAGCTTCTCGCCGGCCTTCCAGGCCACGGCGGCGCGGGTCTTCATGAGCCCCTCCTTGTTCTTGACAGCCCGCGCGGTTTAGCCGCTCGCCCCGCTATGCGCCAAGGGCGACCCTGACCTAAAGACGGAGCCATGTCTGGAAACGGAAAGCTCGAGCGGCTCGAAGCCGGAATGCCGATCGTGTTCGGCGGCGACAGGGTCACGCGCGTGTCTGCCGAACTCGCCAAGGCGTTCAGCTCGGGCGATCGGCTGATCGTCCTGCAGACGACCGGCGACCTGCTTCGCGTGCCCCACGCCGCCCACCGGACTTCTGCGCGCGCCGTGGACCGCGCCGTCGAGGCGTTCGCCGCCATGGCCAGGGTCGGGGACGATCGCATCAGCGCCTTCTTCGAGGCTTTCGCCGCGCGCCTCGCCTCAGCCGAAGCCTGGGCGGAGATCGCGAAAGCAAACGCGCAGGATGTCGAGCGCGCCCGGGCGCGTGGGGCAAGCGTGACTCGCCTCCTCGCGTCCGAGGCCATGCGTCAGGACATGATCGACGGCTTGCGTGCCTGGCGCGATGCTCCGGCGGGCCGGGGCCGCCTCGTCGAGCGTCACGAGCACGACGGCTGGTCAGTAGAGTTGGCGACGGCCCCGCTGGGCGTCGTCGGCTTCGTGTTCGAAGGGCGCCCCAACGTCTTCGCCGACGCGGCGGGCGTGCTTCGCGGTCGCAACACCGTCGCCTTCCGGATCGGCTCCGACGCCCTGGGCACCGCTCGCGCCCTCTCCGAACACACCCTCGCGCCAGCGCTTCAGGAGGCCGGTCTGCCTGAAGGCGCCGCCGTTTTGATCGACAGCGCCGAGCACGCGGCCGGATGGGCGATGTTCGCCGATCCGCGTCTGTCCCTGGCGGTCGCCCGCGGGTCAGGCCGCGCGGTGGCTCAACTGGGCGCGGTCGCACGCCAGGCTGGCACGCCCGTCAGCCTCCACGGGACCGGCGGAGCCTGGATGATGGCCGACGCCGGCGCCGACGCCGACCGCTTCGAGGCCGCCGTGCTGGCTTCGCTCGACCGGAAGGTCTGCAACACCCTCAACGTCTGCTGCATTGTCCGCTCGCGCGCCGAAGAGCTCACCCCCCGCTTTCTCGCCGCGCTCGAGGCTGCCGGTGCGAGGCGCGGGCATGGCGTGAAGCTTCACGTCGCCGCTGGAAGCGAGGCGTGGCTTCCCCAGTCATGGCGGACAGCCCGGAGCATCGTGCGGCGAGCCGACGGCGACCACGAAGAGCCCAAGGCGGAGCTCCTCCCCGTCGAGGAACTCGGCGTGGAGTGGGAGTGGGAGGAGAGCCCCGAAGTCAGCCTCGCGATCGTGGAGTCGCTCGACGAGGCCGTCCGGCTCTTCAACCGGCATAGCCCTCGTTTCATCGCTTCAGTGATTTCGGAAGACGAAGCGGCCAAGTCGGCCGCCTTCGACGCCCTCGAGGCGGCCTTCATCGGGGATGGATTCACCCGCTGGGTAGATGGCCAGTACGCCCTGCAGCGGCCCGAACTGGGCCTCTCGAACTGGCAATCGGGGCGATTGTTCGCCCGCGGCGGCGTCCTGAGCGGCGATGGCGTCTTCACGGTTCGCACCCGGATGAGCCAGCAGGACGCGCATCTGCGTCGCTGACCGGCCGCAAGGCTTTGGCCAAGGCTGCAGGCGGTGTAGATCAGGGGCAGAAAACAGGGAGGCTTCTCGTGGCGATCTCGCTTAGGGTCAACGGTCGGCTACTGACGGCGGAAGTTCCCCCGGAGATGCCTCTGCTATGGGTGCTCCGCGATGAACTTGGCCTCAAGGGGACCAAGTTTGGCTGCGGCGTCGGCGCCTGCGGAGCCTGCACGGTTCATGTCGACGGTGAATCGACGCGCGCCTGCCTGACGCCCGTAGGAACGGTCGGCTCGCGTCAGATCACCACGATCGAGGGCCTGCACGCGCATCCGAACGGCCCGGCTTTGCAGGCGGCATGGATCGCGCACGACGTGCCGCAGTGCGGCTATTGCCAAGCCGGCCAGATGATGACCGCGGCCGCCCTGCTGAAGGACAAGGCGCGCCCTACGCGCGACGATATCGAAGGGGCGATGTCGGGGAACCTCTGCCGCTGCGGCTGCTACGATCGCATCCACGCGGCCATCAACGACGCGGCCGGCGTGGAGGCGTGACCATGATCGATCGTCGGCGTCTGATCTTCTCCATCGGTGCGACCGCCGGCGGCGGCCTGGCCCTCGGCTTCGGCTTCACCACGTCTGGCGAGGCCGCCGTGGCGGCGGCCGGCGCGATAGGCGACTACGTCCTCGTCGCCGCGGACGGCGCAGTGACCCTCCTCGCCAAGGCGCCGGAGATCGGCCAGGGCGCGAAAACGACTCTGCCGATGATCATCGCCGAGGAGATGGACGCGGACTGGTCGCGCGTGCGGATCGAGTTTGCGCCGGTCGAGCAAAGATTCGGCGACCAGTCGGTAGGCGGCAGCACAACGACACCGGAAAACTACGAACCGATGCGCAAAGTGGGGGCTGCGGCCCGCTCGCTGCTGGTTCAGGCGGCGGCCGAGCGCTGGGGCCTTCCCGCCGCGAGCCTGAAGACGGAGCGCGGCGAGGTGATCGATCCGGCGAGCGGCCGGCGTCTCGGCTACGGCGAACTGGCCGCCGCCGCGGCGAAGCTTCCGCCTCCCGATCCGGCGCAGCTGGTCCTCAAGTCGCCCAAGGACTTCGTCCTGCTGGGCCGCGACCAGGTCGGGGTGGACACCCCCGCGGTGGTCCGCGGCGAGCCGATCTTCGGCATCGACACCGAAGTTCCGGGCCTGGAATACGCCGTCTACGTGAAATCACCCGTCCCGGGAGCGAAGCTGCTCTCGGCCGACCTGGACGCCGTACGCCGGCAGCCTGGCGTGAC
>DATBEN010000169.1:0-21062 GCA_036276055.1 Caulobacteraceae bacterium
GCCCCGTCCAACCGGCTCCGCTATGTGATCCAGAAGCACGCCGCCACGCGGTTGCACTTCGACCTGCGCCTGGAGTGGGACGGCGTCTTCAAGTCCTGGGCGGTGACGCGCGGCCCCTCATTGGATCCTCACGACCGGCGCCTGGCGGTGGAGGTGGAGGACCATCCTCTCGACTACGGCGACTTCGAGGGAACCATCCCCGCGGGCCAGTACGGCGGCGGCTCGGTGATGCTGTGGGATCGCGGCTACTGGGCGCCCGAGCCGGGCTTCGAGAAGGTCGACCGCGCCCTGGCCAAGGGCGAGCTCAAGTTCGTGATGGAGGGCGAGCGCCTGCACGGCGGCTGGGTGCTGGTGCGCCTTCGCGGCGACGAAAAATCGAAGCGGAACAACTGGCTGCTGATCAAGCATCGCGACAAGGCGGCCGTGGAGGGGCCTGGGGACGCCCTGGCCCTGGAGAATCGCTCGATCGCCTCCGACCGCTCGATGGAACAGATCGCTCGTGGCGAAGGCCGCGCTCCATCACCGTTCATGACCGCCAAGGGCGGCAAGGCCGACGCCGTTTGGCAGAGCCATCGCAACCCCGCCTCGACGGCGGCCGCGGCGCCCAAGGTGTCCGCCCCAACGCGGCGGAGCCGATCGACCCAGACGGCCTCGGCTCCCATGCCGAGGTTCATCGAGCCGGAGCTCTGCAAGTCATCCGCGACGCCGCCGCCCGGCCGGGAATGGGCGCACGAGGTCAAGTTCGACGGCTATCGCATGCAGCTTCGCCTCGAGGACGGCGCGGCGGCCTTGCTCACCCGAAAGGGCCTCGACTGGTCCGACCGCTTTCCGGCGATCGTCTCGGCCGGCGCACGACTGCCTGAGGGGATCATCGACGGCGAGGTCGTCGCCCTGGACGCCGACGGCTCGCCGGACTTCGCCGCCCTCCAGGCCGCGATCGCCGAGCGCAAGACCGACCAGGTGATCTATTTCGCCTTCGACCTGATGTTCGCCGGCGGCGAAGACCTGCGCGCCCTGCCGCTGGCAGAGCGCAAGGCGCGGCTGCTCCAGGCCCTGCACGAAGCGCCTCCGAACATCCGCTACGTCGACCACTTCGTGACCGCCGGCGCGGCGGTGCTGGAGTCCGCCTGCCGGATGCAGCTCGAGGGGATCATCTCCAAACAGCTCGAAGCGCCCTACCAGTCGGGACGGTCCGACGCCTGGATCAAGTCCAAGTGCCGCCAGGGCCACGAGGTGGTGATCGGTGGCTGGACCACCACCGGGGACGCCTTCCGCTCGCTCATCGTGGGCGTCCATCGGGACGGTCATCTGATCCATGTCGGCCGCGTGGGCACGGGCTTCGGCCGGGCCGTGGTCGACCGGCTCTTGCCGCGGCTGAAGGCCCTGGCGACGGATCGCAGCCCGTTCTCGGGCAAGGAGGCGCCGAGGAAGGCCGCCGGCGTGCATTGGGCGCGCCCCGAACTGGTGGCCGAGATCGAGTACGCCGGTTTCACCGCGGACGGAGCGATCCGGCAGGCGTCGTTCAAGGGCCTGCGGGAGGACAAGCCCGCAGCCGAGGTCGAGGCCGAAGTTCCCGCCTCGCCGGAAACGACGGAGCTCAAGGAGCCCAAGCCGCCGCCCGCCGCGCGAAAACCGACTGCCGCCGCGTCGGCGCGCCGGCTCTCCAGCCGCGTGACGCTTTCCAACCCCGATAAGCCCCTGTGGCCCGACGACGGCGAGGGCCAGCCGGTCACCAAGCTCGACCTGGCGCTCTACTACGAAGCCGTGGGAGAGAAGCTGATGCCGCACATCCGCGGCCGGCCATGCTCCATCATCCGCATGCCGGACGGGATTTCGGGCGAACGGTTCTTCCAGCGCCATGCGGCGCGCGGATCATCGAATCTCTTCGCCCAGGTCCAGGTGTTCGGAGACCACAAGCCCTATCTCCAGCTCGACACGCTCGACGCCGTGATCGCCGCGGCCCAGATCGCCGCGGTCGAGCTGCATCCCTGGAACTGTCGGCCGTTCGCTCCGGAAACGCCCGGGCGGCTCGTGTTCGACCTCGATCCCGCGCCGGACGTACCGTTCGATCAGGTCGTGGCCGCCGCCAAGGAGGTGAAGGCGCGACTCGAGGCCTTGGCGCTGGAAGCCTTCTGCAAGACCACGGGCGGCAAGGGCCTGCACGTGGTGAGCCCGATCGCCGCGGAGGGCGTCGACTGGCCGACGGCCAAGGCCTTCGCCCGTGACCTCTGCAACGCGATGGCGGCTGACGCGCCCGACCGTTATCTGATCAACATGGCCAAGAAGCAGAGGGACGGCCGGATCTTCCTCGACTATCTGCGCAACGATCGCATGGCCACCGCGGTGGCGCCCTTCTCGCCGCGCGGGCGTCCGGGCGCGCCGGTCTCGTTCCCTCTGGCCTGGACGCAGGTCAAGGCGGGCCTCGACCCGGCGAACTACACCCTGCGGACCGTTCCGTCCCTGTTGCCGCGCCTGTCGGCGTGGAAGGACTACGATCGCGCCGAGCGCCCGCTGGCCGAGGCGATCGCGCGCCTGGGTCGGGTGTGATGCGTTCCGGTCCAGCCCGCCCTTGGTCTACAGTGGCGTTGGCGGAACGCTCGCGCTTGCGAGGGATTTCGCCGCCAATAGACAATGCGGGCCGCGAGCCCGCTACGGGGGACGCATGCTGAACCAGTTCCTGCGCCGCATCGCCGCGGGCCTCGTCGGGGCCGTGCTCGCGGCGGTCGCCTGCGGCGTCGCCGCCGTCGCCGTCGCCTACGCAATCTACGCCGTCCTGCGCCTGACGCTCTCCGCGGCGGCTTCGGCGGCCATCGATGCGGGGGTCTTCGCGGTGATCGCGGGCCTGATCGCCCTGATTCTCCCGCGCCTCGTGCGCGGTCCTCGCCGCAAGACCGCGGCCGCTTCACGGATCGATCCCGACACGGCGCGCCTCGCCACCGATGCCGGCCTCGCGGTGCTGACCGCGATCACGGAGATGGCGCGCGGCAGTCGGCGGAGGAAGGCGAAGGAAACGGCGCCCGACCGTCCCTCTCGCCGCCGGCGCTGAGGCGAGCCCCTTTTTCCGCCGAGCGTGGCCGCAACGACCTCAAATCCCTCGCCGCCTCAAGAGCCCGGAGAAATTCTCTGCGACGCCTGGAACCAAAGCGCAACCGTGAGCATCTGTCACGTGTGGCCGTACGTTGGAGTACTTCATGAGGATCGCCCAGGTCTCTCCCCTTTACGAGGCCGTTCCGCCGAAGCTGTATGGGGGGACGGAGAGGGTGGTCGCCCATCTTACCGACGCTCTGGCGGACCTTGGACACGACGTCACACTGTTCGCCAGCGCCGACGCGCGCACCAAGGCTCGCCTCGTGTCGGTGAGGGACCAGGCAATCCGGCTTGATCCGGCGCCGCTCAAATCGGATCTGGCCTCGCACCTGGCCATGCTCTTCGAGGTGCGCCGCCGGCAGGATGAGTTCGACATCATCCACTTCCACACGGACATGATCCATTTCCCGATGTTCGAGTCGATCGCCGGGCGGACCGTGACGACCCTGCATGGGCGGCTCGACATCAAGGATCTGACGCAGGTCTACAATCGCTGGACCAATTTCCCCCTGGTGTCGATCTCGGGCGCCCAGCGGGAGTTCCTGCCCCTCGCCAACTGGATCGGCACCGTCCATCACGGGATGCCGGCCAGTCTCTACCGGTTCAGTCCCAGGTCGGAAGGCTATCTCGCCTTCCTCGGCCGGATCTCGCCGGAAAAGGGGCCGGACCGGGCGATCGCCATGGCCAAGGCGGTGGGCATGCCGCTGAAGATTGCGGCGAAGGTGGATGCGGCCGACCGCGCCTACTTCGAGGCCAAGATCCAGCCCCTGCTCGATCACCCCCTGATCGAATTCATCGGCGAGATCGGCGACGCCGACAAATCGGAATTCCTGGGCGGCGCCGACGCCCTTCTGTTTCCGATCGAGTGGCCGGAGCCCTTCGGTCTGGTGATGATCGAGGCGATGGCCTGTGGGACGCCGGTGGTCGGCTATAGCCACGGCGCCGCACCCGAGGTGATCGCCGACGGCGTCAGCGGGCTGCTGGTCGATAGCGTGGCCGAAGGTGCTCTGGCCGTGCCACGGGCGCGGGAACTCGATCGCCGCGCAGTCCGGCGATATTTCGACTATCGCTTCTCGGCCGAAGTCATGGCCCGGGCCTATCTTGGCATATACGACGAGATTCTGAGCTTTTCCGACAGCTCAAGGCTCGCGTCGGACGTGATTTTGAAGCATAGGGACACCGCCCCGGCGTTCGGCGCCTGACCTGAAGCTTCACTTTAAAAAGACCACATGGACGATATCGGCCTAAACGCCGAGAGCGAGATCGGGGATTCGGGGGCGACCACCGATACTGGTCAGTTGCTCTCGCTCAAGGACGGCGACTCTTTCCTTGTCGCCGATCCCTGGGGAGACGTCCGCGGCGGCGTCGACGGTCTGTTCAGCGGTGACACGCGCATCCTCTCGCGCTTTTCCCTGCTGATCGGCAATTCGAGGCCGTCCAAGCTCAGCTTCGCCCTGTCGCGCGACAACGCCACCTTCATGTTCCACGGGGCCAACCACGATCTGCCGCCGGTGGGCGGCCGCGCGACCCCGCGTGGCGTAATCCACCTCGAACGCCGGCGCTGCCTTCATCGCGGCCGGATGTTCGAGCGGGTGAGACTGACCAACTTCGGCCTGGACGAGGTCATGGCGCCGATCTCGTTCGTCTATGGCGCGGACTTCCGCGACATGTTCGAGGTGCGGGGCCTCAAGCGCCCGACGCGGGGGCAGTTGCGGGAGGTCGTGATCACCGGCCGTTGCGTGATCTTCGGCTACGATGGCCTCGACAAATTGGCCCGGACCGGCGTCCTGGGTTTCTCCGAACCACCCTGGCGGATGACGGCCGACCGCGCGGACTTCATGTTCGCCCTGCCGCCCGAGAAGCCGACGGACCTCTTCATTGAGGCCGGCCCCGAGGAAGAGGAGCGCCCCTCCGAGGCGCGGTTCGTCGTCGCCGAAGCGGACGCGCACGAGACGGTCCGCCAATTGCGCCAGAACGGCGCGCGCGTGCGGTCGACGGACGGAGCCTTCCACGCCTGGCTCTCGCAAAGCCGGGGGGACGTGGCGGCGCTGACGACGCCGCTCGAGACCGGTCCCTATCCCTACGCTGGCATTCCCTGGTTCTCCACGCCCTTCGGCCGCGACGGCATCTTCACCGCCTGGCAGTTGCTGTGGCTCGATCCCAGTCTGGCGCGAGGCGTGCTGACCTTTCTCGCCTCGCGCCAGGCCACAGACGTGTCCCCGTTCGCGGACGCCCAGCCGGGCAAGATCATGCACGAGACGCGGCGCGGCGAGATGGCCGCTCTCGGCGAGGTGCCGTTCGGCCTCTACTACGGGGGCGTCGACACCACGCCGCTCTTCGTGGCGCTCGCTGGCGCCTATCTGCGTCGTACCGGCGACATCGAGTTGATCCGCCGGCTCTGGCCCAACCTGCGCCGGGCGGTCGAGTGGCTCGATACGTTTGGCGATTCCAATGGCGACGGGTTCATCGACTACGCCCGGGCGGTGGGAAGCGGCCTCTCGAACCAGGGCTGGAAGGACAGCGTCGATTCGGTCTTTCACAAGGACGCGCGGCTGGCCAAAGGCCCGATCGCGCTCGTCGAGGTGCAGGGCTACGCCTTCGCCGCCTGGAGGGCGATGGCCCAGATGGCGCGCCGCGTCGGAGAGCCCGGCGCCGAGGCGTGGGCGGCGCGCGCCGAGCGCATGAGGCAGGCGGTGGAAGACCGGTTCTGGATGGAGCCGGAAGGGTTCTACGGCATCGCCATCGACGGCGAGGGGGAACTCTGCCGCCCGCTGGCGTCCAATCCGGGCCACCTGCTGTTCGTCGGCCTGCCCTCGCCCGCCCGCGCCCGGCGCGTGACGGACACCTTGCTTTCGGAACGGTTCGACAGCGGCTGGGGCCTGCGGACACTCGCCACCGGTTCCGCCCGCTATAACCCCATGTCCTACCACAACGGCTCGATCTGGCCGCACGACTGCGCCGTGCTCCTGGCCGGCATGGCCCGGTACGGCGAACGCACAGGCGTGGCCAAGGTCCTGCAGGACATGTTCGAGGCGTCGGGGAATTTCGACATGCGCATGCCCGAGCTCTTGTGCGGGTTCTCGCGCGCGCCGCACGAGCCGCCGATCGCCTATCCCGTGGCCTGCATGCCCCAGGCCTGGGCGGCGGGCTCGGTATTCATGATGCTGCAGGCCTGCCTCGGGCTCGACATCGACGCGGCGGACAGAAGCATCCACGTATCGGCTCCGTGCTTGCCCCCATCGCTGGACCGGCTGACGATTGAAGGGGTCGGGGTCGGCGAGGGGGGCGGCGTGGATCTGCTCGTGCACCGCATCGAAGGACGGGTGGCGGTCCTTCCGGGGCCCCGGTCCGATCCGCACGTGAAGGTCATCCTCGATGGCTGAGGGCTCGGCGCTCCCGACCTCGGCGGCGCTTCCTGCGCCGCCGCTGCCCAGGGCCGCGCAGACCGCCGTCTTCGTCGACCTGGACGGCACCCTGGCCGCGCTGCAGGCGACGCCGCAGGCGGTAGGACCCGATCCGAAGCGGCGCGCGCTCCTCCAGCGGTTGCAGACCGCGCTCGCGGGGCGGCTCGCCGTCGTCAGCGGGCGCGCCCTGGACGACATCGACCGCGTGCTGGAGAAGGACGTGCCTGCCGTCGCGGCGATCCACGGCCTCGTCCGCCGCACCGCCTGGGGCGAGATCGTCGCCCCGCCCGGCGAGAGCCGGATCCCTCAGGCCCGCGAAGCCTTCGAAGCGCTCGCCCGCGCCGACTCAGGCCTTCTGGTGGAGGACAAGGGCGCCGCGGTGGCGCTGCACTACCGGCGTTCGCCGCAGGCCGAGGGCGCCTGCCGGGAGCTGGCGGCGCGCCTGGCGCGGGCCCTCGGCCTGAAGGAGCAGGACGGAAACCACGTCGTCGAACTGCGCGAGCCCGGCCCGGACAAGGGCGAGGCCATCGCCGCCTTCATGCGCGAGGCCCCGTTCGCGGGAGCGCAGCCGCTGTTCCTCGGCGACGATCTCACCGACGAGTCCGGCTTCGCTGCGGTCCGGGCGCTGGGTGGCCTCGCCATCATCGTCGGTCCGCGACGCCCGACGCGCGCGCAATACGCCCTGGCCGACGTGGCCGCCGTACACGCCTTCCTCTCGGACATCGCGGAACAGCCCACGGCATGACCCCCGACCTCGACCTCGCTCCGATCGGAAATTCCTCGGCGAGCGCCCTGATCGATCGCGAAGGCCGTTTCGTCTGGTGTTGCGCGCCGAGGGTCGATTCCGATCCGTTCTTCTCCAGCCTGTTGAGCGGGCGCGATCCCGCGGCCCCGGACAGCCAAGGACTCTGGGCGATCGACGTGGTCAATGCAGTGGAGACCGAGCAGGCATACCTGCGCAACACACCGGTCCTTCGCACGCAGATCACCGACAAGGACGGCGCCTCCCTCGAGATCATCGACTTCTCGCCGCGCTTCAAGCTGTACGGCCGCACCTACCGACCGACCGCCTTCTACCGGGTGCTACGACCGCTGAAGGGCGCGCCTCGGATCACCATCCGGCTCAAGCCCACTTCCGACTGGGGCGCAGGCCCCACCGCGACGACCTCCGGGTCGAACCACATCCGCTACTTCGGCTCCGACGTGACCCTGCGGCTGACGACCAACCTGCCCGTCTCCCACATCCGCGAGGCGCGGACCTTCCGCCTGGAGGCTCCCATCGCGCTCTTCCTCGGGCCGGACGAGCCGTTCCAGGGCGAGGTCCGCACCACCGCCGACAGCATGCTGCGGGACACCTGCGCGTATTGGCGCGACTGGGTCCGCTCCCTGGCCGTACCGCTCGAATGGCAGGAGGCCGTGATACGCTCCGCCATCACGCTGAAGCTGTGCGCCTACGAGGAGACTGGCGCCATCGTCGCGGCGCTCACCACGTCGATCCCCGAAGCGCCTGGCAGCGGGCGCAACTGGGACTACCGCTACTGCTGGATCCGGGACGCCTATTACGTCGTGCAGGCGCTCAACCGGCTGGGCGCCGTCGACATCATGGAGAATTACCTCTCCTACCTGCGCAACATCGTCGAGGCGGCCGGTTCAGCGCGGATCCAACCGGTCTACGGAGTCGGTTTCGAGCCGATCCTGACCGAGCGCATCGCGGAGACCATGCCCGGCTATCGCGGAATGGGTCCCGTGCGAGTTGGCAACCAGGCCTACGAGCAGGGCCAGAACGACGTCTATGGCCAGGTGATCCTCTCCAACGCCCAGGCCTTCTTCGACGAACGGCTTCTGCGCCCGGCGAACATCGACGACTTCGAGATGTTGGAACGCGTCGGCGAGCGCGCCTTCGCCAACTACGACAAGCCCGACGCCGGGCTGTGGGAGCTTCGCACACGCGCGGCGGTGCACACCTATTCAGCGGCCATGTGCTGGGCCGCGTGCGATCGCCTGGCCAAGGCGGCGCAGCAGCTGGGCCTGCCAGCGCGGGCGGACTTCTGGAACGGCCGGGCGGAGATCATCCGCGCCGCGATCGAGGCCAATGCCTGGAACGAGAAGGAGGGCCATTTCGCCGCGACATTCGGCGGCGACGAACTGGACGCCAGCCTCACCCAGCTTGTGGACCTGCGGTTTCTGACTCCGGAGGATCCTCGACACCGGGACACGCTCAAGGCGATCGAGAAGCACCTGCTCCGCGGCTCGAACCTGATGCGCTACGATCTGCCCGACGACTTCGGGGAGCCCGAGAACGCCTTCAATTTCTGTACCTTCTGGTTCATAGAGGGGCTCCATCTTGTTGGTGAAACCGAACGGGCGCGGGCCCTGTTCGAAGAGATGCTGGCCCGCCGGACCCAGGCCGGCCTTCTCTCGGAGGACGTTTCCTTCAGCGACGGGACCCTGTGGGGGAACTATCCGCAGACCTATTCACTTGTCGGCCTGATCAACTGCGCAGTACTTCTCAGCCGACCTTGGAGTTCGGTCAGATGAGCCGCCTCATCGTGGTCTCGAACCGGGTGACTTTTCCGGAGAGGCCCGGTGAGGCGCCGGCAGGCGGGCTCGCGGTCGCGCTCTCGGCCGCGCTGAGGGAATATTCCGGGTTCTGGTTCGGCTGGAGCGGCGAGACCACCTCCGAGTTCTCGAACCGGATCCAGATGCGACGGGTCAATGACGTCACCGTCGTCACGGTCGACCTCGAGGAGTCCGACTACCAAGAGTACTACAACGGCTTCGCCAACGGCACGCTGTGGCCGCTGTTCCACTACCGGATCGACCTGACCGCCTACGATCGCTCGTTCAGCGAAGGCTACGAGCGGGTCAACCGGCGGTTCGCCCAGACGCTGGCGCCCCTGATCGAGCCGGACGACCTGATCTGGGTCCACGACTACCACATGATCCCGCTCGGCCGCGAATTGCGGCTCCTGGGCGTGACCAATCCGATCGGCTTCTTCCTGCACATCCCCTGGCCGGCCCCCCAGATCCTCACGACCCTGCCGCGCCACCGTAAACTGGTCGAAAGCCTGTTCTCTTACGACCTGGTCGGCTTCCAGACCGACGAGTGGCTGTGGGCGTTCGAGTCCTATGTCCTTGGCGAAGCGGCAGGCGCGTGGACCGCGGACGGACGGCTGCAGGCGTTCGGCCAGAGCCTGCGCGCCCAGGCCTTTCCGATCGGACTGGACCTCGAGGAGTTCCAGACGCTGGCCCGCTCGCCGGTCGCCCTGCGCGCCTTCGACCGGATGGCGGCGCACAGCGTGTTCCGGTCCCTGATCGTGGGGGTCGACAGGCTCGACTATTCCAAGGGACTCGAGGAGCGGCTCTACGGCTTCGAGGCCTTCCTAGAGCAGAACCCCGAGCTTCGGCGGGAGGTGCTGTACCTGCAGGTGGCCCCCACCTCGCGCGGTGAGGTCGAGGCCTACCAGGATCTGCGGGCGCGGATCGACGCCCTTTGCGGGCGCATCAACGCCATCTACGCCGACATGGACTCCGCGCCGATCCGCTATGTGAACCGCGCCTACCGTCGGGACGAGCTGGCGGGCATCTATCGCGCCGCCAGCGTCTGCCTCGTCACGCCCCTGCGGGACGGCATGAATCTGGTGGCCAAGGAGTATGTGGCGGCTCAGGATCCGGACGACCCGGGCGTGCTCATGCTCTCCCGCTTCGCCGGCGCGGCGCGGCAGATGCCCGAGGCGGTGATCGTCAATCCCTACAGCCGCGAGGAGCTCGCCGACGGGCTCAAGCTCTCTCTGTCGATGTCGCTTGCCGAGCGCCGGTCGCGCTACGAGAGCCTGATGACCGGGATCCGGCGCTCGAACGTCAAGATATGGCGGGATTCCTTCGTCGAGGCCCTCAAGGCCGCGCACGAGCCGTTGCTGCCGTTGTACGCACCGGTGGAGGATGCCGCCCCGGCGGCTGCCATCGTCGAGGAGACGGCGATCAGCGAGCCGTCCGAGGCGTGACGGGCTGGGCGATCAGAGGCCGGGCAGCTTGATCTTGCCGGGGGTCTGACGCTCGATGACGATCGTCTGGTTCCCCGTGAGGTTGGCGATCCGCTTCTCCTCCGTGGCCGGGTCGATCGGCACGGACGTGTCGGCCGCCTGCGCCATCTCCGCGCCCACCGCCGGCTGGCCCTTTTTCCAGAATATCACCCAGTCGGCGAAGCCCTTGTCCTTGTGGGCGATGGCGCCGAACTGGTCGTCCACCACATAGCGGATCAGCGGATCGGCCTTGTCACCGCCGGCCTTGGCCACCAGCAGCTTCTCTCCGTCCGAGCGGACCTCGGCCTGGCGCTCGCCGATCAGGGCCGCGCGTGCGGCGCTTTCCGGCTCGAGTTCCTGCGGCCGCGGCTCGCCGGGCGCGGGTGGCCGCAGCGAATAGTCGGGCGGCAAGGTCAGAGGGGCCTTGCTCACGACGCGGAACTCGTCGGGCGTTATCTTGGACAGCCCAAGAGCGTGGGACGCCGACTGGCAACCGGTGAGCCCGGCCAGTCCCAGCAGCGAGAGGGCCGCGAGCCCCCGCGAAACAGTCATCGACGCCATAGTCTCTTCAAAAAGCCCTAAAGCGCCCCGGCGCCCCAGCGAATGGATAGCCGATCCGCAACGCGCGCGCCACGGCCCTCACGTCGCGGTCCGTTTGGGTGTGAACAGGCCTTCGAGAAGCAGCAGGATGATGCCCACCGTGATGGCGCTGTCCGCCGCGTTGAAGATCCACGGAAAGTCGATCGCCCGGGCGTCGATAAAGTCCACGACCGCGCCCCGCACGATGCGATCGGCCACATTGCCCAGGGCGCCCCCGAGGATGAGGCCAAGGCCGATGGCGGTGACGAGTTTCTCCGCCCGCCACGCCCAGACCGCGAGGGCCGCGCTCACGACAACGGCGAAGGCCGCCAGGGCCCAGCGGGTAAGGTCGCCGCCCTGGAGCAGGCCGTAGCTGATCCCCGTATTGCCCACGAGGGTGAGGCGTAGCGGTCCCGGAATCGTAGGACCCGAACCGCTGACGCCCGCGACGCCCAGGATCCAGGCCTTCGAGGCCTGGTCGACGGCCAGGGCGAGGGCGGCGACGAGAAAGGCCCACATCCCAGGCCGGGACTGAACCTTCACCGGTGCGTCTCGTCCCACCACGCCACCGCCTGGGCGTCGCGCAGAGAAAGATCGGGATAGCGGAGATCAGCCCCGACCTCGGGCAGGACGCGCCACGAGCGCGCGCACTTTCGGCCCTGGGCCCGCCGCGGCTCGACCGCGACCCCCGCCGTCCCCTCCAGACGGAAAGCATCCGCCAGACCCTCTCCGGCGAGAAGCTGGGCCTGGCTGGTGCGGAACACCTCGGCGGCGTCAAGACCGTCGAACGCCGCCAGCAGATCCGGTTCGGCGAGGTGGACGACCGGCGCCGCCTCCAGCGCCGCCCCGATGCGCTTTTCGCGCCGCTCGACCTCCAGGGCCCCGGTCACAACCCGGGTGACCCGTTGGACGCGGTCCCACCGCTCGGCTTCCGCCTCGTTGCGCCAGGCCTCCGGCGTCGCGGGAAACACGCGCAGGACGTTGGAGCCGGCGTCTGGGAAGCGGGAAAGCCAAGCCTCCTCCATGGTGAACGCCAGGACCGGCGCGAGCCAGATGGTCAGGCGCTCGAACACGAAATCCATCACCGTGCGGCAGGCGCGGCGGCGCAGCTCGTCTGGCCGATCGCAGTAGAGGCTGTCGCGGCGGACGTCGAAGAACAGGGCCGACAGGTCGTTGGAGCAGAAGTCGGCAAGCGGACGGATCGCCTCGGCGAAGCGGTAGCCGCCATAGGCCTGGCGAACCTGCCGATCGAGCTCCCACAGGCGGTGAAGGATGAAGCGCTCGAGGGGCGGCATCTCCTCGAGCGCAAGGCGCTCGGCCTCGTTGAACCCCGCCAGGGCGCCCAGCAGATAGCGCATGGTGTTGCGCAGCTTGCGATAGGCGTCGACCGTGCTCTGCAGGATGGTCGGCCCCACCCGCTGGTCCTCGGCGTAGTCGGTCAGCGCGACCCACAGGCGGAGGATCTCGGCGCCCTGGACGCGGGTCACCTCGTTCGGGTCGACCGAATTGCCCAGCGACTTGCTCATCTTCTCCCCCTTCTCGTCGAGGGTGAAGCCATGGGTGAGCACGCCCTGGTACGGCGCGCGACCTCGCGTGGCGCACGCCTCGAGCAGCGAGGACTGGAACCAGCCGCGGTGCTGATCGGACCCTTCCAGGTAGAGGTCGGCCGGCCATCGCGTGCGCTCGCGGCCCTCCAGCACGAAGGCATGGGTCGAACCGGAGTCGAACCAGACGTCGACGATGTCCTCGACCTTTTCGTAGGCCTCCGGATCGTAGGCGTTGCCCAGGAAATCCGCCGCCGGGCGGGTGAACCAGGCGTCTGCGCCCTCGCGGGCGATGATCTCGGCGATCCGGCCGTTGACCGCCGGATCGTCGAGGGGCGCGCCGCTGGCCTTGTCGACGAACATCGCGAGCGGCGAGCCCCAGGCGCGCTGGCGGCTGATCAGCCAGTCGGGACGGCTCTCCATCATGCCGCGGATGCGGTTGCGCCCGGCCTCCGGGTAGAAGGCGGTGGCGTCGATCGCCTCGAGGGCGGTCTGGCGCAAGGTGCGGCCGGCGTGCACGTCGTCGTTCAGGGGCTCGTCCAGGCGGATGAACCACTGCGGCGTGTTGCGGAAGATCACCGGCGCCTTCGAGCGCCAGGAGTGGGGATAGCTGTGCTCCATCCGTCCGCGAGCCAGAAGGGTTCCCGCCTCGATCAGCGCCTTGGTCACCCCCTCGTTGGCCGGACCGAACTTGCCGGCCTTCTTGCCCTCCGTCTCCAGCACCTTCAGCCCGCCGAACAGGGGCACGTGCGGGAAATAGGCGCCGTCGGGATCGACGGTCTCGGGGATCTCGCGTCGCCCGCTCGCCAGCCAGACCGCATAGTCTTCGGCGCCGTGGCCCGGCGCGGTGTGCACGAAGCCTGTGCCGGCGTCCTCGGTCACGTGGTCGCCGGCCAGCAGGGGGACCTCGAAGCCATAGCCGGCGTCCAGCCCCGCGAGGGGGTGTGCGGTGACAACCCCGCCGAGCCCGCCGGCCGGGCCGACCCGCCGCCACTTGGCGACCTTCGCTGCGCCGAACACCGTTTCCGCCAGGGCGTCGGCCAGGACCACGCGATCGCCGGGCTTGGCCCAGGGCTCGAAGGGCAGCCCCTCTTCCAGGGCTTCGACCTCGAAGACCGAATAGTCGATGGCGGGATTGTAGGCGATGGCCCGGTTGGCGGGGATGGTCCAGGGCGTAGTGGTCCAGATGACGACCGCCGCTCCCTCCAGGGCCTTGGAGCCGCGCACGATGGGGAAGCGCACCCAGATCGTGGGCGAGACGTGGTCGTGATACTCGACCTCGGCGTCGGCCAGGGCGGTGCGTTCGACGGGGCTCCACATCACCGGCTTGGAGCCACGGTAGACCTGTCCGCTCGCCACGAAGCGATGGAACTCCGCGACAATCGCCGCCTCGCTGGCGAAGTCCATGGTGGCGTAGCGGTTCTCCCAGTCGCCCAACACGCCGAGCCGCTGGAACTCGGTCGACTGCGCGCCGATCCAGGCGGCGGCGTAGTCGCGGCAGCGGGAGCGGAACTCGGCCTTGGACACCTCGTCCTTGCGTCGGCCCTCCGCGCGGAACGCCTCCTCGATCTTCCACTCGATCGGCAGGCCGTGGCAGTCCCATCCAGGCACGTAGTCGACGTCGAAGCCCAGGGCGAAGCGCGAGCGGACGACGAAATCTTTCAGCAGCTTGTTGAGCGCATGGCCGATGTGGATCGCGCCGTTGGCGTAGGGCGGCCCGTCATGCAGCACGAACAGGGGGGCGCCAGTCGCCTGCCGGGTCGCGCGCACCCTGGCGTAGAGATCGCGCCAGCCCGCCAGGATCCGGGGCTCGAGCGCCGGCAGGCCCGCGCGCATCGGGAACTCGGTCTGAGGCAGGAAGATCGTCTCGCGGTAGTCGCGGGACGGGGCTTGGGTGTCGTCGGCCATAGGCTGTCGCTTTTCGGATGACTTTGTCGGAACGCGGGCGAGGAGTCTCCGGCGCGCGGCGCGCAGAACAAGGAGTCCGCGGCGTCACGCCGGAAGGGTAATTCGCCGATCCGAAGAGCGCTTGTTCATCCTCGCCGCATACCAGAGACCATGGGAAACCTCCATCTGCGCTGGACGGACAATTTCGCCTCCTGACCCTCCAGACCCCCGCCTAGCCGTCCGAGGCGCCGAGGATCGCCTTGGCGTCGGCCGCGTCGCGCCAAACCTGCTCCACCATCAGGTCGATGTTCGCAAACTTCTCCTCCGGACGCAGGAAGGCCACGAGATCGGTCTCGATCGTCTCGCCGTAGATGTCCTCGTCGAAGTCGAACATCCACACCTCCAGGCGGGGAGCGACCTCGCCGGTGGTCGGATTGACGCCGATGTTGGCTACGCCGCTCCGCACGCGCCCGTCGTGGAGCCGAGTGCGCGTGGCGTAGACGCCGAACTTTGGCGCCACGTAGTCGACCAGGGGGACATTGGCGGTCGGGAAGCCGAGCTTGCGGCCAAGCTGACGGCCCTTCTGCACGATCCCCTCTATGGCGAAGGGACGGCCCATCAACCGCGCGGCGACTTCGGGGCGCCCCTCGTGCAGAGCCTCGCGGATCGCGGTGGAGGAGACCTTGCCGCCGCCGCTGTCCTTCACCGGGGTCGCGATCGAGACGGTGAAGCCGAACTCCTCGCCATACCGCCGCATCGCCTCCGGATCGCCGGTCCGTCCCTTCCCGAAGGTGGTGTCGAAGCCCACCGCGACGTGCCGGACGCCCAGGCCGTCGGCCAGCACGTCCCGGGCGAACTCGCGATCGGTGAAGCTCGCCATCTCCACGCCGAAGGGCAGGAGGTAGAGGCGTTCTGCGCCCAGCGCCTCCACGGTCTTCCCCAGTTGGTGGGGCGTCATCAGGCGGAACGGCGGCGAGTCGGGCTGGAAATGCATCCGCGCGTGCGGCTCGAAGCTGATCACGCCCAGCGGCGCGCCCAGGCGCTCGGCCGCCGCCCGGGCGGCGGCGATTACGCTCTGGTGGCCCAGATGCACTCCGTCGAAATGGCCGAACGCCACCGCCGCCCCACGGTCGGCGGGCGCGAGGCCTTTCCAGCCGTGGGTCACTCTCAGCCTCGACGTCATGCGCTGCGGCGCGGCGCCAGGACGACCGCCTCCCCGTCCACCACCAACTCTCCGGCCACCTCGCACACGGTCTTGAGGCTCACGCGTGCGCGGGCCGCGTCGATCTCCGTCACCTCCACCCTCGCGGCGACCTCATCGCCAATGCGCACGGGCCGGCGGAACTTCAGGGTCTGGGAGAGGTAGATGGCGCCGGGGCCGGGCAGGTCGTTGCCGAGGACGGCGGAAATGAAGCCGGCCACCAGCATGCCGTGCGCGATGCGCCCGCCAAACCGCGTCTGGGCCGCGTAGACCTCGTCCAGGTGCACCGGGTTCTCGTCGCCGGTGACCTTGGCGAAATCGTCGATGTCGGCCGCGGTCACCACACGGCGCCGCTCGGCGCTTCGGCCGGGGGCTAGATCTTCGAGGAACAGTCCGGGCACGGTTGCCGCGAGGCTCCTTTTGTGCAGGGGCGAGAAGCGTCCGATCCTATGGGCCAGAGCGTTCGTCTTGGCGAGACCTCACCAGACGAGCTGGGCCATGGCCCAGCTCGCAGCCAGTTCCTTCTCCTCCAGCAGCCTGGCGGCGGCGGCGAGGTCGAGACGCCTCGCGTGGTCGACCAGCTGCGCGCCGTGGATGCCCGAGCCGATGAACAGCGCGTCCAGCCCCTGGCGGTTGGCGCCGGCGATGTCCGTCGCCAGGCCGTCGCCGATCACCAGCATCCGTCGCGCGTCTGCGGGCCTGCCGAGGCCCAGGTCGGCGGCGTCTCGGGCCATGGCGTAGATCGGCGCGTGGGGCTTGCCTGCGGTGATGACGCGCCCGCCGAGCTCCTCGTAGAGCTGCGCCAGGGCGCCGGCGCAATAGATGAGGCGGGGTCCGCGCTGGACCAGGATGTCGGGATTGGCGCAGATCATCGACAGGCCGCGCGCCGCGGCCCGCGTCAGCAGCTCGCGGTAGTCGTCGGGCGTCTCCACCTCGTCCTCGTTCAGCCCCGAGCAGGCGATGAACGCCGCCGACTCCAGGCCGGAGAAGACAAGGCCAAGGCCTTCGAACAGGGGGTCGTCGCGCTGCGGCCCGATACGGTAGACTGGCCCGGGCGAGCGCTCGGCCAGCAGGGCCCGGCTGGCGTCGCCCGAGGTGACGATCGCGGTCCACGCCTCGCGCGGGGCGCCCAACTCGTCCAGTTGCGCCGCGACGCCCTCGAACGGCCGGGGCGAATTGGAGATGAGGATCACGGGACCGACAGTCTCGCGCCAGCGGGCGAGCGCTTCGCAGGCGGGCGCGAAGGCTCGGGCGCCGTCGTGGATCACGCCCCAGATGTCGCAGAAGAGGACGTCGTAGTCCCCGGTCAGCCGGGAGAGGCCGGCGAGTTCACGCATCTGCGGAAGAGAAAGCCTGGGCCGCGGGGTCAGCGGGTGGGGACGGGGCGGTCGCCCCGGTAGTCATAGAAGCCCCGGCCCGCCTTGCGTCCCAGCCAGCCGGCCTCGACGTACTTCACCAGCAGGGGACAGGGCCGGTACTTGGAGTCCGCCAGGCCCTCGTAGAGCACGTTCATGATCGACAGGACGGTGTCGAGGCCGATGAAGTCGCCCAGCTCCAGCGGGCCCATCGGATGGTTGGCGCCGAGTTTGAGCGCCGTGTCGATGGCGTCGACCGTGCCTACGCCCTCGTACAGCGTGTAGATCGCCTCGTTGATCATCGGCACCAGCACGCGGTTGACGATGAAGGCCGGGAAATCCTCGGCGTTGGCCGTGGTCTTGCCCAGCGACTTGGCGAAGGCGACCGCGACCTCGTAGGTCTCCGCGTCCGTGGCGATGCCGCGGATGATCTCCACCAGCTTCATCAGCGGCACAGGATTCATGAAGTGCAGGCCGATGAACCGTTCCGGCCGGTCGGTGACCGAGGCGAGGCGGGTGATCGAGATCGAGGAGGTGTTGGACGCGAGAAGGGTGGCGGGCGAGAGGTGCGGCTGAAGGGCCTTGAAGATGGTCTTCTTGGTCTCTTCGTTTTCCGTCGCCGCCTCGATGGCGATGTCGGCGCCGCCGATTGCCGCCAGGTCTTCTGTCGGCCGTATGCGGGAGAGGGCGGCGGCCATGTCGACCTCGCCGACGATGCCGCGCGCCACCTGACGCTTCATGTTGCGCCCGATCAGGGCGAGGCTCTCGGCGAGCTTCGCAGGCGCCACATCGTTGAGCAGGACGTCGTAGCCAGCCAGGGCGCAGACGTGGGCGATCCCGCTACCCATCTGGCCCGCACCGATCACACCTATGGTCTTGATCTGCGCCATCAATCGCCTCGAGGCCCGCAAGCCGGGCGTCCGCACGTCATCTGCTCATTCGAGCGTCATACTCCTTACACAAACGCGTCGCCCGCAGGCAACGATTTGCTGCGATGCAGCGAACCCGGATCAGCCCTTGACCTGGTCCAGGGCCGCCATGAGCTCGGGCACCGCCGACTTGTAGTCCGCCACGAGGCCGTAGTCGGCCACCTGGAAGATCGGCGCGTCGGCGTCCTTGTTGATCGCGACGATCACTTTGGAATCCTTCATGCCGGCCAGGTGCTGGATGGCCCCGGAGATGCCGACCGCGACGTAAAGTTGCGGTGCAACAACCTTGCCGGTCTGGCCGACCTGGTAGTCGTTCGGCGCATAGCCGGCGTCGACCGCCGCGCGCGACGCGCCCACGGCGGCCCCGAGCTTGTCGGCCAGCGGCTCTATCACGCGCTGGAACTCCTCGGCTGAGCCCATGGCGCGGCCGCCGGAGACGACGATCTTCGCCGCGCCCAGCTCGGGACGGTCGGATTTCACCAGTTCGTCGGAGACAAAGCGCGTCTTGGGCGCGCCCACGCCCGGATCCACCGCCTCGATGCCGGCGGAGCCGCCCTCGCCCGCCGCCTTGAACGCGGTCGGCCGGACAGTGATCACCTTCTTGGCGTCGCTGGACTCCACGGTCTCGAGCGCATTGCCCGCGTAGATCGGCCGCACGAAGGTGTTGGCGTCCACCACCTGGGTGATCTCGGAGATCGGTGCGACGTCCAGCAGGGCCGCGACGCGCGGGGCGAAGTTCTTGCCGGCGGAGGTCGCCGGAACCAGCAGGGCGTCGTAGTTCGCCATCAGCGGCGTGACAGCGGCGGCGATCGCTTCGGCCAGGCCGTGGCCCAGCGCCTCGCTCTGCGCCGTCAGGACCTTGCGTACGCCCTCGATCTTGGCCGCCTCGGCGGCGACGGCGTCGACATTGGCGCCAGCGACCAGGACGTCGACGTCGTTCGACAGAGCCTTGGCGGCCGTGACGGTCTTGTGGGTGTTGTCCTTGAGGGTCGAGTTGTCGTGATCGGCGTAAACCAGAACGGCCATCTTCAGAGAACTCCTGCCTCGGTCTTCAGCTTGGAGACCAGCTCGGCCGCCGACTCCACCTTCACGCCGGCCACGCGCTTGGCGGGCTCGGTCACCTTCTTCACCTTCAGATGGGCCGCGGGCATGCCGCCGAAGTCGTCGACGCTCTTGATGTCGATCGTCTTCTTCTTCGCCTTCATGATGTTGGGCAGGGAGGCGTAGCGCGGCTCATTGAGGCGTAGGTCCGCGGTCACCACCGCGGGAAGGTCCAGCTCAAGGGTTTGCAGGCCGCCGTCGACTTCACGCGTCACCCGCACCGTCTGTCCCGAGACATCCACCTTCGAGGCGAAGGTGGCCTGGGGCCAGCCCAGCAGGGCGCTCAGCATCTGGCCCACGGCGTTGTTGTCGCCGTCGATCGCCTGCTTGCCCATGATGATCAGCGAGGGCTGCTCGGCGTCCGCGACCGCCTTGAGCAGCTTGGCTACTTCAAGCGGCTCGGGATCGGCGTCGGTCTGGATCAGGATGCCGCGATCGCCGCCCATGGCCAGGGCGGTCCGGACGGTCTCCTGGGCCTGCGTCGGGCCGATCGAGACCACCACCACCTCCTCGGCGGCGCCCTTCTCCTTCTGGCGCACGGCCTCTTCCACGGCGATCTCGCAGAAGGGGTTCATGGCCATCTTCACGTTCGAGAGGTCGACCCCGCTCTGGTCGGGCTTCACCCGCGCCTTCACGTTGTAGTCGAGCACCCGCTTCACCGGGACGAGTATCTTCATCTGTGGCGTCTGCTGAAACTGTCGTTGAGGGGACGGGGCATAGCGTCTTGCGCGGCCATTGCAAGCCGCCGGACACTGGTCGCCCGCATATCCTCGCGCTATCTACCGCCCATGAACCGCGTCTTCGACAACGCCAAGCTGGCGCTGCTGTGCCTGTTCGTCGTCGCCAGCCTGGCCACGATCTTCTATCAGTGGTGGTCGGTCTGGCCGATGCAGAAGTGTGAATCCGGCGGCGACTGGTGGTCGGCCAAGTTCCACGAGTGCGACGCCCCCATCCCGATCTGGCGGCTCACCGGCCGTCTGCCCGCGACGCCGGAACCAGCGGTCATTAGCAAACCTGCCGCCGCGTCAGCGATTAGCCGCGGGAACCCATAGGACGTCAGCCCTCCCACGGTCGTTGGCCCAACGCGCGGCGACGAACAGCAGGTCTGACAGGCGGTTGAGGTAGCGCACCGCTTCTGCGTGGACGCCCGGCCCGCCCTCCGCTTCCGCGAAGGCGCTCGCCGACCGCTCGGCGCGCCGGCACACCGTGCGCGCCAGATGCAGCAGGGCCGACGCGCGCGAGCCTCCGGGCAGCACGAACGATGTCAGGGGCTGCAGGTCGGCGTTGAGGGCGTCGATCTCGCCCTCGAGGCGCGCCACCTGGGCGGGTGCGATCCGCAGGTCGGTGCGGTCTTCCGGTCCTGCAGGCGTGGCGAGGTCCGCGCCGAGATCGAAGAGGTCGTTCTGTACGCGGGCGAGAATGGCGTCGAGCATTGGCTCGCTCGTGAGCTCCACGCGCGCCAGCCCCAGGACGGCGTTCAGCTCATCGGTCTCACCATAGGCAGCCACCCTGGGACTGGCCTTGCTGACGCTCTCGCCGGTCACGAGGCGCGTGCGCCCGGCGTCGCCCGTGCGGGTATAGATCCGGTTCAGTCGGACCACGTCAGATCCTTCCGTGCCGCATCGCCGCCACGGCCGCGACGACCACCAGTATGGCCACGAACTGCAGGAGCACGCGCAGGCGCATGAGCTTGTTCGAATAGGCGCGGCCGAACTCGCCGCCGCGGAACAGGGCGTAGATCCCCACGAACAGCGTCAGGGCCACCGCCGCCAGCGCCACGGGGATCAGGATGGAGAAGATGCCGGTCATGCCGAGCTTGGATTAGCCTCTTTGCCTGCGGCATGGCCAGCGCGCCCTTCCGAGCGCAAAGAGACAGGCAAGCGACAGCGGGAACCGGCGAGCCCGTGAAGCCTTGCTCATGGTCCAGACATGAAGACAGCCATGCTTCGTCTC
>DATBEN010000170.1:0-12785 GCA_036276055.1 Caulobacteraceae bacterium
ACCAGGATGTCGATGTGGCCGAGCTCGGCCTCGACCCGCGCGACATGGTCCTCGATCTGCGCGAGGTCGGCGAGATCCCAGACCAGGCCAAGGGTGACGGCGCCGGTCTCGCTGAGCGCCGCGAGGGTGGCTTCGACAGCGGCCGCATTGATATCGGCCACCGCCACCCTGGCCCCCTCTCGAGCCAGCGACTTGGCGATCGCGCGGCCGAGCCCGCCGCCCCCGCCCAGGACGAGCGCGGTCTTTCCCGCTAGACCAAGATCCATGGAACACCCTTCGCACATGACGTCATGGCTGGAATCGGAGCGTCACTGAGATGGCGGCGCGACGCTCGCCGCGCCCGGCCCGGGCGCCGGCCGCCAGCCTGACCGACGTGGCCCAGCGGGCCGGGGTCTCGACCGCGACCGTCTCGCGGGTGATCAATGGCGCGGCGCGCGTCAGCGACGAGGCGCGCGAGCGGGTCGAGGCGGCCAGCCGGGCGCTGGGCTATATCCCCAACGGCGTGGCGCGGGCCCTCTCCTTGCGCCGGACCGGGGCGATCGGGGCCGTGGTCCCGACGATCGAGAACGATGGCTTCGCCCGCACCGTGTTCGCCTTGCAGCAGCGGCTGCAGGCCGAGGGTCGGACCCTGCTGCTGGCCAATTCGGATTACGACCTGGAGGTCGAGCTGGAGGCGGTCACGCGGCTGCTCTCCCAGGGCGTCGACGGCCTGGTCTTGATCGGCGGCGAGCATCATCCGCAGCTGCATCGGCTGCTGGAGCGCCATCGCATTCCCATGGTCGAAGCCTGGACGCTGGCGGCCGACACGGCTTGTGTCGGCTTCGACAACGCCCGCCGGGCCGAGGCGCTGGCCGAGCATCTGCTGGATCTCGGCCATCGCCGCATCGCCATCCTGGCTGGCCGCACCGAGCACAACGACCGGGCCGCCGCGCGGGTGCATGGCGTCCATGCCGGCCTCGCCGCGCGCGGGTTGAAGGTCTGTGGCGAGTGGCTGACGGCCCAGCCCTACCGGATTGGCGAGGGGCGGTGCGGCGCGCGCGCGCTCCTGGCTGCGGCCGAGCCGCCGACCGCGATCATCTGCGGCAACGACCAGCTGGCGTTCGGCGTCCTGGTCGAGGCCCGGGCCCTGGGCGTCGCCGTGCCCATGGACCTGTCGGTGGCTGGTTTCGGCGATTCCGACTACGCCGAATTCCTCGACCCGCCGCTGACCACGATGCACGCGCCGGCCGAGGAGATCGGCCGCCGGGCGGCGGACTACCTCCTGGCGCGGCTGGCCGGCGAGGCGGCCGAACCGCTCCAGAGCGTCGAGGTGAACCTGGTCATGCGCGCCTCGACCGCGCCGCCCAGGGCCAAGACCTAGACGCGGGTCGCTCATCCCCAGTCGTCGGCGTCGAAGCCGGCGATCGCCGCCTCGTCAAACCGGTAGCCCAGGCCGGCCTCCATGGGCAGGCCCAGGCCGCCGTCGCGTATCTCCAGCTGCCGGTCGATCAGCCTGCGGAAGTTGAACACCTTGGCGTCCGGGAAGTACTCGACGAACTGGCCGTTCGGCGACGAGGCGACCAGGTGGATGTGCAGGTCGTGGAACCAGTGCGGGCACATGGTCACGCCGTGACAGTCGGCCAGGGCCGCGATGCGGCGAAACTCGGTGATCCCGCCGCAGACCGCGGCGTCGGTCTGCAGGATCGAGGCGGCGTTCTTCTCCAGCAGTTCCTTGAAACGCCAGCGGCCGGCCTCGATCTCGCCGGTGGCGACTGGAACTGTGATGGCGGCGGCCAGCTTGGCGTGGTTATCGACCTGGTCAGGGCCGAACGGCTCCTCGATCCAGTAGGGATCGTAGGGCGCGAACCGGTCCATGTAGCGCAGCGCGGTCGGCACGTCCGACCAGGCGTTGTTGGCGTCGAGCATCAGGAGCACGTCCGGCCCGATCGCCTCGCGCGCGGCGGCCATGCGCGCCTCCTCGCTCCTCAGGTCGCCCCGGCCGACCTTCATCTTGACCGCGCCCAGGCCGAGGGCGACGTAGCTGGCCATCTCCTCGCCCAGCATCTGGGGCGTCTTGCCCTCGAGGTAGTAGCCGCCGCTGCCGTAGGCCGGCACGACGTCCTCGTGCGCGGCGCCGAGGTATTTGTAGAGCGGCAGATTGGCGGCGCGGGCGTTGCGGTCCCAGAGCGCGATGTCGACGATGCTCAGCGCCCGCATCACCGAGCCGGCGCGGCCGTGCAGCAGCAGCGCCTGGTAGATCTCCGCCCAGAGTTTTTCGGTCGCGTGAGGGTCGGCGCCGATCAGCATCGGGGACAGCAGCTCGCGCACGGCCAGGCTGACCACCCCGCCGCCGGCGTGGCCGGCGTAGCAGTGGCCGATGCCTTCGAGCCCATCGTCGGTCCTGATCCGCACCAGGGTGTAGTCGCGGCCGGTGACCTGCCGACGCGCAAAGGCGGTGGGCTGGTCGAGCGGCACGCGGACGGTCCTGGCCTGAACGGAAACGACTTTGGCCATCTGGCTCTCCTGGAAGCTCGCCGGGCGGGAGTGTGTAAGCGCTTACATGGCCGGGTAGGCGATAGGGTTCGCCCTGTCAAATCACGCCGGGCGGCTCAGGTTAGGGTTCCATAAATCGCTCGGCGGCCCCCTTTCGCCGCGCCGTCGCTTCCTAGTTCACCCGCTCGATCGCCAGGGCGATACCCTGACCGCCCCCGATGCAGAGGGTGACCACGCCGCGCCGCAGATCCTGGTCGCGCATGGCGTGGATCAGCTTGGTCGCGAGGACGGCGCCGGTGGCGCCAATCGGATGGCCGTGCGCCACGGCGCCGCCGTCCACATTGACGATGTCGTCCGGAAGGCCGAGCTCGCGGGCGACCACCAGGGCGATGGCGGCGAAGGCCTCGTTGATCTCGAAGCGGTCCACCGAACCGATGTCCCAGCCGGCGCGCGCCAGCGCCTGCCGAACCGCGGGGATCGGGCCAAGGCCGAACATGCCCGGCTCGACCGCCGCTATGCCGTAGGACACGAGCCGCGCGGCAGGCTTCATGCCGCGCTCTTCGGCCCAGTCCTCGCCGGCGACCACCATGGCCGCGGCGGCGTCGTTCAGTCCCGGCGCGTTTCCGGCGGTGATGGTGCCCTCCGGTCGGAAGGCAGGCTTCAGCTTCGATAGGATCTCCACCGTGGTCGCCGGGCGGTTGCCCTCGTCCTTGTCGAAGTCGGGCTTGCCCGGGATCGCGATGGGGATGATCTGACCGTCGAAGCGGCCCTCGGTCTGGGCCTTGGCGAAGCGCTGCTGCGAGCGGGCCGCCCAGGCGTCCTGCTCCTGGCGCGTCACCTGGAACCGCTCGACCAGGTCCTCGGTGTGCCAGCCGGAGGCCTGATCGGAGAAGGCGTCATTGAGGCCATCGCGCAGCACGCTGTCGAACAGCTGGCCATCGCCCATCCGGTAACCCCAGCGTCCCCGCGATACCAGGAAGGGGGCCTGGTCCATGTTCTCCATGCCGCCTGCGACGGCCGCGTCGATATTGCCCAGCCAGATCTCCTGCGCGGCCGAGACGATCGCCTGGGCGCCCGAGCCGCAGACGCGGTTGACCGTCAGGGCCGGCGTCTCCACCGGCAGCCCGCCATGGATCGCCGCCTGGCGGGCGGGGTTCATCTTCACGCCGGCCTGGACGACGTTGCCCATCGCCACGGTCTGGGGCTCGTCCGACCGCAGGCCCGCGCGTTCGACGGCGGCCTTGATCGCAGCGGCGCCGAGCGTGGGCGCAGGAATCTCCTTGAGGGTTCCGTTGAACGCGCCAACAGGCGTTCTCACGGGCTCGGCGATCACGACGTGGCGCTGGGCGGTCATTGCATCAGTCCTTTCGGCTCCAGAGGCGCAGGCTGTGCAGATAGGCGCGCCACTTTCGGTCCGCCGCCGGCGCTGACCTCAGTTTTTCTTACGAGAGGTGAAGGCGGCGATGCGCTCCTGCATGTCCGGGCCGCGGCCTTCTCCGCGATAGACCTCGTGCGCCAGGCCGACGGGCAGGGGCAGGCCGTCCGTCATGTCCAGCAGGCGCTTGTTCGCCGCATGGCTGAAGCTGGAGTTGGCGGCGATCTCGGCGACCCAGGCGTCGATCCCCGTCTCGAAGGCGTCGTCGGCAAAACAGGCGTTCGCCAGGCCCATGGCCTCGGCTTCGCGTCCGGAATAGGTGCGGCAGGTGAACATCATCTCGCGGGCCTTGGTCGCGCCGACACGGCGGGGCAGGCGCTGGCTGAGCCCCCAGACGGGCGTCAGCGCCCACTTGGCGTGGGTGTCGGCGAACCTGGCGCTCTCCGCCGCCAGGATCAGGTCGCCTGACAGCGCCAGTTCGAGCGCTCCGGTGTAGCAGTGGCCATGCACCGCGGTGATCACGGGGAGGGGCAGGCCGGCCAGGCGCTCGATCACGTTGCTCTGGTAGTGGGGCTCCGGCAGCTTCTCGCCGGCAGCGATATCGCCAAGGTCGTGGCCCGCTGAGAAGCAGCGGCCGGCGCCGCGCAACACGACTGCGGCGACGCCTGACGGATCGTTGGCGATCGCGCTGACGTGGGCGTCCAGCGCCTCGAACACCGGCACGTTCAACGAATTCAGTTTGTCCGGGCGGTTCAGGATGAGGTGGGCTGCCGCACCGCGCTGCTCGCGCAGGACCAGGTCAGTCATGGGTTCGTTCTCCTCGTCTCTGGTTGCGGGCGAGTTTGAACGGCCGAGGCGGGTTGTGAACAGGCGCCGCCTCTGTGTCCGCCTCGCGCGCCACAGTCGGACTCTGGGCGGCCCGTTTCGTCAGACCCTTCCGGGGACCCGCACGAGCGCCCCTGTCACCGCGGAGGCCGGCTCAGAAGCCAGGAAGAGCATGACCTCCGCGAGTTCGGCCGGGGTCACCCATTTGGCCGGATCGGCGTCCGGCATGTCGGCGCGATTTTGGGGCGTGTCGATGATCGAGGGAAGGACGGCGTTCACCGTCACGCCCTTCGCCTTGAGCTCCTCCGCCAGGCTCTCGGTGAACCGGTGCACGCCGGATTTGGACGCCGTGTAGGGCCCCATTCCCACCGAAGCACGCTCGGCCGCGCCAGCTCCGACATTCACGATCCGGCCGGCGCCCGAAGCGATCAGGTGCGGAATGGCCGCTCGGGCTGCGTTGACGGCGGTCTGGACGTTCAGCCGAAACAGGAGGTCCCAGACGGCGGCGTCGCTGTCGGCCACGGGGGTCCAGCGGAAGCCGCCGGCGATGTTCAGCAAGGCGTCGAGCCGGCCAAGCCGGGAAACCACGGCCTCGACCGCCTCCTTGGCGGAGGCAGCGTCGGTCAGGTCCACGCCTGGCAGAGGTTCGATTCGCCCCTCGCTCGCCGAGAGATCCGCCGGTGGTGAGGACGCGAGGTCGAGGGCGGCGACGCGCCAGCGTCGCTCAGCCGCGGAGCGAGCCACCACGCGACCGAGGCTCCCGAAGGCGCCGGTCACAATCATCACGCGATCCGCCACGGCTCGTCCTCCTGAAGTTGCTGTCTGCGCCGCTCCCAGGCCGGAGGCGGCGAAGGTTCGTCTAGCGAGGAAGGATTGGCGATGGACCTGTCAAGCTGGCCGGTCCCCACGGGGCGCCTCCTCCGACAAACGTGAAGATAACGTCGCCGTCAGGCGTCGAGTCGGCTTCCAAGAGCGGCAGGCTGTCGACGAAGTCTACGCTGCGGATCGATCAGGGCCGTTGAGGCGCGGCGTTGAAGGTGGCGAGACGAATGGCGTAATGCATCTGGCTGGAGCAATCGCAGCGGCCTTTGTGGAAGCGACGGCGTGTGAGCGCGACCTTCGAACATAGACCCGGAGATCGCCTCCTTTTCGGGCCGTTCGAGCTTCGTCCCGCAGAGCGGCTGCTCCTTCGCCAAGGCGTCCCGGTGGCGATCGGAGGTCGCGCGATGGACATCCTTCTGCGCCTCGTCGAGCACGAGGGCGAGGTGGTGAGCGCCGAGGAGTTGCTCGCCAGCGCCTGGCGAGGGGTCAACGTCGAGCCGACCGCCCTTCGCGTCCAGATCAGCGTACTGCGCAAGGCCCTTGGCGGGACGGACCCACGGGCCCGCTATGTGTCCAACATTGCCGGCCGCGGGTATTGCTTCGTCGCGCCGATCTCGCGCCAGGCAGGCCTCGTCCCCGTCGCCGTCTCGCCCCGTGAGCACAACCGACTCGCTGCGCCACCCCCTCTTGGGGGAATGATCGGACGCGACGCAGTGGTCGATGATCTGGAGCGAGTGGTCGCGATCGAGCGTTTCGTCACCCTCGTGGGTCCAGGCGGCATGGGCAAGACGACGGTTGCGCTGGCGCTCGCTCATCGCATGGCGCCCGAGTTCGCAGGCCAAGTGGCGTTCGTCGATCTCGCGATCCAGCGAAGCGATACGGGCGTCGCCAGCGCGGTCGCCACGGCCCTGCATCTGACCGGCGTGGGGAGCGATCCCATGTCCGCCGTCGTCGCGGAACTGCGGTCGCGCCGCCTGCTGCTCATCCTCGATAGTTCTGAACACGTGATCGAAGGCGCGGCGACGCTGGCCGCGTCCGTCTGCGAGAGCGCGCCACAGGTCCATATCCTCGCGACCAGCCGCGAGCCCCTGAACGTCCCAGGAGAACACGTGCATCGTCTTGCTGCGCTCGAGGCTCCGCCGCCCTCCGCGCAGTTGTCGTACGAAGAGGTCTGCGCCTATCCCGCCGCTCAGCTTTTCGTCGAGCGTGCGACTGCGAGCGGTGGTCGGATCGAGCACGGGCCGGCCGAAGCGCTGCTGGTGTCCGACATCTGCCGCAAGTTGGATGGAATCCCCTTGGCGATCGAACTTGCCGCCGGACGGGTCGACGCCTTCGGCCTGGCGACGACGCTCGACTTACTCGACAGTCGACTGCGGCTCTCTTGGCCCGGACGCCGCACGGCGTCGCCGCGCCATGTCACGCTGAGCGCGACCCTGGATTGGAGTTACGATCTCCTGTCCCCGGACGAAGCGATGTTGCTTCGCGCTTTGTCGACGTTCGTCGGCTCGTTCACTCTGGAAGCGGCCGAGACTGTCGCCGCCGAATCCTTATCGGCCGATGCGCGAGAGGCCCTCGCCGGCCTTGTCTCAAAGAGCCTTGTTTCAATCGATGAGCATCGCTCTCCCGTCCAGTACCGATTGCTGGACGCCACGCGCGACTATGCACGACTCAAGCTGGAGGCCGCTGGCGAGCTTCCGGCGACGGCGGCCAGACACGCGAATTGGACGATGGAGGCCCTCAGGAATCAGAAGGCCGCGCTCGATGCGGGTCCGATGCTCGAGTGGCTGGACTACTTCGGCAATCGCATCCAGGACGCGCAGTCCGCGCTTGACTGGTCCTTGTCCGCGGATGGCGACCCGTCGTTCACCGCGCCACTGACGTTTGCGGCCATCCCGATTTGGATCTGCCTCAGTAGAGCCGACGAATGCCGACGCAGGATCGAAGCGGCCTTGAGGGTCGTCGAGCTGAACAGCCGCGACGAAATGATGCTCAATATTGCACTGCTTCACGCATTGCTGGACTTCACCCCGCATGACCCGGTCCGCGCCGAAATCGCCTCCAACCGGGTCTTGGATCTCGCGGATCGCTTCGACGATGTCCATGCGCACCTACGCACCAAATGGTGCCTGTGGAACGCCCACATTGCCGCGCCCGACGTTCCCAAGGCGTGTGAGGCCGCGCTTCTCTATCGCCAGCTCACCAGCGAGCGCGGAGATTCGTCGGAAAAAACCGTAGCCGAACGAATGGTCAGCGTTTCGGAGCTGCTCAGAGGCAACCTCGCAACCGCTCGCGCCTCGGGCGAACGCGCGCAGGTGCTGAGCCCGACCTGGAGCACCAGCGCGCGAATAGCCTGGTACGACTACGATCCGCTCGTGATGTCGCGCAACACGCTTGTCTCCATCTCATGGCTGAGCGGGACGCCCGACACGGCCATGGCGGCGGCGCAAGAGAACCTCGAACGCGCAGAAGCGACCGGGAGCCAATTCTGTCGAGCGGCAGTGCTCGCGGACGCCTGCGCCGCGCTTGCCCTGTGCGCTGGCGACTTGGCGGCGGCAGACCGCTACGTCGCCATGCTCGATGATTGTGTCGCGCGTGGCGCCCCGCTGAACTACCGCACCTGGGCTCAAGCCCTTCGGGCGGCGGTTGCCGCGCGACGCGGCGACATTGGTCCGGGCCGATCCTTCCTGACCGGAGGGCTGCCGCCGGACTGTGCTCATCCTCGATATGCTTCGGTCTTGATTGAGCTTGCCTCGGCTCTGGGTGAAGCTGGGGCTGCGGACATCGCCCGGGACTTGGCGGATCGCCTCCTGCAACGGATCGAACACACCGGCGAGCGCTGGATCTGGAGCGAGGTGCAACGCGTCCGCGGCGAGCTCACGCAGGAGCCCGTCGCCGCCGAGGTTCTTTTCGAGGCCGCCCTCGCCGTGGCGCAGCAGCAGGGCGCACGCGCCTGGGCCCTTCGCGCCGCCACGAGTCTCGCACGCCGCCGCCGCAGCGCGGCTGCGGAAGTGCTCAAGCCGTTGCTGGCCAGCTTTACTGAGGGCGCCGGGACCCGGGACCATGTCGCAGCACGCTCCGTTCTTGGCGAGTATGGCCTGGACCTGCCGCAAGGACCGCCCGGCTGACGGCAGGGGTCAGTGCTGGCTTTCCGGAAGCTCGCCGACGACGCCCGGACGAGAGCCGATATCGTCGGGAACCGCACCCGGCGCCCGCAAGAAGCTAGTCCCGGCGTAGGGGAGGGCTAAAGGACGTAGATGCCACATTTCAGGTCATCGGTCAGTGAGATGCCTTTAGGCCGATAGCTTGAATCGAGCCATTTACGACGTTTGGGGTCGATTTGGTGGGCTTTAACCAATTCGAAGGCAATCGCGTGCCGACGATGACGCCACGAATTCATTTATCGAATGCACAATTACAACGCACAATGACCTGAAGTAGTGGAATTGCGATACGTCCACGCACTGGCCATAGTGAGTAGATCGGTTGTGAAGGGGCGGCGCTGGCGACCTGGGCTACAGGACTCCGGCGCCATCCACGCGGCCGCGACCGGCACAGCGCAAGGCCTTCGAGAGTCCAATGCCCAAAAGAAAAGCCAAAGTCTTGTTTGTCACCGGCGGGGCAAGCGGAATCGGTGCGGCGATCGCCCGCCGCGCCGCCGAGCGGGGCGATCAGGTCGTCGTTGCGGACATCGATCTTCCAGGCGCCCACGCTGTGGCCGGAGCGATCGGCGAGGCCGCGCTTCCCGCGCACCTCGACATCACCCAGCCGGCCTTGTGGGAGAAGGCTCTCGACCAAGCGTGGTCGCGCTTCGGCCGAGTCGATGTGCTGATCAACAACGCCGCGATCGTCAATGTCGGGCGAGCGGAGAATGTCACGATCATCCAGCACCAGCGGACGATGGAGGTGAACTTCATGGGGCCGCTGACCGGCATGCTGGCGATCCTTCCACGCTTCCGGGGGCAGGGGAGCGGCCAATTCGTCACCGTGTGCAGCATGACGGCCTTCCTGCCGTTTCCCGGCTTGGCGAGCTATGCGGCCGCCAAGCATGCGCTGCGCGCTTTCCACCACGCCTTCGCGATCGAGCAGCGCGACAGTCCGTTCGCCTTTACCATCGTCCACCCGACCTCGACCGAGACGCCGATGCTCGAACAGGAAGCCGCCAGCGACGAGGCTCCGCTCTGTTTTTCCTCCCGTCCGGTGACGGCCGACTATGTGGCCGGCGTGGTCATCGACGCCATGGACCGCAAGGCCCTGGAGATCTTCATGCCTCCGGAACGTGCGCGGAGCGTCCGCATGCTCGGCACCAATCCACGCAACCTGAAGAAGATGGTGGTGCGCGGCGAGGAAGTCGGCGCACAGCGTCTGCTGGCGCGGCGCGAGGCCGGGCCAACCGCCTGATGGTCAGCCGGTTGCGGTGCGAGCGAACTGACTGGGCGGGCTGCCGACCTCTCGGCGAAAGGCGGTGCTGAAGGCGCTGGCCGACTGATAGCCGATCGCGGCCGCAACAGCTTCCAAGGGGGGCGCGCCCCGCTGGAGCATGGCTTTGGCCAGGGCCATGCGCCACTCCATCAGATATTGCATCGGGGGCGCCCCGACCTTCTGGCCGAAGCGCTCGCTGAAGGCCGAGCGGGATAGGCCCGCCTCCCTGGCGAGCTCCTCCACCGACCAGGCGTGGGCCACGTCGCCATGCAGTCGCCTCAGGGCGCGGGCGAGAAGCGGATCGGCAAGCCCCGCGAGGAGGCCGGGTTGTCCGATGGCGTCGACGCCTTCGGAGCGGAACCGGAGAGCCTCGACGAGCAGAACCTCGATAAGACGATCGACGACAAGATCGCGGCCTGGTCGGTCGGCGAGCGCCTCCTCGACGATCGAGTCTATCGTGCGCTTGAGCCGCCCCGCCGCAGGATCGGAGGCCCGGATATGGACAAGGCTCGGCAGCAGACCGCCGAGCAGACCGCGGTTGATGGAGTCCAATTCGAAATAGCCGCCGAGCTGCTTGAACTCTGCCTCGAGATCGGGATCGCCATACCGCACCTCGCCGGCCTGACAGGCCAGCGCCTCTTGCGCGTCGAGCGAGACGACTTCGCATGCGGCGTCGCTGGCGATCGTGAAGGCGCGGCTGGCTGGCATCAGGACGAAATCGCCGGCGATGAGACGCAAGGTCTCGTGGCCGTCGACGGTCAGCCAGCATTCGCCGGCCAGCACGAGCCCGAAGCCGGCATACGCCACGCGCGAACGACGCACAGCCCAACGGCCAGCCCCATGGATCACCTTCGTTCCGACCGCGCGCGGGCGCAGCAAGGTGATCACATCGGCAAGCGGTTCCATCTTCCGGACGATCCGTAACGTTTTGTGGACGGCACATTATAGTCCGTACGGACTGGCGTGAGCTAGGTCTTTCTACCGCAACATTCGATCAGGAGACCTCATGCGCAAGATCGCCATCATCACAGGCGCCAGTTCGGGCATCGGCGGCGCGACCGCCGTCGCCCTCGCCGAGCGTGGCGTCGATTGCCTCGTGACGTTCAACAGCCACGAGGACCGCGTGCGCGATGTGGTCGAGGCGGTCAGGCAAAGGGGCGCCAAGGCCGTTCCCTTGCGTCTCGACGTCGGTGAGAGCGCCGGCTTCGTCGCCTTCAAGGACGAGGTGGTCGCGGCGCTGGATAGCGAATGGAGAGCCTCTTCCTTCGACTATCTCGTCAACAACGCGGGCTTCTTGCAGATCGCGTTTTTCGAAGACACGACCGAAGAGCTCTTCGACGCCTACATGCGTGTGCTGTTCAAGGGTCCGTACTTCCTGACCCAGGCTCTGCTTCCGGTGCTCGCAGACGGCGGCGCGATCGTAAACGTGACGAGCAATTCAATTTTCCAGAGCGGTATGGCGGCGGGAGCTTCCGCCTACGCATCCATGAAGGGCGGGCTGACGACTTTGACGCGCTACATGGCCAAGGAATTCAGCCGTCGCGGGATCCGCGTCAACTCCGTTGCGCCGGGCGCCACCCGCACGCGCATCGGCGACGACGCCTACGATAAGTATCCGGAAGCCGTTCAGCGGATCGTCGAAATGACTGCGCTTGGCCGTCTCGGTCAAGCCGACGACGTGGGCGCCGTGATTGCAGCTGTGCTTTCGGATGACTTCCGGTGGGTGACCGGACAGCATATCGAAGCTTCCGGCGGCGCCAGGTTGTCTGTTGGAAGTTGACGCTAAGAAGCCGGATCCGTCGCCTGCTCGGCCGCTGCTGGAATTCACGAAGGACAGAGCCTGGTGCGTTGCGTCTCTGCTCCCCGCAAACGCATCAGGATTTGGCGAGACAAAGCGCGCGGGTGCCGCGTCTCGTCGCCAAGAATAGAAGGGAGCGTGGCGGGTTATTGGACCGCGTTATTTGCTTTTGTATGGGTCCAGCGAGTCATCGGTCGCGAACTCTCGCGACGGCCATCCCGTCAATCTCCTACAATATTCCCGCCCCGCGCCGTGTGAGAGGTTGGGCTCTGGCGCCTGCAAACCCGGACGCAATCGTCAACGGCTGCGCGGCTTGGTCGTCTGCGATGGGCGGCGCTCAGGCCTGAAGACCGGAGCCTGCGTCCACATGACTGCGATCTACATCGCCACAGCCGTCTCCACAGGCGCGGGCAGGGAAGGGCACGTCGAAACCTCCGACGGCAAGATCAGCCTCGATCTGTCCTATCCCCGTGAGCTCGGAGGCTCCGGAGCGGGCTCGAACCCGGAACAGCTCGTCGCGATGGCGTACGCCGCCTGCTTTTCAGGAGCCTTGAGCGTCGCGGCGCGGCGGCGGACGATCGAGCTGGCCCGCGCGGAGGTCACGTGCAGCGTCAGCCTTCACCGGTCGGACGGTGTCGACGCCCTCTCGTTCGACATCGTCGCGCGACTCCCAGGGCTGGAGGCGGATCAGGCAGACAGCCTCGTGGCGGAAGCGCGCCTGCTCTGCCCGTGTTCGACGGCCTTCGCACTCGGCGCGCCCGCTCAAATGCGCGCCGAGACGTGACCCCCCGGGGGGCAATAGGGCCGCGGTTCTCGAGGCGAACGCAGTCAACTCGACCCACGCGCCAGGAAGAGCGCCGCGGCTTGAAGATCGGCCGTGTCCTCGCCCTCTCTAAATCTGTGCAGCAGGTCGGAGAGGCGTTCCCTCGAGGTCCGTTGCGCGTCGCGGTCCGTCGCGGATCGTGCGACGCTGAGCGCGGTCCTGAGCGCCCAGCCAAGCGCCCCCTGCCGTTCCGCACAGTCGGCCGCCGCCGCGAAGAACTGACCGGCCCGATCTTCCTCGCCTTGCCGGAG
>DATBEN010000171.1:0-29280 GCA_036276055.1 Caulobacteraceae bacterium
GCATCCTCGGGTCGGGTCATCTTTGTCATGTCAGCCCTCGTGGTGTCCGGCCGCCCCGTATCAGACCGGATCGGGATACAAGGCCGTCTCACTGGAGTCAGGGGCAGACCCGGCGGTTTCGCATCGCGTCACCGAAACCCGAACCAGGGGGCGTGATTGGGGAAGGGCGGATGGAGCCTGTCGTGACCGCGTCGGAGCGCGGTATCGGCGCGGCCTGCGCCCGTGGAGGGCGTCACGGTCCGCCATCCGTCCTCTGCGAGGTTGGGAGGGTCCGACCGACGGCTGGCTGGCGGACGCGCCGGGAATGGCAGCTTCCGGTCGTAATGTTCGGGACCGCAGGCGACCCGTTGCGGACGCCCAATCGACCCCCTAAGCAGGCGTATGGTGTTGCCCCTGGACAAATGCTGGGCGGACGCGATTTGGCGATCTCCCTACAGACTCCGATTTGAACTGAACACCGGGGGCAGCTATGTCAGCATGTTCACCAGCGCCTATGATCGAGCCCGCCAGTTGGCGCGAGCCGCGCTGCCGCTCGACCGGCCACTCGCCATAGTCGCCGCCTATGCCAGTCCCTACTGGTCGATAACTTCTGACGGTCGCGAGGCGACCGACACCACCGACTTCGGGCTGCTCCAAAAAATGGGGGTCTCCACCGACAAGGCCGAAGCCGCCTGGGAAGACTATTTCTACCCGGACGACGAAGGCGACGAAGACGTTTGGCCTTGCGAGCATCGCGCCGTCAGGCTGTCGTGGGATGAGGCGGACATTCTGCTCTGGAACAACATCGCCCAGGACATCGGCGTCGAGCCGCGAGCACCGGTGCTCTCGAAATTGGCAGACCCTGAGAAGGCCGTCGTCGTGAACGCGTACGATGATCGCGGGATGGACATCATCGCCCTTTCGCCCGAGCTTATCTAGCATCTCTACCGGCGGTTTGACACGTGGTTGTTGGACTACGATCGACCGCGAATGGCGGAGGTGTTCGGCCCGCGAGCCAACGGCGGCTAACCATCCAACCCGCACACGGAAAGGTCAGCTATTCGGAGCGTCGCCGCATCGGAGCGGTCGCGCCCTACAGTTTGTGAAATCGACCTCTTGTCGGCGGTCGGACGAACTGTCAGGATTATCCGATGCTCAAAGTCACGCGAGCGCTGACCAATAACAACGGCCCCTTCGGGGTCGATGGTCACTGCACGCGCTGAGCTAAGCCAGCAAGCAAGCAAGGATCACGAGGCCCCCGGTCGGCGGGCCTCCTTGCCGTGGGCGCGCGCGATCGGTCGGCCTCTTCGGAGGTGAAATGGAACCGACAACGCTTTCCAGCGAAACCGGGCCGATCGTCGAGGCGCTTCGACGCCGCGTGGGCGGGGTCGCGCGTCTGAACGGTCTGGTGGAGACCGTCCGTGATCAGAAGAGGATGCAGTTCCTCATCCTGAGCAGTCAGGGAAGCTCCGTTCAGGTGACCCACGAAAAAGGCGGCGAGGGCGTTCCCCTGGCGGAGCGCATCGCGGCCCTCACGCCCGGGTCGGCCGTCACCGTGACCGGCGTCGTCAGGGATGCGCCGGCGGTGAAGCTGCACGGGCTGGAGGTGGAGGCGACGGAGGTGTTCGTCCACAGCCTTGCCGCGGCGCCGGCGCCGATCGCCGCCGACTCGTCGCTCGACAAGCAGATCGACTGGCGGTTCCTGGGTCTGCGCCGCCCCGAGCAACGCCTGATCTTCGAGGTGCAGACGACGCTCGAGCGCGCCATGCGGGCTTACTGGGCGCGCAGCGGATTTATCGAGATCCATTCGCCCAAGTTGATGGGGACATTCAGCGAGTCCGGCGCCGAAGCCTTCAAGGTGGGGTATTTCGACCGCACCGCCTACCTGGCTCAGTCGCCGCAGTTCTACAAGCAGATGGCCATGGCGGCGGGGTTCGACAGGGTGTTCGAGGTCGGGCCCGCCTTCCGGGCCGAGCCGTCCTTCACGTCCCGGCACGAGACGGAGTTTACCTCGATCGACATGGAGGTCGCCTGGACCGCGTCGCACCATGATCTGATGGCCCTGGAGGAGGACTGGCTCGCGCAAGCGCTGGGCGAGGTCGCCGCTGTCCATGGCCGCTCGATCGAAGCACTTCTGGGGGTGCGGCTGGACGCGCCGACGACGCCGCTTCCGCGGGTGAGCATGGAGGAGGCCCAGTCGATCGTCCGGGCGTCCGGCCACCAGCCGGCAAAGCGTGACGACCTGGACCCGGAGGCGGAGAGAAGGCTCTGCGCGCACATCGCTCGCGAGTTCGGCCACGAGTTCGTGTTCGTGACCGATTACCCTGTGTCGGCGAGACCCTTCTATCACCGCCGCCACGAGGACCGGCCAGACCTCACCCAGAGCTTCGACCTGCTGTGGAATGGCGTCGAGGTCACGACCGGCGCCCAGCGGGAGCACCGGTACGAGCCGCTCCGGATGCAGGCGGTCGAACGCGGCTACGACCTCGAGCCCCTGAGCAGCTACCTCGATTTCTTCCGCTTCGGCTGTCCGCCCCACGGCGGCATGGGCGTGGGGCTGGCGCGGCTGCTCATGGTGATGCTCAAGATGTCCAGCATCCGCGAGGCGACCTTCCTGAGCCGCTCGCCGACGCGGCTGACGCCATAGGCGGGGGCGCGCTATCAGCGGAAAGGGCTCAAGTCCGAAAGCCAGAGATCGATCATGCGCGGGCCGCTCTTGAGATCTCCACGCAGAGGCGCAGAACACCACGAGACTGGGTTCTGTAGTCGTTGACACTCGTCAAGGCGCGTCGACTCGATCGGCCAAAATGGGTGATAAGCCAAGGTCCAGGTCAGGACCCCTTGGGGAAACGCATCATGTTTGCGGTCGCCTACCTGATCCTCGTCCTGGTCTCGGCGATTCCGCTCGGCAGAACCTTCCTGCAGCACCGGGGCGCCCCACCGTCAGTCGCCCTGGCCCATCGCATCTACCGCGACCTCGCCTACATCGCCGGGTCGGTCCTGGTGATCGTCGTCTTCGAGATGGCGATCAGCATATCTCTACAAAATTACTGGTTCACCGAACTGGGTCAGCAATATCGCTATTGGTTCGCGCTCGGATTGCGCGTGGCCATATTCTCTACGGTCTTAGTTTTCGGCGGCTTGTTCGTCGCGTACAACTTGCGCCTTGCGTGCCGATACGCGCCGGTCGTGCCTCCGAGCGCGCCGTGGTTCGCCGGCTTCACCATTTCGGCCTTGGTCGCTCTCGGCTCCATCGACCTCTGGACGCCGCTGGCGGCGTTTCTCGGCGCGGCCCCGTCCGGGGTGACCGACCCCGTATTCGCCAGGGACCTCTCCTTCTACCTCCTGGCCCTCCCGCTTTACGAGCAGGTGGTCGGTCTCGCCACCACGATCATAGTCTTCGCCATGCTCGGCTGGCTCGGCGTCGGCCTCGTGGTCTATCCGCGCCTGATGCGCCGGTGGCGCAGGCGCGGCCCTCAACTGGCGCTGGTCGAGGGCGGCGAGGCCAGCGAGACCTGGGCGGCGGATGACCGCCCCGCTGCCGTCCCCGCCAAGGCGTGGGACGCCTGGCTCGCCCAGGGGATGATGTTGGGCGCGCTCCTGTGCCTTGCCTGGGCGGTCGCGCGCTATTTCAGCCTGTATCACCTCGTCATCAACGGACGATCGGCCGTGGTCGCCGGCGCGTCCTGGGGCGACATCCGCTTCTCGGTACCGGCCTATGGGGTGACGATCGCCTTGTGGCTCGCCGCGGCCATGGTCCTTGCAACCGCGGCCCTGCAGCCGCGCCTGCGCCGTTGGCTGGTCGAGCCCTCGCACCTGGCTGCGGCGGCGGGAGTGTTCGCCGCCATCTATGTCATCGCCCTGATCGTTCCCGCGGCGGTCGAGCAATTCTATGTCGGCCCCAACCAGATAACCCTCGAGCGACCCTATCTGGTGCGCAGCATTGCCGGCACGCGCCGGGCTTATGGGCTGGAGGCGCCGAACCTCGAGGAACAGACCTTCGCGCTTTCGGCGAGTCCAATCAGCCGCGGGGATCTCGACAACAACGCAGCGACCTTGCGCGATGCGCGCATCTGGGACTGGCGCGCCCTGGAGCCGCAACTGCAGCAGACCCAGGGCCTGCGTCCCTACTACACCTTCAGCGAAGTCGATATCGACCGCTACAAGATCGACGGCGACGAGCGCCAGGTCTTGATCACTGCGCGCGAGCTGGACGTCGCAAGACTCCCGCCCCCCGCGCAGGTGTGGGTCAATCTGGCGCTGAAATACACCCATGGTTACGGCGTGGTCGCGGTTCCGGCCAACGAGATCGACGATCGCGGAAATCCGGTTCTCTGGGCGCACGACATTCCGATTCAGGCCAAGGGCGACCTGGTCGTGACGCATGGCGAGATCTACTACGGCATGGAGACGCGGAACCGGGTCTACGTCCACACGACGGAAAAAGAATTCGATTTCCCGCGGGGCGACGCCAACGCCGAGACGGTCTATGGCGGCTCCGGCGGCATTCGTCTTTCGAACTTCTGGCGCCGCCTGGTTATCGCCCGTCAATTCGACGGCCTGCGGCTGTTCATTTCGAACTACTTCACGTCGCAGAGCCGTGTCCTGATCCGCCGCAACGTGGTCGAGCGCGTGCAGCGTCTGGCGCCTTTCCTTTCCTTCGACCGCGATCCCTATATCGTCGCCGACGGCGATCATTACTCATACATCATCGACGGTTACACTAGTTCGGAGAACTATCCGTACAGCGAAGCCTACAATGGTTCGGTCGCCGCCTTCCACGGACGCAACTATCTGCGAAATTCAGTGAAGGCCGTCGTCGACGCCTACAACGGCTCGGTCACCTTCTACGTGTTTGCGACGGACGATCCGATCATCAAGGCCTATCGCAAGATGCTGCCAGGTCTCTTCAGGGACCGCAGCGCGATGCCGGAAAATCTTCGCCGCCACATCCGCTATCCGGAGGATCTCTTCACGGTTCAGGCGGAGATGTACGGCACGTACCACATGACCAACCCAACGACCTTCTACAACCGAGAGGATCGATGGGAGGCGCCGCGCGAACTCTTTCGCGACACCGAGATCGAGCTTGCGCCTTACTATGTGATGGCGCAGCTGCCGGGCGACCAAAGTCCGGAATTCATCCTGATGCTGCCGCTGTCGGTGGCGGGAAAGAACCAGATGGCCGGATGGCTCGCCGGCCGGTCCGACGGGGACAACTACGGCAAGCTCGTCGCCTTCCGTTTTCCGAAGGGACGGTTCGTGGATGGCCCGGCGCAGATCGAATCGCGGATCAATTCCGATAGCCGGTTCTCGGGCGACCTGAGCTTATGGGACCAGCACGGCTCTCGGGTCATCCGCGGCAACCTGATCATCCTGCCACTCAAGGACAGGCGCCTGGTGGCGATCGAGCCTGTATACATAGAGGCGGAGCAGACACAGATTCCGACCCTCGCCCGCGTCGTGTTCGGCCAACTTCTGCCGGACGATCGCAAGATCGAATGGGCGAGCACACTTGGCGGGGCGGAGGCTATTTTGGCCGGCGCCCCCGCCGAACAGGCTGGCGAGGCGCCGCCCGCCGCCACGGATCAGGACCGGTTCAAGCGCGCCCAAGGCGTGTTTCACGACATGCAGCGGGCTTACGCTGCCGGCGATTTCGTCCGCTACGGACAGTTGATGCAGGATCTGGAGCGGGTCTTCTCGTCGCCCTGAGGGTAGTCGCGCATTGCGAGGGACGATCCGGTCCAGCGTCACGCCAAGTCGAACGTCACCATCAGCCCGGCCGGTTTCTCCCAGCCGCCCGCGGTGCGGTAGAGCGCCCGCGCGGCAGTGTTGTCTTCGTCGGTGAGGACCCAGGCTTCGCGGCAGCCGTCGGCCTGGGCGCGGGCGAGCAGGGTGGACATGATCGCCTTGCCGGCGCCGCGGCGATGGTGGCTAGGGGCGACGCCGACCTCGTTGATCCAGAACTCGGAGGGCTTGTCGGGGTGCACATAGCGCACGCCCGAGGCGAAGCCGATGACCACGCCATCTTCGATCGCCACGCAGATGACGTGCCGGGGGTCGCCGAGGAATTCGCGCGCCATCGCCGGGATCACGGGGCCGTCGAAGACGCCGTCGGCGACATGGTCGAGCACCGCGGCGTCGGCGCTGGTCAGGATCCGGACGTCCATCTGATGGCCTCCTGAACGGCATCCCAGGCCTCCTTGCGGGGTTGGGGGGAGAGCGCCCGCTGTCAGCGCCGCGGGGTCGAACGCGCCGCCAGCTGGTGGAAGTAGGGAATCGTCATCCAGGACGCTTCTTCGATCACCCGGTCCTCATCGAGGGTGGGATCCTCCAGGATCATCTCGATCATCGCGTAGGTGGTCTCTTCCGAGAGGCGCACGGCGGTCCGCAGGCGCTCCTCGCCGACGGTGGGGAAGATGGTGCGCATGAGAGCGAAGTGGCGGTCGAGGACCTTGTCGCGGGAGGTGACGCGGACCTCCCTGAGCACCGGCAGGGCGCGGATGGCGCGCAGGATCCACATGCCGCCAGGCTGGGCGCGGGTGAGGGTGATGAGCTGCTTGCGCAGGGCGACCGCCCTTTGCACGCCCTCTTCTAGCGTGGGGGCCATCAGGCCGCCGTCCTCCATCCAGGCGATGAACACCTCGTCCTGGGCGTCCATCAGCCGGCGGGCGAGCTCGGCGAGCAGGGCGTACTTGTTGGGGAAGTAGCGATAGAGGGCCGGCGGGGTGAGGCCCGCGCGCTCGCACACCAGGTTGGTCGTCAGCCGTTCGAACCCGACTTCCGCCAAGAGGACGCCGGCGGTCGCGAGGATGGACTCGAAGGTGTCCTTCCCCCGTTGGCGCAGGGGGAGGGATTTCGCGTCCAACGGCGGCGTGAGCGCCGCCGCGGTCTGTCTCGGCATGCAGGGTCCTCTCGAAGCAGGCGCGACTTTAGGTTCAGCGAGGGAGATCGTCACCCCGCGGGGGGCTCGCCATCCCGGCGCCTCACGTGGACTGGCAGGGTCCGCAGCTGGCTCATCATATGCCCTTCGATCCAGGAGTCGGGCGTGTCGAGTCGCGCGAGTTCCACGCCCTCCGCGACGAGGGTCTCCAGCATCACCCGCGCCAGCATGCCCGCCACGTGCCGGCCAGGACAGATATGGCCCCCGCCGCCGAAGGTGGTGAGGCCCTGCCGCGGGCGGGCGAGGTCGAAGCGCTCGGGATCGGGAAAGGCGGCGGGATCGTGGTTGCCTGCCGCCCACAGCATGACGACCACGCTCGCGCGGGGGATGAGCGCGCCGCCATAGACGACGTCGTCGAGCAGCCAGCGCTTGAGGAAAATGACCGGCGGCTCGAGGCGCAGAGCCTCCGCGACGGCCGTGGCGGCGAGATCCGGCGCGCGCCGCACCGCGTCGAAAGCCTCGGGATGGCGCAACAGAACCTCGAGCGTGTTCGTCGCTGCGAGGGCGGCGGTATGGAAGGCGTCGAAGAGGTTGCCGGCGAGGTAGGCGCCAAGGGTGCGGGGAACGACGCCTGCGCAGGCGGGATCGTCGGGAAAGGCGACGCGCGCGAGGTCGGCGGCCATGGCTTCCAGGATGGGATGACCGCCGCGGGCGAGGCTCCGCAGGGTTGCCCTCTCCACCAGCGCGCGATAGGCCGCCGCCGCGCGGTCGGCCTCGGCGAGGCCTTCGCCGTGCCGTTCGGCGCTAAGGAAGGGCGTCATGGCGCCGATGGCCGACCCCGTGAGGGAGATCTCCTCGGCGGTCATGCCCAGCACGGCGCCGAAAAAGCGGCTGGTGAGCTTTTCAGCGACATCCGCGACGATGTCGGCCTCGCCCTCGAAGGGCAGGTCTTCGACGATCCCGAGCGCCGTTTCCCGCGCGAGGGGCTCCATGGCGGCGACCGGGCGGGGGCCGAGCTGGTCGAGCAGCATCCTTCGCAGCGGCGCGTGGATCGGCGGATTGGCGGTGAAGGCCTGGTTGGCGATGACGCCGGCGAAGGCCGCGCCTGGCGACGACTGGCCGGTCCAGGCCTCGGCCAGGGTCGGAAAGAGGATGGCGGGCGGGACGTTGCCGACCGCGGCCATGGCGCCGAAGGCGCGCAGGTCCTCATGGCGGAAGACGACGAACTGGCCCTCGTCCGAGCGCAGGAAGGGCGGCGCGCCTGGCGCGAAGGCCCGGGCGCAGAAGGCGCGAAAGCCATTCCGCCCGCCAGTGAATCCGAAGTCGCACAGGCTGGGGAGGGCGGCGATGTCCAGAGGCGAGGGGCCTTCCGCGCCTACACCGGCCTCGGACCTCAGGGCCATCAGCGGTCCCCCGCTCAGGCGGCGCGCCGCAGCCGGGCCAGCTTCGCCACCGGTTCGAGCGGGCCGGCGGCCTTGACCATGGCGAAGGCGTCGTCGGCGCGGTCGATGGTGTTGTCCACGTCCGCCTCGGTCAGGGCCGCGCACATGAACATGTTGTGCCAGGGGTGGAAGTAGACGCCGCGCTTGAGCAGGGCGGCGTTCCACAGATAGCCCTTCGAGTAGCCGGGGTCGTCGTCGAACATGATCAGCGGCGTCTGTGCCGGGCCGGTCTGGCGCAGGGCGAAGCCATGGCGCTGCGCCGCCTCGTCCAGGCCCCGCCGCAGCCGCTCGCCCAGCGCGATGGTGCGCTCGAGATAGTCGGTCTCGCGGATCAGCCGCTGGGTGACGACGCCGGCGGCCATGGCCGCGGCCGCGAACCAGTAGGAGCCGGTGGCGAAGATAGTCCCCGCCGCCTGGCGGCAGGTGTTGGAGCCGAGCAGGGCCGAGATCGGATGGCCGTTGGCGATGGCCTTGCCCCAGCACGACAGGTCGGGCTTCACGCCGACGAGCGACCAGCTGCAGTCGCGGGCCAGGCGGAAGCCCGCCCGCACGTCGTCGACGATGAGGAGGGCGCCATGCTCGTCGCACAGCTCGCGCGCGCGGCGGGCGTAGTCGGACGAGGGCAGCTGCTGGTCGACGAAGGTGTCGTGCTTGATCGGCGAGGCGAAGATGGCCGCGAGATCCGGCCCCGCCTGGCGCACCGCCGCCTCCAGGCTCTCGATGTCGTTGTAGTCGCAGAAGACCTGATTGGCCTGGTCCGACGGGGCCGTGCCGACCTTCACCGGCGTGCACCAGGGGGCGGAGCCGTGATAGGCGCCCTTGGCGCGGATGATGACGTTCTTTCGCGTATGGCTGCGGGCGACCATCATGGCCATGGTGGTGGCGTCGGTGCCGTTCTTGCAGAACATCGCCCAGTCGGCGTGGGAGACCTGGGCGGTCATAGCCTCGGCGAGCTCGACCATGGCCGCACCGGGCCCGGTCATGGCGTCGCCGAGCTTCAGCTGATCGACGTAGGCCTTGTTGATCGCCTCGTGGCCGTAGCCGAAGAGGTTGGGGCCATAGCCGCACATGTAGTCGATGTACTGGTTGCCATCGACGTCCCAGAGGTAGGCGCCCTGCGCCTTGCCGAAGAACTGGGGATAGTCGTCCGGCAGCAGGGCCGCCGACTGGTGGCCATACATGCCGTTGGGGATGACCGCCTGGGCGCGGTCCCGCAGGGCCCGGTCAGCGCTGTTCGTCCAAGCCATGTTGCACCTCTAGGATAGTATAGACTACCTTACGGTGGCGAGCCGGCCAGTCAAGGGCGCCGGGGAAGGGGGCTGAGTGGACTCCGCACTGCTGGCGGTGGGGCTGACCACCCTGGACATCGTTGCGCGGCCGATCGAGGAGCTGACGCGCACCGAGCGCGCGAGCCTGATCGAGGGGATCGTCTGCGCCCCGGCGGGCACGGCGGGCGGAGCGGCGATGGTCGCCGCGCGGCTGGGAGCGCCGACCCAGATCCTGGGCGCGGTGGGCGACGATCTCAACGGCCGCTTCGTGCGTGAAGGCTTCGCCGCGGTGGGCGTCGACACGAGCCTGCTGGCGGTGCGGCCGGGCCAGACCACCTCGACGACCCTGCTGACGGTGGAGGCGAGCGGGAGGCGCTCGAGCTTCCACGCGCCCGGCGCAGCCGCCACGGCGGCGGCGGACGAGGCGGCCCTGGCCGCCGCCCGCCGCGCGCGGTTCGTGCACTATGGCGGGGTCGGCGGCCCGGCGGTCGACGGCGGGGCCGGGGCGGAGCTGCTGAGGACCGCCAAGGACTCCGGCGCCATCGTCACCTGCGACCTGATCTCGCCACGCCGCTCGGCGCCGGAAGAGCTGAGGCGCCTGCTGCCGCACGTGGACTATTTCATGCCCAGCGCCGCCGAGGCCACGTTCCTCACGGGGACCGAAGACCTGGATGCCGCGATCGACCAGTTCCTTCGCTGGGGCGCGAAGGCGTGCGTGATCAAGGACGGCGCCCGCGGATCCCTCGCGGCGATCGGCGGGATGCGGCGGCGGCTTCCGGCCCACGCGATCGAACCGCTGGACACCACCAGCTGCGGCGATTCCTATTGCGCCGGCTTCATCGCCGCGCTTGGCCGCGGCTGGGCGCCGCTGGAGGCCTGCCGCTTCGCCACGGCCACGGCGGCCCTGGTGGCCATGGGCCTTGGCACGCTCGGCAAGCTCAAGGGGTTCGAGGAGACGGCCGAGGCGATGCGCACCCTTCCGATCGGAGGAAACTGATGGACCAGGCCGAGACCGAGCTTCGAACCCAGCTCGTCCACATCATGAAGGCGATGGACGCGCGGGGCCTCAACCGCGGGACGTCGGGCAACGCCTCCGTCCGTCATGGCGAGGATATGCTGATCACCCCCACCGGCGTCCCGCCCGACCAGTTGCATGTCGAACAGGTGGTGCAGGTCCGCGCCGACGGGACCTGGGCCTCCGAAGGGGCGCGCCCCTCGAGCGAATGGCAGATGCACAGCCAGATCCTGCTGCGCCGGCCGGACATCAATGCGGTGGTCCACTGCCACTCGCGCCACGCCACCATCCTGGCCTGCGCCGGCAGGCAGATCCCGTCGATGCACTACATGGTCGGGGTGAGCGGGGGCTCGAGCGTGCCCGTGGCGCCCTACGCCACCTTCGGCTCGGTGGAGCTGGCCGACGCCACGGTCGATGCGCTCGGCGGCCGCTTCGCCGCCCTGCTGGCCAACCACGGCCAGATCGCCATCGCCCGCACCCTCCACCGCGCCCTCTCCATCGCCGAGGAGATCGAGGAACAGGCGGCGATCTACTGGGGAACCCTGGCGATCGGCGGCCCCAACCTGCTCGACGAAGCGGAGATGGCGCGCGTGCTGGCCAAGTTCAGGACCTACGGCCAGCAGGGGCGGGGGAAGGAGTAGGCGCCGGTTCGCGCGCCAAGGCCGGTTCTGAGGTTGTCATACTCGAGAAGGCGTGTTTCCATAGTCCTAACTAGCCATAGCTAAGACTAACATATGGCATGGCTGGGTCGATGAGCCCGGCCGCCTGAAGGCGGCCTAGCGAGGGGGTGCGGGAAGATGCTTGTCCACTCGGTTCGAAAGTCCCTGCGCGGCCGGCTGAGGGCCGGGGCCGCAGGAGTGGCGCTGGCGGCCGGTGGCCTTGGCGCGGCTCAGGCCCAGACGGCCCCTCCGCCGTCGCCCAGCACCCAGGTCGAGGAGATCACGGTCACCGCAGAACGGCGCACGGAGAACATCCAGAACGTACCGGTGTCGGTGCAGTCGATCTCGTCCCGCGAACTCACAGCCGTGGGGATCAAGCAGACCGAGGACATCGGGCAGATCACGCCCAACGTCACCATCGCCAATCCCGAAGGCAGCGGCAACCAGCCGCTGATCACCATCCGCGGCATCGGCCTGAACGACTTCGATTCCAACAACGCCGGGCCCAACGGCATCTATATCGACGATGTCTACATCAGCGCGCCCTCGGCCCAGGCCTTCTCCATCTTCGACCTCGCCCAGGTCCAGGTGCTCAAGGGCCCGCAGGGCACGCTCTACGGACGCAACACGAGCGGCGGCGCCCTGGTCTTCACCTCCAACAAGCCGACCGACCAGTTCACCAGCGATTTCCACCTCGAGTACGGCAACTACAACACGATCTACGTGGTGGGCGCGGTCGGGGGACCGATCACCAGCAACCTCGATGGGCGCATCGCCGTCGTCTACAACCATTCCGACGGCTACATGTGGAACGAGCTGAACAACACGCCGGCGTCGGGGACGAACAACGAGGCGATCCGGCTGTCGCTCCTCTACAAGCCGACGGACGACCTGAAGGTCTCGTTCATCTCGACGACCGGCTATGAGCGCAACCTCCCGACGGAATATGGCCACATCGGAACCCTCGTCCCGGGCACCCAGAATACGCCCTCGCCGACCGTCTGCTCGGTGGCCCAGGCGTTCGCCGGCGATTGCGTCGACCTCTACGGCTATGGGACGCCCAAGAGCTTCTGGTCCGGCGAATGGAGCCGCACCGAGGACCTGCAAGTCCTCAACGAGATCGACATGCTGCGCGCCGACTACACGATCGGCCACATCACCCTGACCTCCATCTCGTCATATCAGTACAACTGGAAGTTCTTCCCCGAGAACAGCGACGGCGGTCCGGACCAGGTGCTGGCCGTCGACTACGGCGTTCGCTCGACGACCTGGACCCAGGAGTTCAGGGCGGCAGAGAACGAGAAGAACTACAACTGGGTGCTGGGCGCCTATTACCTGCACGAGCACTTGCGCCAGAACCAGCCGCTCTACCTCTTCTATTACGGCGACAATTTCGGCGGCTTCGGCATACCGCCGGGGCCCGGCGCGTTCGACGGCGTCGCGCAGCGCTCGTTCGACAACAGCCTGCAGGTGACGGACTCGGCGGCGGTCTATGGTCAGGGCGACTACAACCTCGGGCGGCTGACCCTGACGCTGGGCGGGCGTTTCACCTATGAGCGCAAGACCTTCGACTACGACGGCTCGACCCAGTTCCAGGACGGCGGCATCGGCGTCTACGGACCTCTCCAGGACATCATCCTGGCCAACGAGGCGCAGTCGGCCGCCAACTTCACTTGGCGGGCGGCGCTCGCCTATCACTTCACCGACGACATCATGGGCTACGCCAGCGCCGCGACGGGCTTCAAGAGCGGCGACTTCAACGGCAGTTTCCTGAGCAACATCGAACAGCAGGCCCTGCTGCAACTGAAGCCGGTCAAGCCGGAATACGTCACCTCATACGAGATCGGCGCAAAGACCGCCTTCTTCGATCATCGCCTCGTGTTCGATGCGGCGCTGTTCTACAACGACTATCGGGACGAGCAGATCTTCGCCAGCGTGCCGCAGCTGATCAATTCGGCCGTGGGACCGATCGAGGAGACCACCCAGATCCTGGCCAATGCGCACAAGGCGCACACCGAGGGGCTCGAGATCGACGCGACCGCGAGGCCGTTCCGTGGCCTGACGATCGAGCTGCAGCCGGCGTGGCTGCAGGCCAAGATCGACCAGGCGGGCCTGCCCGAGTTCACCGGGTCGACGCCGCTGGACGGCAAGCAGCTGGCCAACGCGCCCCACTTCACCTTCGTGGCGACGGCGGAGTACCGGGCGCCGCTGCCCAACGGCGACGGCATCAACTTCCGCTGGAACTCCGACTACCGCAGCCACGAGTTCTTCGACTCGACCAACGATCCGTACATCCAGCAGAACGCCTACTGGCAGCATAACCTCAACATCGACTACCAGAGTCGCAAGGGCTGGTCGGCGGGGATCTACATCCGCAACCTGACCAACACCGAGTACGCCCTGACCTCGACGGACCTGACCAGTCCCTTCGGCCTGCTCACGCCGGTGCTGGGCAGGCCGCGGACGTTCGGGATGGAGCTGAACTATCACTACTAGCCCCACGCCCCAGGGCGCGAAGCCGGAGGTTCGATCATCGTGAACGGCGGGCATGGCGCGGTCGCGCCCGAACTGGAGACGCGGTTCGAGCCGCTGGTCGTCGCCGACCCGGCGCCCAGGGCCTCGCCGCCCGCGGCGGTCGCCTCGGCCCTGTGCCTGGGGTGCGTGGCCCTGCTGATGCTGGGCGTCCAGCCAGCTGTGCTGGGCGCGTTGCTCACGGCGCACCGCCTCACGGTGGGCCAGCTGACGCAGGCGGCTACGGTGGAGATGCTGGCCCTGGGCGTAGTGTCCGGAGGGATGGCGGCGGTGCTGCAGCACCGGCGTATGAGGCTGTGGGGCGCGGCCGGGTGCCTTGGCCTGGTCCTGGCCAATGTCGCGTCGCTGGCGACAAGCGGCGAGGCCTTCGTCCTCTGCCGCGGCCTCGCCGGCGCCTGCGGCGGCGTGCTGGTGTGGATCGTCGTTGGGATCATCACGCGGCATCCGGCGGCGGCGCGTCTGACGGCGCTGTTCGTCGGCGCCCAGTCGGTGAGCCAGGCGGCGCTGGCGGCCACGCTGCCTTTCCTCGCCTCGCCTCTGGGGGCCAATGGCGGCCTCGTCGCCCTGGCCGCTTTCGCCGCCCTGTGCGCGCCCCTGCTGATGGCGATCCCCGCAGACCTTCCAGATCTTCCCAGGCCGGAGACCGGCCGCGGCGCGCTCAGCTTGCCAGGGGTGTTCGGCCTCGCAGCCGCCTTCCTGCTGATGGCGGGCATCGTCGGGGTGTGGGTGTTTGCCGACGAGCTGGCGCGGATGGACGGGGCGAGCCCGGGTCTCGCCTCCGCCGCCATCGCCGCTTCCCTGGCGATGCAGGTGGGCGGAGCGGTGTTCATGGTCGCGGTAGGCCCCAAGATTCCGCCGGGCCGCAGCTATATCGCCGTGGCCGCCGGCTATCTCGTGGTCGTCGCCGTGATGGCCTGGGCGCACGGCGGCGCGGCCTTCATGGCCGCCGCCCTGCTGCTGGGCTTCCTGTGGAACGTCGGGCTCTCCCTCTCGACGCCCCTGCTGATCCAGGTCGACCCCACGCGCCGCGCCGCCATGCTGACCGCCGGCGCCCAGCTCCTGGGCGGCAGCGCGGGGCCCATGCTGACCGGCCTCTTCGCCAGCGAGGCCAACGTGGCGCCGGTCCTGCCGACGGCCGTCGTTCTCTTCGCGGGGACCATGGTCTTCACGGTGCTGGCCATCGTTCCTCGGCGATCCAGAGGCGGCTGACGCCCGTCCCACGCCGCCCCGGCCGGCGAGGTCCTTGCCACTGGCGGGGCCGATGGGGAACGTGTACGGGATTTTCCAGAAATTGAGCCTCGAAGGGAGGAATGCCCCATGCGTGAAGCCGTGATCGTCTCCTATGCCCGGACGGGCCTGGCCAAGTCGGGCCGGGGCGGATTCAACATCACGCCCACCGTTTCCATGGCCGCCCACGCGGTGAAGCACGCCGTCGAGCGCGCCGGCGTCGAGAAGGAGGCGGTGGAAGACTGCTTCATCGGCAACGTCGCGCACGGCTCCGGAAACCTGGGCCGCCAGGCGGCCCTGCTGTCCGGCCTGCCGATCACCACCTCCGGCGTGACCGTGAACCGGTTCTGCTCATCCGGCCTGCAGACGATCGCCATGGCCGCCAACTACATCCGCGAGGACCAGGCGGACGTGGTCGTGGCCGGCGGCGTGGAGTCGATCAGCTTCCCCGGCGGCGGCGTCGGCCAGGGCAACAACGATCCGCGCCTGACCGAGATGTATCCCGACATCTTCATGCCGATGATCGACACGGCCGACATCGTCGCCGAGCGCTACAAGGTCAGCCGCGAAGCCCAGGACGAGTTTTCGCTGGAATCCCAGCGTCGCATGGCTGCCGCCCAGCAGGGTGGCAAGTTCCGCGACGAGATCGTGCCGATGAAGACCAAGATGAAGCTGGTCAACAAGGACACCAAGGAAGAAACCATCGTCGACTGCACGGTCGATCGCGACGAGTGCAACCGTCCAGACACCACCTATGACGGTCTCGCCAAGCTGCAACCGGTGCGCGGCCCGGGCAAGTACATCACCGCCGGCAACGCCTCCCAGCTGTCCGATGGCGCCGCGGCGGTGGTGCTCATGGAGGCCAAGGAGGCCGAGCGCCGCGGCCTCAAGCCGCTGGGCGTGTTCAAGGGCTGGGCGGTGGCCGGCTGCAAGCCCGACGAGATGGGCATCGGCCCAGTCTTCGCCGTGCCGCGCCTGCTCGAGCGCCACGGCCTGAAGGTCGAGGACATCGACCTGTGGGAGCTGAACGAGGCCTTCGCCAGCCAGTGCCTCTACGCTCGGGATACGCTGGGCATCGATCCGGAGAAGTACAACGTCAACGGCGGCTCGATCTCCATCGGCCACCCCTTCGGCATGACCGGCGCGCGCCTTTCGGGACACGTGCTGCAGGAGGGCAAGCGCCGGGGCAATGTGAAGCACGCCGTGGTCACCATGTGCATCGGCGGCGGCATGGGCGGCGCGGGCCTCTTCGAGGTCTTCTGAGTTTTCCCTCCCCTTCATGGTCCTTCATGGGGACGGTGTCTTCTCGCGCAGCGAGGAGACGGGTGGGGAAGTGTAGGCTTGGCGAGGCCTCTCTTCTCCCCCGGCGTTCCCCACCCGTCGCGCCTGCGGCGCGCCACCCTCCCATAAAGGCCCCATAAAGGGGAGGGACGGGCGCTTTCCCTGCAGGTGAATCACGATTAGGTAACCTCACCGTTTTTTGGGAGGTGTTTGCCCGTGGCCGAGGCCGGCGTTGAGTTGGTGCCGGAAGCGGCCGTCGCGGCGGCGGGAGAGCCATCGATCGCCGAGGCCGAGGCGGCGTACGACAAGTTCGTGTGGGACAATCTCCCGCGTAACTTTGCCGGCCACTTCCTCCACGGCATGCTGGGGATGACTGGCTTTCGCCTGGTCAACAGCCTCACCATCATGCCGGCTTATCTGAGCATGCTGTCGGGAGGCTCGGCCCTGGTGGTGGGCCTGGGGCAATCGCTGCAGCAGCTGGGCGGCATCGTCTCGCCGGTGATCGGGGCGACCGAGATCGAGCACCGCAAGAAGGTGCTCCCGGTGTCCATACTGATGGGCACGCTGATGCGGGTGCAGATCCTGGGCATGGGCCTCGCCGGCTTCTTCCTGCACGGCAAGTCCCTGCTGATCACGGTCCTGGCGTTCCTGTTCCTGCTGGGGATCTTCCAGGGCGCGCAGGGCGTCGCCTTCCAGCTGCTGCTGGCCAAGGTGATCCCGATCACCCGCCGTGGAGCGCTGCAGGCCCTGCGCAACGTGACCGGCGGCGCGATCGCGGCCGCGCTGGCCTGGTGGGCGGGGGCCTACCTCATCCAGAAGAACATCTTCGGCAACGGCTACGGCGTCACCTTCCTGGTCGCCTTCGTGCTCACCAGCGCGGGCCTGACCGCGCTGGGCCTTTTGATGCGCGAGCCGATCCCGCCGACCGTGCGCACCAAGACGCGCCTGATGGCGCGAGTGCGCGAGTTCCCGGCCCTGTTCCGCCAGGACCCCAGCTTCGTCTATTTCATGGTCGCCCAGACCCTGGCCACGGCGGGCCGGGTCGCCGCGCCGTTCTACATCCTCTACGCCGGCCACTCGATGAAGCTCGACGGCGCGAACATCGGGCTTTTGTCGCTGATCTCGCTGGGCTCCGACACCCTGACGAACATGATCTGGGGGCTCTCCGGCGATCGTTTCGGCTTCCGCTTCACCTTCATCGTGGCGCTGATCGTCTGGGTCTGTGGGACGGTGCTGCTGATGGCCGCTCCCGGTCTGGCGCACTTCGCCATCGGCGGCTTCACGCCGGGCACGCGCATCCTGATCTTCGTGGCCTTCTTCGCCCTGGGCGCCTCGCAGTCGGGATTCCTCATGAGCTCCCAGACCATGGTGCTGGAGTTCGGTTCGCGCGAGGACATCCCGATGCGGCTGGCGCTCACGGCGACGGCCCAGGGGACCATGAATGCGGCCGGGCCGATCCTGGGCGGGCTGGTGGCGCAGACGCTCGGGTTCGAGACGCTCTTCGGCGCTTCGGCGACGATGCTGGCGCTCTCGCTGCTGGTGCTGCTCACCAAGGTCGAGGAACCCAGGTTCCGCAAACGCGACGCCTGAGCGACCGCGCGCCCCGCAGCGAGCGTAGCCGTCTGGACATGTTTAAATTTTAGTAAGATTGCTTGGATATTCGGTCAGCCCGATTTGTTAACGCGGTATTTTCCGCGTCGGAGAGTGGGCTGCGCTACGGGGCTGCGGAGTCGTCCGCAGCGCCAGCAGGCGAGGGGAAATGAACGACATGTCCTGTGGTGTGCTGGAAGCCTCCATGCGCGAGGCGCCCTCGCACCCGCCGTTCATCGACGTCTCCCGGTTTGGGGACGAGATGCTCAGGAACGCGCTGGTGTCCGTTCGCAAGCACCTGGGCATGGACGTCGCCTATGTCGCGGAGTTCCAGGATGGCGAGCCGGTCGTGCGCGAAGTGGACGCCCCCGGGTTCGACATCCCAATCGCCTCGGGCGCCGCGGGCGGCTTCAGCGAACTCTATTGCCGGCACATCGCCGACGCCCGGTTGCCGGAGCTGATGGCGGACACGGCGGACTTCGAGTTCGCGCGGAGCCTGCCGATCACCGCCGCCGTCCCGATCGGCGCACACATCGGCGTGCCGATCCTCGATGCGGATGGCGAGGCGCTGGGCATGTTCTGCTGCCTGAGCATGAAGCCCAACCCTTCGCTGGGCGAGCGCGAGCTGCAGATGATGCGTGTGTTCGCCGACCTGGCGGCGATCCACATCCGGCGACGCGTCGAAGGCCAGCGCGAGTTCGAGAGCCGACGCTCCAGGATCCGGAGCGTGATCGAGGACGAAGCCTTCTCGATGGTCTACCAGCCGATCTGGGACCTTGGCGCCCGGCGCATCATGGGTTTCGAGGCGCTCTGCCGTTTCGCCGGCCAGACGGATACGCCCCCCGACCGGCTGTTCCGCGAGGCCGCGCAGCTCGGATGCGAGATCGATCTCGAGACGACCGTGATCCGGGGCGCCCTGAAGGCGCTGCAGGTGCTCAGGGACGACTGCTATCTGGCGGTCAACGCGTCCGCGCGGACGGTCGCGTCCGGAGCCCTCGCCGAGCTGAAGGGCGTAGCGCCGCTCCACCGCCTCGTCCTGGAGATCACCGAGCACGACGCAGTCGAGGACTACGCCGCCCTGGACCAGGCGCTGACGCCGCTGCGCTCGGAAGGTCTCCGCGTCGCCGTGGACGACGCCGGCGCGGGCTACGCGAGCCTTCGCCACATCGTGCTGCTCAAGCCCGACATCGTGAAGCTGGACATGAGCCTCACGCGGGACGTGGACGCGGACCCGTCGCGCCAGGCGCTGGCGTCGGCGATGTCCATGTTCTGCTCCCGGGTCCACATCCTGCTGGTCGCGGAGGGCATCGAGACTTGGGCCGAGCTGGATACGCTCAGGGGACTGGGCGTGCCGACGGGGCAGGGATTCCACCTTGGCCGCCCGACCGCGCTCGAGGCGGCGCATCGGCTGGCGCGCCGCACCGAAGCGGCCGTCTATCAGCACTGAACCGCCGGCGAGCGCGCCGTCAGGCAGCGCTGGGTCTCACGCGCTGACCAGCATCGCCTCGCGGTAAGGCGCGAGAGCCCATCCGGGATAACGCGCCTGGGCGCGCTGGAGCGTGAGCGGCGTCCAGAAGGGGTGACCTGGGCGCGGCACGCCGAAACAAGCGAGCTGCTCGGGCGTGGCGTGATCGAAGATGCGAGCCCAGGGCATGGTGTGGTGGAAGGGCCAGGCGTGGAAGCCGATGGAGTCGTTTCCCGCCCGCTTGAAGCAGGTCATCAGCGCATAGCGGCGGCCGCCGGGGGCGGTGAGATTCGAGCCGCGATGATAGACGTCGATGGCGTAGGGGAAGACCGATCCGGCGCGCGCGGCGCTGGAGCGCTCATAGGGCCGGAGCGCCTGTTGGAGGCGAGCCTGGGCCTCGGGGTCTCGGGACAGGGACGCCTCGGGCCCGGCGAACTTCTCGCTGTCCGGACGCCGGACGTATCGCGCCGGACCGTGGGCGTCGGTGACGTCGGTGAAATAGCAGAGGATGGTCACCGAATTGAGCGCCGCGTCCTCCGCCGGCGCGACCAGGGTATGGTTGGCGAAATCGGTGTGCAGGGGCTGGTCGTAGTCGGCCTCGCCGGTGAACTTGGCCCAGGCTTGGCACTGGTAGACGTGGACGTCGTCCGTCTCCAGCGCCGCCTTCGCGAACTGGATCAGGGCCGGATGCACGCCGATGAGGTTGAGCGCCGGGGAGCAGTCTAGCGGCACCGGGGCGACGCCTTTGAACTGCGCGGGATGGAAACGGCCGATCTCCCCGCCCTGCTTGCGGTCCAGCGCCTCCTGGTTACCTTCCGTGCGGCCGAACAACGCATCGAAGTCCCGCACCACCGCGGCGACCTCGGCGGGCGTGAAGAAGTCCTCGATGAGAACGCCGCCGTCCTGGCGCCAAGCTTCGAGGTGCTGGGGTGTGAAGCGTTGGCTCATGGCGGCATCCTTTATTCCTATCGGAGCCTATCCGGGGCATGGCTGTGACCAAAGCTCGGCAGAGGCTGGAGCCATCGTTCGCTTGCGCGAAGAGTTGGGCTATAGGGCGCCTCGCCGCACTGCCCACGTCCCGCGGGGTGGCTCTATCGGATTGTAGCAGAGGTTTCCCATGCGCATCGGTGTTCCCAAGGAGATCAAGACCCTGGAATTCAGGGTCGGGGCCACTCCGGGGGTCGTGCAGCGACTGGTGCGCGAGGGCCACCAGGTCTTCCTCGAAGCGGGCGCCGCGGCGGGGATCGGCATCGCCGACCAGGCCTATCGCGACGTCGGCGCCGAGATCCTGCCGGACGCGGATGCGGTGTTCGACGCCGCTGACATGATCGTGAAGGTCAAGGAGCCGCTGGCGGTGGAAATCGCCCGTCTGCAGCCCCGGCACGTCCTGTTCACCTATCTCCACCTTGCGGCCGATCTGGAGCAGGCCAAGGGGCTGATGGCGTCCGGCTGCACCGCCATCGCCTATGAGACCATCTCCGACCGCTGGGGACGGTTGCCCCTGCTCGCGCCGATGAGCCAAGTGGCCGGACGCATGGCGGTGGACGTGGGCGCCTACAACCTGCTCAAGCCCGCAGGCGGGCGGGGCATGCTGTTGGGCGGCGCACCCGGCGTGCTGCCAGCCAGGGTGCTGATCCTGGGGGGTGGGGTCTCGGGCAAGCACGCCGCCGAGATGGCCGTGGGACACGGCGCCGACGTCACCCTCTATGACATTAACGCCCAGCGCCTGGAGCAGCTGGACGACCAGTTCGGCGGCCGGTTGAAGACCTGCTACTCCGCCCACGACCTGGTGGCCGAGGCGCTTCCCACCGCCGACCTCGTGATCGGCTGCGTCCTGATCCCGGGAGCTGCGGCGCCCAAGCTGGTGACGCGCGCGGACCTGAAGAGCATGCGCGCGGGTTCGGTTCTGGTGGACGTGGCAATCGACCAGGGCGGGTGCTTCGAGACGAGCCATCCCACCACCCACGCGGATCCGACCTTCGTCGTCGACGACATCATCCACTACTGCGTGGCGAACATGCCGGGCGCGGCGCCGCTCACCTCGACCTATGCGCTCAGCGCCGCCACGGCGCCCTACATCTCGGCCCTCGCCGACAAGGGGCCCGACAAGGCCCTGGCGGACGATCCCGGCTTCGCCGAAGGACTGAACGTCAAGGACGGCCGCATCACGCACCCGGCCGTGGCGCGGGATCTCGGCCTGAACTGAGACGTCTGCGGAGCGATAGCGAGCGGCGCCCCTCCATGCCGAGAGGAGGAGGCGCCGGCTTGCGCGCGCCGTCACTGCGCAGCGCTCAACGGCGCATTGGAAATGCCGCGAAATCCGACGCGCAAACATGTGACAGGAAATTCATAATAGAGTTGACACGTTGACGTAGCGTGACCGATCCTTCGTTTGAAACACTCGTACGAGTGCTCGAGCCGCCCACAGAGGCGGGATGAACGCGATGGGAGGATACCGTGAAAACGACCTGCGCCCGAGGTGTGTCTGCGCTTGCCCTGACGACCGCCGCGGCCCTGTTCTCCATTCCTGACAACGCCTTGGCCCAGGTAGCGGCGGCCGCCCCGGCCTCCGCCGCGCCGGCCGCGACGGCGACCGTGGGCGAGGTCGTGGTGACCGCCGAAAAGCGCGAACAGAACCTCCAGAGCGTAGCGGTCGCGGTAACCGCCTTCACCGCCAAGGAACGCGATCTGGTGGGCATCGAGTCGTTGCAAGATCTCAGCGACTACACTCCGGGCCTGCAGTTCAACACGCTCACCAACCGGCCCTACATCCGCGGCATCGGCCGCGACACCGACAATCTGGCCACCGAATCCGGCGTGGCGATCTATCATGATGGCGTCTACTTCGGCGCCAACGCCTCGACGCTGCTGCAGCTCGACTCGCTGTTCTTCCCGCAGATCGAAGTCCTGCGCGGCCCGCAAAGCACGCTGTACGGCCGCAACGCCGACGGCGGGGCTATCAACTTCACCGGCCGGCAGCCGACCAGCGACTGGTATGCGGAGATGCGGGCGGGTTACGACAACTACGACAAGAAGTGGATCGAGGGGATCATCTCCGGGCCGATCGGCCACGGCCTCGAGTTCCTGATCGGCGCGAACTACACCGATCAGCTTGGCGGCTATTACAAGAACCTCGACGGACCGCCCGAGGGCGGCAGCGTCGTCCAGGGTGGCAACGGCAACAGCTTCCACGTCGAGGCGCAGTTGAAGGCGACCTTCAGCGACAAGCTCGATGGCTGGATCAAGTTTTCACAGAACGGATTCGACAGCAGCTTCCACACCACCGCCGAGCCGGGGCCCCTGGCGCAGCAGGAATTCCAGACCACATCGCTCAGCCCCAACGCCTTCTTCGGCCTTTGCGGCCTGCCGGGCGGTTCCGGCGGACTGGGCTGCGCCTTCTCGCCCGATACGATCGTCCCGGGCAGCGTCGTGACCCTGCCGAACACGCCGACGACCAATCCGGCGAACACCAACCTCCGCACCTTCGACGCCGACTTCCGGAGTCACTCGCGTCTGACTGAGAACTACATCTTCGCCGGCAACCTGACCTACCACTTCGACAACATGGACCTGAAGTGGACCGGCGGCTGGCAGACGTTCAACTATTACCTGAACTATCCCTACTCGACGACCGGGACGAGCCTGGGGGTCGAGTCGTTCCAGGTGCAGGGGCCGCCGGGATTCGGCAACCTGACGATCGATCCAGCGCAAACGCAGGTCAGCTTCATCGAGAAGGAGACCTTCTTCAGCAACGAACTCGATCTATCGTCCACGAACAAGGGTCCGGTACAATGGATTGCCGGACTCTATTGGTATCACGAGGTCTATAGCCAACCGGTGAACGTGCTGGAGCCGAACCAACCACAGATCTTCTCGCCGGCGAACGGACCCGCAAATCCGACCGGCTGCATCTATTGCGAATACACCCACCTGAACGAGGATTCCTATGCCGGCTTCGCCCAGGTGGACTGGAAGGTCACCTCCACCGTGAAGCTGACTGGCGGCCTGCGCTATACTGCGGACCACAAGTATGGCTTCGAAGGCTTCCGCGCCGAGGCGTTCGATCTCGTCCCACCGTTCACCGCCGCCAATCTGGGAGCCTTTACGCCAGCACTGGACATCACCAGCGCGCTGGCGCCGGTGGGCGCGCAGTATCCAGGCACGGGGGTCTCGTTCATTGACCCGACGACGGGCCAGGAGATCCAGACCCTGGACGCCTGGTGGAGAGCGGTGACCGGCACCGGCGGCGTGGAGTGGACGCCCGATGACGACACCCTCGTGTATGCCAAGTACAGCCGCGGTTACAAAACCGGCGGGTTCAACTCCGGGATCGGCGTGCCCGACCCGGAGACACAGCCAGAGTTCGTCAACGCCTATGAAATCGGCCTGAAGCGGGAGTGGCTGGACCACACCCTGCAGACCAATCTGTCGGCCTTCTACTATGTCTACCAGAACGATCAGGTTCCCCTGAGCGTCGAGCCGGCGTCCGGCGGGCCGCTCACCACCCTCGTGTTCAACATTCCCTCGGTGCACACCAAGGGGGTGGAGCTCGAGACGATCTGGAGACCCGTCCGTCCACTGACGATCAGCTTCAACTATTCCTATCTCGACGCTCGCATCGCCAGCACCGGTGGAAACTGTTTCGAGGACGTCGCCGACCCGCTCGCCCAGGCCCCGGGCGCGAACACCGGCGGCTGCACCCAGCCCACCGGCACGGTCAATCCGACGGTGGTCCAGAACACCACCGGCCAGCGTCTGCCGCAGTCGGCGCCGAACCGCATATCGCTCAATGGCCTCTACAACTTCAACTTCAATCCGGGCGTGCTCACCCTGTCGGCCAGCTTTATCTGGCGCTCGTACGACTACTTCAGCATCTTCAACCGCGGGTACAATCAGGCGCCTTCGTATTCGCTGGTGAACCTGCGCGCGAGCTTCACCGACAAGGACAACCGCTACACGCTGATCGCCTTCGTCGACAACGTGGCCAACAACCTGGGCTACGACGGCGCGACCGGCTTTCTGGTGAGTCCCCTGGGCGGCGGCTATACCGGACCGGAGGTTCAGAACCGCCAGATCTATCTGACGGCGCCGCGTACTTTTGGTGTGGAGGTCCAGTATCGGTTCAAGTGAGGCCAGGTCGAGAGGCCAAGGCCCGCCCAGACAGGGCGGGCGAGGGCCCTCGTCGTCGGCCGAGCCGATCGCGGCAGTCGAGCGGCTGCTGGGCGCAGGCGGGGCCCTCTTCCGCGCGGGGCGGTTCGACGAAGCGGCGCGCGCCTACGGCGAGGCCGCGGCCCTCGCGCCGTCGGACATCCGGCCGCTGTCCTCGCTCGCCGTCATCGACGCGCGCTGTGGGCGCGCGGCTTCGGCCAGGGACCGGCTGCGGCGGGTCGTGACGCTCGACCCGAAGCTGACGCATGCCTGGCGCAACCTTGCCGCCATCTGCCAGGACCTGGGACGCTGGGACGAGGCGGCCGCGGCCATGCGCCAGACGGTCGATCTGGCGCCTTCCGACGTAGAGGCGCGGTTTGGCCTTGCGGGGGCCCTGATCGCCACGGGCCGTATCGCGGAGGGTCTCAAGGCCTATCGCGCCCTCGCCGCCGAGTCGCCGCACCGCCTGCGATCCCTGGCGCGCCTGGCCATCGCCGATCCGCGGACGATCGCAGATCGCGAGGCGGAGGAGATGGCCGCCGCGGCGAAGGACGAGGCCGTGGACAAGGAGACCCGGACCGCTCTCTGGTTTGCGCTCGGCGGCGTGCTCGAGGACCGAGGCCGCGACGATGCGGCTTTCGACGCCTTCACCGCCGGCAACGCCCTCAAGCGCGCGAGCCTGGAGCGCCGTGCGCCGGGGGAGCGACCGCAGGACGTGCTGCGCGCGCACGCGGCGGCCGCAGCCCATGTGGCGCGCGTAATGATCGACGCCGGCGACACGGCGTCGGACGGTGCAGATGTCGCGCCGATCTTCATCGTCGGCATGCCAAGGTCCGGCTCCAGCCTCATCGAGCAGATCCTCGCCAGCCATCGCGACGTGACGGGCCTGGGCGAGACAGGCGTCCTGCCGCGCCTGCTCGAACGGGCCTACCCGCTGCGGGCCGGTGAGCCCTTCGTCCCAGCGCTCGAGCAGGTCCGGGCCGCCTACCTCGCGGCGCTCGTGGAGCGTGGATGGGACGGACGACGCCGCTTCGTCGACAAGACGCTGGAGAATTTCCTGCACGTCGGCGCCGTGCGGCGGATGTTTCCTCGCGCAGTGATCATCGAGAGCGTGCGGGATCCGGTCGCCACCTGCGTGGCCTGCTGGCGGCAGTTGTTCAACCGCGGCGCCGAGACCCTCTACGATTTCGAAGAGATCGCCGCCGAGTACGCGACCTACACGGGCCTCATGGACCACTGGCGGGCGACCGGCGTCGGCGTCGCCAGTGTTGCGCTGGAGGAACTGACCCCCGATCCGGATCGGCAAATCCGGCGACTGGTCACCGAACTCTGCGGCCTGCCGTGGGACTCAGGGACACTGCGATTCTGGGAGACGCAAGGCGCCGTGCGAACGGCGAGCGCGGTGCAGGTGCGGCGCCCGATGACTTACTCCCCCCGCGGAGGTTGGCGCCGATACGAGAGTCGTCTTGGTCCCCTTCTCGAGACCCTCGGGCCGCACGGCGCGCCCTGAAGAGGTGGTTCCCAGCAGAGGCTTGCAGGCCTTCGGTCGAGGGCTTCGAGTTACCGAAGCTCAAGAGCCGCCATAATTGGGTTTGACATCTCTCGGTTTCGTGTCACCGTCGACATATCTGAAGGAAGAGATTTCGCCGACAAAAAAAGAGCGAAGTCCGTCTTTTGGGGAGGAAACGGATGGCTCGCAGCTTGGCTTGCGGCGCCTCGCCTTTGGCGCTGGCGCTCGCGACGTGTCTCGTCTCGACCGCGGCGGCCGCGCAGATCGCCGCTCCCGCAAGTCCCTCGCCCGTTGCAGCCGCCACTGAGGGCTCGACGGTCGCCGAGATAGTGGTCACGGCAGAGAAAAGACAGGAGAACCTCGAGACAACCCCCGTGGCCGTCACTGCGTTCACCTCTCAGATCCGAGATGCCCTGGGCATTGAATCTGTACAGGATCTTACCGACTACACGCCCGGCCTCTCCTATTCGACCTTCGACAACCGTCCCTATATTCGCGGGATCGGCCGGCAATCGGACAATCTGGCGGTGGAATCGGGTGTCGCGGTCTACCAGGACGGCATCTATTTCGGCGCGAACGCCTCGACCATCCTGCAGCTCGACACGCTTTTTACCGACCGGATCGACGTCCTGCGGGGACCGCAGAGCACGCTGTACGGACGCAACGCCGATGGCGGTTCGATCAACTATGTCTCCAGGCTCCCGAGCCACGACTTCGAGGCGGAAGTCCGCTCGGGCTTCGCCAACTACAGGAAGTATTTCGTCGAAGGGACGGTATCCGGGCCGGTCAACGATCACCTGCGGATCCGGATCGGGGCTAACTATACGCAACAGAACCCCGGTTACTACACCAACCTCGACGGGCCGCCCGAAGGCGGCGGGGTCGCGCAGGGCGGCAACGGCCGCTCCTACCACGCCGAAATCCAGTTTCAGGGCGACTTTGGTTCGAGGTTCGACTGGTGGGCCAAGGTGGCGACCAACGATTACGACGTGAGTTACCACACCGAATCGCTGATCGGTCCGCTCGATACGCGCGAGTTCTACGATCCCCTGATGCCGAACCAGAACTACGGCTTGTGCCTGCTGCCAGGGTCAAGCGTGAATCCCGGGTGCGGCGCCAGCAGCGGCAATCCAGACAAGCTGCTGAGCGTCACGACCCTGCCGAACACGCCGGCCTTCAATCCAAGCAACCTCGATCCGCGTACTTTCGACGCCGACTTCAGATCTCGGTCGCGGGAGCGAAACAATCTGATTCTAAACTTCACGGCGACCTATCATGGCGACGGGTTCGACGTGAAATACCTGGGTGGATTCCAGTCGTTCAAATACTTCCTGAACGCGCCATGGCTCTACTCGCAAGGGATCTCCAGCGGTGTGGAATCCTATGTGCTGCAGGGGCCGACGGCCCCCACGGCGCTCTGTTCGGCGATCTTCGCCACCGCCCTGGCGGGCTGCACCGGCAATCTGACGATCCATCCGGCGCAGACCCAGTTCACCTTTGTCGAGAACGAGAGCTTCTTCAGCCACGAGGTGGACTTCAGTTCGACCGGCAACGGACGGCTGCAATGGTTGGCCGGCCTATACTGGTACCATGAGAACTATGACCAGCCGGTCAATGTGCTCGATCCGAGCCAGCCGCAGGTCATGGACCCGCTGTCCATCGCTACCTTCGGACCGGCGCAGCCTAATCCAAGCGGCTCAGTGTACAATGAAGACACCCGGCTCGTGGAGAATTCGGAGGCCGCCTTCTTCCAACTCGACTGGAAGATGACCGATACGCTGAAACTCACCGGCGGCATGCGCTACACCACGGATCGGAAGGACGGCGAGGAATACTTCCGCGATGTGCTGTTCAATCTCGAGGACTTCGGCCTTGGCGTGAACACCTTTGGCGCCAATACGCCGGCGTTCGACGCGAGTTCGTGCCCGGCGCCCGGCCCGGAGACGGGCGGCCTCTACCCTGGCGCGGGACCGTGCTTGCCCAATCCCGCCGGCGGGATCATGCGCCACCTGGACGCGCACTGGCAGGCGCTCACGGGCACGGTGAACCTCTCCTGGACGCCGACGCCCGACACCCTGGCCTACGCGCGCTATAGCCGAGGCTACAAGACCGGCGGGTTCAACTCGGGCACCGTCACGGTCTATCCGGAGACTGCGCCGGAATTCGTCAACGCCTGGGAGATCGGTTTCAAGGATACCTTCGCCAGGACCTTCCAGAGCAATATCTCCGCCTTCTACTATGATTATCTCAATGATCAGCAACCGCTCGGCGTAAACATCAACGGTGTGGTCTCGACCCTGATAGCAAACCTCCCGGTGGTGCACTCGGAGGGCGTCGAACTCGAGAACATCTGGCAGCCGACGCGCAACCTGACCGTTGGCCTAAACTATGCCTACCTTCACGCAGTCATCGCGGACATGAAGGGCCAGTGCATCCAGGACACCGAGGATCCGCTCGCAATAGCTCCCGGCGCGAACACGACCGGATGTCCGGCCGGCTCAGGCCTGCAGAACCTCACAGGGCAGCACGTGCCGCAGGCGGCGCCGCACAAGTTGTCGTTGACGGCCTTGTACAAGATCCCGCTTGAGACGGGAACCTTGTCGGTATCGGGGGCATTCGTTTACAAGGCAGGTCAGTACGGTGAGCCGTTCAACCGCTATTTCAACTTTGCTCCCGGCTACACCCAGGCCAATCTTCGGCTGATGTATCAGGACGCCAAGGATCGGTTCACTCTGATCCTGTTCTGCGACAACATCTACAATACCTTGGCCCTGGACACGGCCACCGGCATCCCGGTCACCAATCCGGGGCCAGGTCAGGTAGTCGACAAGTTGGCCAGCTATATCGCGCCGCGCACCTTCGGTGGCGAGATCTGGGTCAAATTCAAGTAGCGGTCCGGGCTGGCGGTGCGCCGCCTACGACCTCGTCGACCGCCTCGATCCAGTGCCGGACAGGGACCGGCGAGGCCTCGGCCAGGTGCATCATGCAGCCGATGTTGGCGGTGAGGATCGCCTGCGGCCGTGAACCGGTGAGGGCCAGGATCTTCGCTTCGCGCAGTTCGCCAGCGATCTTCGGCTGGAGCAGCGAATAGGCGCCGGCCGATCCGCAGCACAGGTGCGCATCGCGGATCGGCTGCGGCTCGAACCCCAGAGCGCCCAGCAGCCGCGCCGGCGCATCCGCCAGGGCCGGACCATTGCGAAGCGTGCAGGGCGGATGCACGGCGACGCGCGGCTCCCTGGGCGCGCGGACGGCCGTCGGCGGGTTCGCAAGCAGGATCTCGA
>DATBEN010000172.1:0-11195 GCA_036276055.1 Caulobacteraceae bacterium
GGGGTCGAAGCGATCGGCGTCGGCAAGGCGCAGGAAGGCCTTGTCCACATTGCCTAACGGCAGGGCGGCGGCCGCCTCGAGCTTCTCACGCGCCGCGGGGACGATCCTCAGGCGCTCCTCGGCGAGCACGGTGGTGGGAACACAAACGATCACCGCCTTTGCTTCCAGGGCCCCGCGCGCCGTGGTCAGCCTGAGCTTGGCTCCGGTGCGGTCGACGATGCTCACCGGACAGTCCAGGGCGATCGGCAGCGACGCGGCGAACGCCTGCATCAGGGCGCCATAGCCGGCGCGCACGCGCCAGTTGTCGTTGGTGGGGTCGTAGGCGGCGTAGTCCTGGATCGAGATCTCCTCGAAGGGCGCGCCGTTGTAGTAGCCGCTGAAGGCGTCCAGCAGCGGACGCCAGCGCGGTTCGACGTGGGTGAAGAGGCTGGACGCCGGCCCCTCGATCCCGGCCGCGGCGGCGCGCTCGAGCTCGTCTTCGAACCGCGCAAAGGCGCGACGGTAGGTCTTCTGCTCGTCCGCCGCGAAGTTGAGAGGCGGCCGGGACCAGGCGGGAGGGGAACGATCGATCTCCAGGCCCAGTCGCTTGGCGATGGGGACCCAGCCGTTGCGCCCCGCCGAGTGCAACCAGCCGCAGCCGAGGTCCAACGGGAGTCCGTCGATGGTCCGGGTGTGCGCCCGGCCGCCCACGCGCGCCCGTCCTTCGAGCACGACGAATTGGGCGCCGGAGCGGGCGAGGCGACCGGCTGCGCCCAGCCCTGCAGCGCCTGCGCCGATGACGACGATGTCGGGCGACCTCGGAGGATCCATCAGGCCCGAACGACGACGGGCCCGCCGGACCGTCAAGCCCGGTGAGCCCGTCTGGCCTTGCTATCGACCCTACCCTAGGCGACGGGTCTTCCGCGTCCTCGTCCCATGACGAAGCTGGCGATTAGAAGTACGACAAAGACGATAAGCAAAATCTTCGCAATTGACGCCGCGATGCCGGCGAGGGCAAAGAAGCCGAGTCCGCCGGCAACGACGGCCAGGATCGCGAATACTAACGCCCATCCCAGCATGTGGTTTTCTCCAGTGACAGCTGCCGTTCGAATATCCGATTGGCTAGCGGGTCAACTTGCTCAAACGCCAATTGTTCGGTAGGGTTCCAGTTTCGCGCACTGCAGTCGGCGACGTAGGGTCAGCCTGGATCATCGCCTTCGGCGGCGATAACGATGTCCCGCCCCGAACGGGTAGGAGACAGCCGGCTGATGGCGAGCCTAAGTGCGGAAGAGCGCATTGCGTTCCAGGACTCTGTGAAGCGCCTTCTGGCGGACCGGAGCACCGAGGCCGACGTACGGCGGGCGATGGAGACGCCGGAGGGCTTCGATCCCGATCTGTGGCGGCGCCTTTCGGAGCTGGGCGTGGTCGGCCTGTTGATCGATGAGGCCTATGGCGGCGTGGGCGCCGGACCCGAGGAGCTCGAACGGGTGATGGAGGAGGCGGGAGCCTTCCTTCTGTGCGCACCGCTCCTCTCCAGCGGCGTCCTCGCGGCCGGCCTGATTCAGGCGTTGGGCGACGAGGCGGACAAGGCGCGCCTGCTGCCATCGATCGCCGATGGTTCGCGCATCGCCACCGTTGCGCTCGCAGGGCCGCGGGGCGCGTGGACCGCAGGGGATCTTGCGGTCAATGCGGAGCCGGCGGGCGAGGCCTGGCGGCTGAACGGCCAGGCGCGGTTCGTGACCCATGGCCAGGTCGCCGATCTCCTGCTGGTGATCGCCCGCACGCCGGATGGACCGGGCGTCTTCGAGGTGGAACGGGACGCCGCGGGTCTGAGCGTCGAGGCTCTTCCGGCCTTCGACCACACCCTGCGTCTCGCCGACCTGAGCTTCTCGGAAGCGCCCGCGCGGCGCCTGGCTTCGCCGCATCCTGCGTGGGAGGCGGTCGAGGCCGCCCTCGATCTCGCCCGGGTCGCCCTGGCCGGCGAGCAGGCCGGGGGGGCCCGGCGGGTCCTCGAGATCACCGTCGACTACGCCAAGACTCGCGTCCAGTTCGGGCGTTCGATCGGTAGCTTCCAGGCGATCAAGCACATGGCCTCCGATCTTCTGCTGGAGTCGGAGTCGGCGGTCTCGGCCGCACGGGCCGCGGCGCGGGCGCTGGCGGAGGGGTCGCCTGATGCGAGGGCCGCCATCAATCTTGCCGCCTTCGCCTGCGCCGACGCCTTCGTCCAGGTCGCGGCGATGGCGATCCAGATGCACGGCGGCATCGCCTTCACCTGGGCCCATCCGGCGCACCTCTACCTGCGGCGCGCCCGCGCCGACGCCCAGTTGTTCGGTGCGCCGCACGTGCACCGCGAACGCTACCTCCAGGCCATAGGAGCCTGACATGGCCGACGGAAGCGTGACCACGGACCAGGCCCTGCGCGAGGAGGTGCGCGCCTGGCTCGCCGACAACTGGAAAGGACGCCCGCCGCGCAGCGGAGACGGCGCCGGCTGGACCACCACCCCGGAACACCGCGCCTGGCTGGCCAAGGTGTTCGAGGACAGATGGTCGGTCCCGCGGTGGTCCGTGGAATGGTTCGGGCGCGGCCTCTCGGACGCCCAGGCCCGGATCGTGGAGCGCGAGTTCGCGGCCGTCGGCGCCCCCGGGAGCGCGCAGGATCGCACCAACCTCTGGGCCAACACCGCCCTGGCTCATGCGACGCCCAGCTTCAAGGCGAAGATCGTACCGGCCCTCCTGCGCGGGGAGGTGGGCATGTGCCTGCTCTACTCGGAGCCCGGCGCGGGGTCGGATCTTGCAGGCGTACGTACGCGGGCGGAGCGGCAAGGCGACCATTTCGTCGTCAATGGCCAGAAGGTCTGGACCTCCGGTGCAGCCACCGCCGACTACGGCATGCTGATCGCGCGGACCGACTGGGAGGCGCCCAAGCACAGCGGCATCAGCTTTTTCTTCCTGCCGATGAAGCAGGCGGGCGTGGAGGTGCGGCCGCTGCGTCAGATCACCAACGAGAGCCACTTCAACGAGGTGTTCATCACCGACGCCGTCGCCCCAGCCGAGAACCTCCTGGGCCCCCTGAATGGCGGGTGGCGGGTCCTGCAGACCGCCCTGGCCTACGAGCGGTCGGTGATGGGCGAGGGCGCCCGCGGCCCCCGCAGCGGCGTGCGCGAGTCAGAGGGCGAGGAGCCCCTTATCGCCCTGGCCCGCGAAGCGGGGGTGCTCGATGACCCGTTGATCCGCCAGGAAATCGCCAAGGTCATCGCCTGGCGGCGGCTGAACGCCCTCAACACCGCGCGCGCCAAGACGGATCTCGCCCAAGGGACGTCCTCGCCGATGATGAGCCTGGGCAAGCTGGCGATGTCACGCATCCTGCATGAGGAGGCGCGCGTGCGGACGCTGATCCTCGGCGCGGAAAGTCTGCTGGAAGGGCCCGATCACCCTCGCGCCGAGGACGCCAACTTCCTGACGCTGAACGCCTATTTCACCTCCATCGGCGGCGGGACGGATCAGATCCAGCGCAACATCATCGGCGAGCGGGTGCTAGGCTTGCCCAAAGAACCGGAAGTCGACCGCGACGTCCCGTTCCGGCAGGTGCGCGGCAACTAAGAAGGCAGCAGGGAAGGTCGAGGACTTGGCGGACGGTTCGGCAATGGGGCGCGCGCCGATGCGCGGCGCGCAGGTGGACGCTGTGGTCGTCGGCGCGGGCTTTGGGGGCATGTACATGCTCCTCAAACTGCGCGAGCAGGGCTTTTCGGTGCAGGGGTTTGAGGCCGGCGACGAGGTCGGAGGCACCTGGTACTGGAATCGATATCCGGGCGCGCGCTGCGACATCCCGAGTCTGTTCTACTCCTACAAGTGGTCGGACGAGCTGCAGCGCGGCTGGCGCTGGAGCGAGAGGTACGCCGCACAGCCCGAAATCCTCGCCTACGCGCGGCACGTCGCCGATCGCTTCGATCTGCGCCCTATGATTGCCTTCGAGACGCGGGTCCTGTCGGCCACTTTCGACGAGTCAGCCGATCGATGGACGGTGGTCACGGACCGCGGGGACGAGGTGTCGGCCCGTTGGCTGATCATGGCCACGGGCTGCCTGTCCACGCCGCGCGCGCCGGCGATCCCCGGTGTCGACAGCTTCGCCGGCGCGACCTTCCACACCGGCGCCTGGCCTCACGAGGGCGCTGACTTCACCGGCCAGAGGGTCGGAGTGATCGGCACGGGCTCCTCCGGCATTCAGTCGATCCCGATCATCGCTGAGCAGGCAAGCCGTCTGACCGTTTTCCAGCGCACGCCGAACTTCAGCGTGCCGGCGCGCAATGGCCCCCTGACAGAACGCGACGTCGCCGTCTTCTGGAAGGGCTATGACGACTACATGGCGCTGGTGAAAGGTCCGGGCATGGGCTTCGGCGGCAATCCCGCCAATGCCCCGCCGGAGACCCCGGAGGCGCGGCAGGCGCGCTACGAGGAGCTGTGGGCGCTCGGCGGCGCCGGCTTCCTCGCCGTCTGGGGCAACCTCCTCACCAGCCTGGAGGTGAACGAAGAAGCGGCGAGCTTCGTGCGAGCGAAGATCGCCGAGATGGTAAAGAACCCGGCGGTGGCCGAGACGCTCGCGCCTCGGGACCATCCGATCGGGACCAAGCGGATCTGCGTCGACACAGGCTACTACGAGACGTTCAATCGTCCGAACGTCGAGTTGGTGAACCTGCGCGCCACGCCGATCGAGGCGATCACGCCGGAGGGCGTGCGCACTTCTGCAGCGACCTATCGGTTCGACGCCCTGGTCTTCGCCACCGGCTTCGACGCCATGACCGGAGCGCTGTTGGCCGTCGACATCCGCGGAGCGGGTGGCGCGGCCCTGCGCGAGGCCTGGGCCGCTGGCCCGCGCGCCTATCTCGGTCTGGCCGTGGCGGGATTCCCCAACATGTTCATTATCACCGGGCCGGGGAGCCCCAGCGTGCTGTCGAACATGATCAACTCGATCGAGCAGCACGTGGAATGGATCATCCGCTGCCTGGGCGAGATGCGTAGGGCCGATCGCACCCGGATCGAAGCCGACGAAACCGCCCAGGACGCGTGGGTGGCGCACGCCGCGGCCGTCGCCGACAAGACGCTCTTTCCCCGCGCCGCGTCCTGGTACATGGGCGCCAACATTCCGGGGAAGCCGCGTGTCTTCATGCCCTACATCGGCGCCGGCTATCGTCGAAAGTGCGACGAGGTCGCCGCCTCGGGCTACGAGGGCTTCATCCTTGCGTGAACCGCGCCGCGTGGCGATTGAACTAGACTGACGCCAAGTCACCTGGAGGCGAGTTCGCGACATGACCGACATCCTCGAGCGAGTTCATCAGGCGCCGGCGGTCCCCGAGGAGATCGCCCGGACCGTCATCACACCCAAGGCCTTCGCCGCCGACGCCCCGGTGCACGAGGCTTTCCGCTGGCTGCGCGCCAACGTCCCGCTCGGCCGCGCGGAGGTGGAGGGAATCTACCCCTTCTGGATCGTCTCGAAGCACGCTGACATCCTCGAGATCAGCCGCCAGAACGACCTCTTCCACTCGGGCGACATGCCCACGACCTTCACCTCGATCGAGGGCGACAAGACGGTGCGCGCCATGACCGGCGGCAGCCCGCACCTCCTGCGCACCCTCGTTCAGATGGACGCGCCGGATCACCCGAAGTACCGGCTGCTCACCCAGTCCTGGTTCCTGCCGCAGAACATCCGTGGCCTGGAGGCGAGGATCCGGGAGATCGCCAAGGAGCACGTCGACCGGATGGCCGACCTCGGCGGCGAGTGCGACTTCGTCAAGGACGTCGCGCTCACCTATCCGCTGCGGGTGATCATGGAGATCCTTGGCGTACCGCGCGAGGACGAGCCGCGGATGCTGAAACTGACCCAGGAGCTGTTCGGCGCTGCGGACCCCGACCTGAACCGGTCCAAGTCCGATCACCCGGAACCGGGTGCGGGGAGCGGCCTGCAGGACATCCAGGCGACGATCGCCGATTTCTACATGTACTTCAAATCGATCACGGACGCGCGCAAGGCCAATCCCGGGTCGGACCTGGCGACCGCGATCGCCAATGGCAAGATCGACGGCGCCCCGATCAACGACCTGGAGGCGATGGGCTACTACATCATCGTCGCCACCGCCGGGCACGACACCACCTCTTCGTCGACCGCCGGGGCGGTGTGGGGCATGTGCCAGTACCCCGAGGCTTTCGAGACGGTGAAGCGCGACCTCTCGCTCATCCCGGGCCTGGTGGACGAGGCGGTGCGCTGGACCACGCCGGTCAAGCACTTCATGCGCTCTGCCACGGCCGACGCAGAAGTCCGGGGCCAGAGGATCGCCAAGGGCGACTGGCTGATGCTCTGCTATCCCTCCGGCAATCGCGACGAGGAGGTGTTCGACCAGCCTGACGTGTTCAGGCCCGAGCGCAGCCCCAACCGCCTCCTTTCATTCGGGTATGGCGCGCACCTGTGCCTTGGCCAGCATCTGGCGCGGATGGAGATGCGGATCCTGTTCGAGGAGCTCATGCCGCGGCTGAAGTCCGTTGAGTTCGCCGGGACGCCACGGCGCTCGGACGGCGCCTTCGTGGGCGGACCCAAGCACCTGCCGGTCCGCTACCAGATGGCCTGATCCGCCGCCGGCTTGTCGGTCTCCGTCCCCTTTCACAGGTTGATCCATGCCCGATATCGCCACGCCCGTTCCGGCCGCCACCATCCTTCTCGTGCGCGACGAGCCGTCGTTCGAGGTGCTGATGGTCAAGCGGCACCACCAGATCGACTTCGCCTCCGGAGCGCTGGTCTTTCCTGGCGGGAAGACCCATGCGGGCGATCACGACCCGGCCTGGGAGGGGCGCACCCTCGGCTGGGACGCCTGGGACTCCGTGGCGCGGTCGCTGCGCATCGCCGCGATCCGCGAAGCCTATGAGGAAACCGGCATCCTGCCCGCTCGCCACGCGGACGGCGGGCATTTCCGGGGCGATGAGCGCGCGGCCCGCGCGCGCGACGACATCGCTCATGACCGGCGTTCGTTCCTCGATCTGGTGAGCGAGCTGAACGTGAAGCTGGACCTCGACGCGCTCAGCGTCTTCGCTCGCTGGATCACGCCCGAGATGATGCCCAAGCGGTTCGACACTTGGTTCTACATCGCCGCAGCGCCGGCCGATCAGCTGGCGTTGTGCGATGGCTGGGAGACGGTGGACGCCGAATGGATTGCGCCCGCGGAGGCCCTTCGGCTGGCCGCCTTGAGCGAGCGCAAGGTAATCTTCCCTACACGGATGAACCTCCAGCTCCTGGGCGAGGCGGCCGGCGCAGCGGACGCCGTGCGGCGGGCCCAGGCGCGCACCCTGGTGACCGTCGAGCCCAAGCTGGTCGATACGCCGGACGGTCGTGCGCTCACCATCCCGCCCGACGCCGGCTACGGCGCGGTTACGGAATCGCTGGCCACGGCCATGTGAGCCGGCACTGTCCTTCCCCTTCCGGGTCCCTCCCGGGGGGTGTCGCGCCGCAGGCGCGACGAGAAGACCGCAATTTGCTCTGGGCGGATCGCGCTCTAAACGGCGAACTGTTCTGTCAGGATCCGCTCTTCCAGACTGCGACCGGCGTCGAACAGCAGGACCAGCGTGGTGGTCCGATCCTCGGCCACGTCGACCCGCCTCACGTTGCGGATCTCCACATTGTCGGCGACGGCGCTCACGGGCCGCTTCGCCGGTTCCAGGATCTCGAAGGTGACCTGAGCGTCGTGGGGCAGCAGGGCGCCGCGCCAGCGACGTGGCCGAAACGCGCTGATGGGGGTGAGGGCGAGGACCTGGGCGTTGATCGGAATGATCGGTCCATGCGCCGAGAGGTTGTAGGCGGTCGAGCCCGCGGGCGTGGAGACGAGGGCGCCGTCGCAGATCAGCTCCTCCAGGCGCGGGCGCCCGTCGATCAGAATCCGCAGCTTCGCCGTCTGGCGCGTCTCGCGCAGCAGACTGACGTCATTGATGGCCAGCGCCTCGTATGAGCGCTGGTCGGCGTCGACGGCGACCATCCTCAAGGGATGAATGGTGGCGGGCTCGGCGGCGGCGATCCGCGCGCACAGGCCGACTTCACTGTAGTCGTTCATCAGGAACCCGACCGAGCCACGATTCATGCCGTAGATCGGACGACGGGCGGCGAGGTTGCGATGCAGCACCTCCAACATGAATCCGTCCCCGCCAAGGGCGACGACCACGTCGGCCTGATCCTCGGGGACTTCGCCATAGAGCTGGGCCAGACGCTCGCGCGCGGCCGTCGCTTCGGGCCAGTCGCTTGCGACAAACGCGAAGCGGAGATGGCTCGATGACTGAAAAGGCGCCAATTCCGTCCCCCTGCCGGGTCCAACGCGGACTAGCACGGCCGTCTGCCGAAAGGCGACCTACTCGTCGGCTTCCACGTCGAGCTCGCCTGGGGGCGGCCGGTGGTCGGCGTCCCCGTCATAGGGGCGGCCGACGGCCTTCGCCCATTTCTTCCGCGAAGCTTGATAGGCCTTCTGCAGCCGCTGCGACTGCTCGACAAGGCTGTCCTGCGATGCGGGGTCGATCACGGGGTCACTTTTGCTCAATTTGCCGCCTGCTTGGCCGGAACGCTGGCTGCGCAATACATATTTTGCATCGCGACTTCTGCAAGGGCCGCGGAAAAACCCAGTCGGATCAGGGGCAATTCTGGGAAACCAATAGCGAGCAGACGGATTGTTAGAGCCTTGAACGAAGCATTCCGAGGAGGGTCTTCGATGATCAGGCTTCTCGCGGTTGGCGCCGCCGCTGGCGCTCTTCTCGTGGGTTCGGGCGCATGGGCGCAGGCAGCCGCACCGGGCGCTGCGCCGGGTGCGGCCGGATCGGCCGCCGCTCCAGGGACCACGGCGGGCGCGGGCTCCGGGGCCACGGGCATGGCATCGCCCGGATCGACCACGACCGCACCGAACACGGGCGCGACTTCCGCCGGCTCCATGGGCGTCAACAGCTCTCTCTATCCGAACGGCACGCCGGGCGCGACAGGATCGGCAGCGAGCGGATCGGCCGCGACCGGATCCGCCGCGACCGGATCGGCGACGACGGGGCCCGCGGGGACCACAGGGGTGACGCCCGGGTCGACCACGACCGGACCGGCCGCGCCGTCCACCACAGGGACGCCGGGTACGCCCCCGACCACTGGTTCCACGGCCACGAGCCCGCCGCACTGAATCGACGAGGATGGGGCACAGAGTTTGAAGGGCGGGTCCGGCGAGGGCCCGCCCTTCGTTTTGCGACGCAGGTGAACCTCAGCCGAGGTCGAGGGTCGTCTTTCCGCCGACCCGGGGCTCGGTCCCTGTGAGATTGGCGCGGGCGATCTCCCAGGCGAACTTCACGCCGCCCACGTCGGAGATCCACACCATCGTGTCCTGGCAGTCCAGGCAAAGCATGGTGAGGTCCGGATCGTCCTTGCCCCTCGAAAACCAGGCGGCGACGGTCGAGTTCCAAAACTTGTCCCGGTGAAGCTGGTCGAGCGTCGTCCTCAGCTCGCCACGAATAGAGGCCTGCAGCTCCCGGTCCCTCGAGACGAAGACGAACATGGCTTCGGCGCCCCCCTCCGCGGCTACCGCGATGTCGGAGTCGCTGCGCGTGTAAAACCAGATACGTCCCGACTCCGGTTCGCCGAAGGCGGTCATCGGCTGGAAGTGATGCTGGATCCGCTCGACGGTGGCGAGCATTCCGACCCGGGTGTCCTCGATTTCGGCCCAGAGCTTGTGCTCGACGGCGGCCTTGTCCCTAAGGTCAGTGGTCATCGGAAACCTCCTGGCTGCCTCCGGCTGTTAATCGCCGGGGCGCTGCGGCGTTCCCGATCGATCAGGCCGTCGAGAGCAGCTCGCGCGCCACGGTCAGATCCTGCACAAAGTCGTGCCAGGCCGCGGCCTTCGCGGCCTCATCGGGGATGCGCAGCAGGTAGGAGGGATGCACGGTGATCAAGCCGCGAGTACCTCCTTCGAGGGGAAGCGGCCGTCCTCGTGACTTCATGATCGGCATCGCCTTGCCGAATACGGCCAGGGCGGCTGTGCCGCCTAAGGCGACGATCAGCCCGGGTTTCAGCAGGTCCCGCTCCTGATCGAGCCACCATCTGCAGGCCTGAACCTCGCCGGCGTCTGGCGTCTTGTGCAGCCGTCTCTTGCCGCGGGGCTCGTGCTTGAAGTGCTTCACCGCATTCGTGACGTAGGCTTCGTTCCGCGCGATCCCGGCGGCCTCCATCGCGCGGCTGAGGAGCTGTCCGGCGGGGCCGACGAAAGGGTGGCCCTCCAGGTCTTCCATATCGCCGGGCTGTTCGCCCACGAGCATGAGGGGCGCCGAGGCCGGACCCTCACCGGGAACGCCTTGTGTCGCGTCACGCCACAGGCTGCATCGGCGACAGTCCTGAATCGCGGGCCTCAGCTCCGCCAGGTTGGAGATACGTCCGCCGTCGGGCGGCGGCGCAAGCGGAGCCGCCGCGCGAGGCGGAAGCCGGCGGTGTGGTCTCGTGGATTCGCTGGCGACCATCGTTCTCATCTGCGCTTGCGCCTCCTGTATGAGGCCGGAATGAGCGCGTCCTCGGGAAGGTTGCGTCGGTAGAGTTGAGCATAGCTTTGCCGTAGGCGTTGCGGCGTGCTGCGTTATCAATTCCTTCCGGTCGTGACAGCGGCGTGTCGGTCGTTCCATGAGCGGAACAAAAGCGACGGCCCGGCGCTTTCGAGGGCCGATCCGCGGGCTCCCGCGGGCAGGGAGCGAAACCGGAGAACAAAATGAAAAGCATTGTCGCCGCCTTGATGACCTTGAGCCTCGTGGCGGCCTCGGCGGGTGTCGCCGAGGCAGGGTGCGTCAAGGGCGCGGTGGTCGGTGGTGTCGCGGGCCACTTCGCCGGGCATCACGCCCTGCTGGGTGCGGCCGCGGGCTGCGCTATCGGCCATCACATGGCCCATCGCAGGAATCACTATCGCCATCACCACGGGTGACTTGACGTCGTTGTCCGGGGGCCTTGACGGCTCTTGGCGACTTTGGTCTCTCGCGCTTGACGCTGGGGGCCGCACGGCCGATTCTGGGTTTCTACGCCGAGCGACCGGGAGGAAGACGCCGTGGCTGATGGATCGATGGCCGTTGTCGCCTCGCTACGCGACAAGGTCTCTGAGGAGGAGTGGAAGGCGAGGGTGGATCTCGCCGCCCTCTACCGGCTTGTCGCCCTCTATGGCTGGGACGACATGATCTACACCCAC
>DATBEN010000173.1:0-1509 GCA_036276055.1 Caulobacteraceae bacterium
CACTGACACCAGGATATGAATGCCGACGCCGAGCGCGACGCTCGCGGCGCCGCCCCGGAACGCGGCCTGGCCCTGCGCGCCCATGGCGATCGATTGCAAGACCACTGCGGGCGAATGATGCAGGCCGAATTGCTGGATCGGTAGGACGAAGATCATCTCAACAACCGCGCCCACGCCGCCAGCGACAAGGGCGATCCAAAATAGCTTGCCCAGATTCATTCGATCGCATCCCTCCGCGGTATGTCCCCGATGTTATGAGCTAATCACGTGCGCCCGTGGTCCGCACAAGTTCTGACTGAAAGGGGAAGGCCGCCGATCCACATCGTCGGGCGCAAGGGTCCGTCCAGATGAAGGACCAAATGTCTACGCCGGATAGAGATGTCGCGGTTCGCGCCAGTTAGAAATGTCACGCACCGTCGTTTGGGGTCGGGCGGTGGGCGGCCGCGGAGCCCTTCCGTAGCGCAGAGCCCGACCGCCGGCCGATGCACGGGCGGGACCGCATCGTCTTTGTTTTCCGAGTGTGCGTTAGCGCGCGAGGCACGTAGATCACCCATGCCGCATGCAGAAATTCCGAACTTCGGAGAATGAAGGGAAGCTGCCCTTTCGGACCTGTCCCAAGAGCAAACACCCAGCGGAGGGGTCGCGTGCCTACGACGACGGTTTCCGCGCCAGGGTGTATCCGCTGCCGACGATTTCCGGGTAGCGGCCAGAGCCATCAAAGGCCAAGAGCGCGGCGGTCAGGTCGGCCTCGAACGCGTCATGGCGCTCGCCCAGCGCGGCGCGGGAGGCGAAGGAGGTGGAGCGCAGGTAGCCCAGCAGGCTCTCCAGCGTCCAGGCGTACGGCGTCTCGAACGACCGGCTCTCGACCGGTGTGAATCCGGCGTGGCGCAGCACCTGCTCCTCATGGGCGAGGCCCTCCCCCGGCGTGGGCTTCGGAGCGCCTTGCAGGCGTTGGACAGGCTCGCCGACGTATGCGTGGACCAGGTCGGTGACGGCCGAACGCCAGTTGGCGCGCGCGGCCATCGCCGGTGTCTCGCCTAGCGTGACAAACGCGCCCCCGGGCTTCAACCAACGATAGGCCAGCGCCGCGACTCGCGGCTGGTCGAAACGGTGGAAGGCCGAGGCGGCTGTGACGAGATCGAAGGCGCCCGCAGGCGCCTCGAGGTCTTCGGCGCGGCCCACGCTCCAGTGAATGTGGCGGACGCCTCGCCGCTCCGCCTCCAGGCGCGCCGCCGCGATCATCTTCGGCTCTAGATCGATCGCCAGCCCGTCGGCGAAGTGTTCGGCGATGGCGAAGGTGAGCCGCCCCGGCCCGCAGGCGAGGTCAATCAGTCGCGCGCCTTCGGCGGGCAGGGCGGCACGGCTCAGAATCTCGCTCACCATGCGCGCATCGTAGGGTGGCCGGTAGCGGACGTAGTCGTCGACGGTCCCGGCGAATGCGTCGGGGCGGAAGTTCACGGGCAGGTCGGCGGGCATGCGCGGCATACTAGGCCTTGGAACGCACTGCCT
>DATBEN010000174.1:0-15543 GCA_036276055.1 Caulobacteraceae bacterium
GAGCTGGAGGCGGCGCAGGCGCGGGTCGAACGTGTGCGACGGCTGGCCTTCGCCCTGCCACCGTCGAACCTGGGGGCTGGGAAGCTGGTCCTCGCCTTTGAGGACGTCGCGTTCGCCTGGCCGGGGGCTCCGACAATCTTCCACGACCTGTCGTTCAGGCTGATCGGTTCCGAACGGGTCGCCGTCACGGGGCGCAATGGCGCCGGCAAGAGCACCCTGATCCGACTGGCGGCAGGCGAAGCCTCGCCGCTGCGAGGGGCGGTCGTGAGGGGTGCGCCGTCGGTTCTGCTCGACCAGCACGCGGCTCTCCTTCGGGACCACGAGACGCTGCTGGAGAACTTCCGCCGCCTCAATCCGGGGGCCGGCGGGAACGGCGCCCATGCCGCTCTGGCCCGGTTCCTCTTCCGCAACAGCGCCGCAGAGCGGTTCGCGGCTGAGCTCTCCGGCGGCGAGCGGCTGCGCGCCGCCCTCGCCTGCGTGCTGATGGGTCCCGTTCCGCCGCAACTGCTGATCCTGGACGAGCCGACCAACCACCTCGATCTCGACTCGATCGAGGCGGTGGAGGCTGCGCTGGCGGCCTATGACGGCGCCCTGCTCGTGGTCAGCCACGACGAGGAGTTCCTCGACGCGATCGGGATCCGCCGGCGACTGCGGATCGGCCAAGGCGTGGAGGAGGTCCTCAGCTCCGCGAGGCAGGCCTGATCCCGGCCATCGCCTGGGCGGCGAGGGGCTCGATCAGGCGCGGGACAAGGTTGTCGTGCTGAGAGCCGTATCTTGTCACCGCCATCGCGGAGGCGGCGACGGCCAGGCACGCGGCCTCGCGGTGGGCGCGGCGCTCGAAGAGGCCGATGGCGAGGGCGGCGGTGAAGGCGTCGCCGGCGCCCGTTGTGTCGACGACCTCGACCTTCGGCGAAGGGATCACCACAAGCTCGTCGCCCGTGGCCACGAGGGCGCCGCCGTCAGCGAGCTTGACGCACACGAGCGGGACGCCGCGCTCCTTCAGTTTGGAGGCTGCGCGGGCCGCGCTCGCCTCGTCCACGACCTTCACGCCGGTCAGGGCCTCGGTCTCTTCGGCGTTGGGCGCGACGGCGACGCATTGGCGAAGCGCCGCTGCTTCCACGCGATCCCCGGGCGAGGGATCGATCACCACGCGCAGATCCCGGCGCGCGGCGGCCTTGAGCGCCCGGGCGGTGATTTCGCCGGTGGTTTCATAGTCGACCGTCAATACGGACGCCCGGTCGGCGGCGAGGATCGCGGCCTCGAGATCGGTCGCCGCGGGCTTGTCCCAGCAGGCGTTGGCGTTGGACGCCAGGAAGATCCGCTTCTTGCCCGATGGCGGGACGACGATGATCGAGACGGCCGTGGAGGTGTCCGCCGCCACCCCGACACCGGTGATGTCCACGCCCATCTTTTCCAGCGGCCCCAGCGGCTGGCGGGCGAGTTCGTCATCGCCCACCCGGCCGAAAAGCCTGGCCGGATGCCCGAACTGGCGAGCGAGAAAGGCCCGGTTCGCCGCCTTGCCGCCGCTCAGGCGCACGAAGTCATGCGCCAGCTGGGTCTCGATTTCGCCGATCTCCTTGGGCACGCGCATCTGGAAGTCGGCGTTGACGCTGCCCAGAGAAAGGATCGCGGCTGTCACGAGCGCAGCGGCGTGACCAAGGGCGCCGCGGAGGTGAGGTGAAATCCGCGCCCGGCGATACGGATCGGCATGGGCTCACCGTCTTCGAGGGTCGCCTGGAAGCGATCGGGCTCGACGACGATTCTCAGAAGCCGGCCGCGCCAGCGGATCGGGAACGCGAGGCTCGTCCAGCCTGGCGGCAGGCGCGGGTCGAAGACGAGGCCGCCGCCGCGCCCGGCCATGCCGCCGAACCCGAACACCGCCGTCTGCCACAGGCCGCCGAGGGCGGCGATGTGGAGGCCGCCGGCGCTGCGGGCCGCGTCAGGTCCCAGGTCGATCTCGGCCGCTTCGCGGAAGTAGCGCAGGGCTGTCTCGCGCTCGCCGAGCCGCGCGGCGACTAGGGCGTGGGTGACTTCGCTGAGAGAGCTGCCGTGGGCGCATAGCGGCTCGTAGGCGCGGAAGTTCGCCAGTCCGCGCACGCGGCCGAACAGGTCGGGCAGCCGGGACATCAGGGCTACCACGTCGGGTTGTTTGATGACCTGCGCGCGCGTGGTCCGCTCGGCGCCGAGGATGACATCCATGGGCTTGCGGGCCGAGCGATAGGCCGAGAGATCTATCCTCTCCAGCTTGAAGAAGCCGGCGAACTGCTCGTAGACGCCGCTGCGCCGGTCGAGGCCGGTTACGAGGGTGTCGGCGATGGCCTTCCACGCCGTCAGCTCCTCGGCCTGGAGCTGGAGCGCGGCGGAGAGGGCCGCGAAGCGATCGGGCCAGCGCGAACGCAGAACGGTCGCGGTCTCCAGCCCCCGCCGAAGATTCCAGCGCGCCATCACATTGGTGAAGGCGTTGTCGTCGACGTCCTCGTGGTATTCGTCGGGGCCCTCCACGCCACGGATGTGATGGGCGCCGTCCGCTTCCAGCCGAGCACGGCTGGCCCAGAATCGCGCCGTTTCGAGCAGGATCTCCGCTCCTTGTTCCTGGAAGAAGGCGTCGTCCCCCGTCGCGCGCCAGTAGCGCCACGTCGCGAGGGCGATGTCGGCGCTGATATGGGCCTCGTTGCGCCCGCTGTAGATGTCGACGTCTCGTCCCGTGGGGCTTGTCGTGTGGCTCGGGGCCGCCTCGTCGCCCGTGTCGGCCGACTCCCAGGCATAGAAGGCGCCGCGCCAGCCCAGACGCGCGGCCTTGGCGCGGGCGCCGGCGAGACCGCGATAGCGATAGCCCAGCAGCGTACGGGCCGCGTCGGGCCAGGTGAGGGTGTAGAAGGCCAGGGCGAAAGCTTCGGTGTCCCAGAAGACGTGGCCATTGTAGGTGTCGCCGGTCAGTCCGCGCGCGCCGATCGAGACGGCCGGGTCGGACGGGTTGGCCGCCGAGTTCAGGTGATAGACCGCGAACCGCAGGGCCTGCCGCGCCGCCGGATCACCGCCGACCTCCACCTCGCTGAACAACCATCGTTCGTCCCAGGCCTGGTTGTGGCCGGCGATGAGGTCGACCCGCCCCATGCTCGCCGCCGCCTTGCATGCGGCCCGGGCGATCCCGGCAGCGTCGGCGCCCGGACTATCCGCGCGAGCGAAGGCCGAAATCGCCTCGAGCCGCGCATGTTGTCCTGGCGCCGACCGCCACCGCCAGCGCCAGCCGGAGGGCGTGCGCTCCGGTTCGAGAAGGCCGCCGTCGACGTGCAGGGAGGCATGGCTCGCCCGGGCGATCGCGTGTCGTTCGCCACGCCAAAGGCGCGCGCCGTCTGCGAGTTCCTCTCCCGGCCCTGCGGCTCGCTCGTTCCGCCAACGGGCTTCCAAGGTCACCTCGGTCGCGCGGCTAAACCCCAGTGCGGTGAGCTGGAGGTCGAGATTCCGGTCGGCCAGGGACAGCAGGCGGAGCACCCGCAGGTGGGTGAGAGGGGTTTCGGCCTCGTTCAGATCGCAGGACAGGGCGAGAACGCCTCGGCTCAAATCGAGCATGCGCCGCCAGGCGAAAGCTCCGCCGTCAGCCATAACCGGCTTCCCATCGATGGAGAGCAGCAGGATGAGCCGGTCGGGCATGCCGACGAGCGCCGGCGTACCCGCGGGCCCGGGCGCAAAAGCGCCGGCCACGTAGGCGCGAGGCGCGTCCGCCTGTAGCGAGGCTTGCCAGAACGGACTGGACGCCTGCGCGCCCAGGAAGCCGTTGGACAAGCTCAGCCGAGCCCGCCAGCCGGCCTCGGCCAAGCCGCGCTCGGGAGCGTGGCTGATCGTCCACCCCTCGCCGGAGTCGTCGGCCTGCGCGGCCTCCCGCATCGCCGTCACCGCTCGTGCGCTCCTGACGCTTGGGCCGCCGGGCAGGGGCTCCCTCGCCGGCCAACGGGCCGTAAACGTCAGTCCAGCGCGCGGGTTCGATCCGGTCCTGGAACCGCGGCGACCTCAGTACTGTCCGCTGAAGCCGATCAGGTGATAGGCGAGCGCGATGTACAGCATGTAGGCGAACGCCGCCGTGACGAGGACGGCGAACAGCTTGGCCATCCACGCGCCCGGCGTACGGATGACAAGGACGATATTCCAGACAGCCGCGGCCAGGCCGCCGACGAAGCCGAGCAGGGCGAGGATCTGGGCCGCGTGCAGCAGCGCCGCCACCGGCGCTCCGTTGGTCGCCGAGACCTGCTGCAGCACGACCGCCCACAGGGCGATGGCGACAACGGCCAGGGCGGCGCAGATTCGGACCAGGCGATAAGCCAGCGCTCGCGTCCCGGCGTGGGGGTACCGCGCTCCATAGCGCCAGCGGACCGCGGCCGTGACGGGCCAGAGGAGGGCGACGAGCGCGAGAAAAGCGAAGGCGGCGAGCGCGAGGGGAAGCTGGGCGCTCGATCCGGCCAGGCCGCCGGGCCGCACGAAGATGAAGATCGGCGCGCCCGAGTCGGTGCTCCAGCGCGTCACCACGCCGTCGGCTACGCTCGCCTGCAGGCGGTCGTGCCCATTGAGCTGGCGCCAGAGGAACGGCTGGACCTCGACGAAGGTCTCCTTCTCGCCCACCGGAGTCGCGGAGATCGTGCCGTCGGGGTTGGCCCTGACCACCGTGGGCATCAGGAGGCCCACCAGGCCGAGGAAAGTCGAGTCCGAGCGGCGGGTGGTGATGTACCGCCCTGCGATCATCGCCGCGTGCTTCTTCGCGGTCGCCGGATCCACCGACGCAGCCGGCAGGGGTTGCGCGCGTGGGAAATAGCGGTCGGCGAAGCCGTCGAACAGGCTGTTGCGGATGAACTCGCCCATGCCCTGCTTCCCGCGCCCATTGACGGAGATGAACACACCGACGTTGTCGTCGATGAACAGGCTGAGGTCGCTGTGGAAGAAGTCGGTGTCTCCGCCGTGGGCGATGACGCGATGTCCGTTGATGTTCTGCTGGTAGAAGCCCAGCAAATTCCCGTTCAGATCAGGAAAAGAGCGCCACACAGTGGTGTGCATCGCCTGCGCCGTGGCGGGAGAGAGGATCTGGGCGGCGCCATACCGTCCCTGTTGCAGGTGGGCGATCATGAAGTGGGCCATGTCGTCGCCGGTCGCCGAGAGCGAGCCGGCAGGCGGCATATCGATGATCTCGAAGCCCGGTCCCGGCTTATCCCAGGTCTCGTAGCCCTTCGACATGTCCGGGGCGAGGTTTGAGGGCAAGGGCTGGACGAAGGTCGAGTGAGTCATGTCCAGCGGGGCGAAGATGTGGCGCTGAACGTACTGCTCGAACGGTTCGCCGGAGACCCGCTGGACGATGTAGCCGGCAAGACTGGCCCCGTAGTTTGAGTAGCCGGGTCCCTGGTCGGGTGCGAAGATCCGCGGCGGCACGTAGCGCTTGAGGACCTGGTCCAGCGGCGCCGGAGCCCCGTGAAAGCTGAGCAGGTCCCGCGCGGTCTCGGAGAAGCCGGCGCGATGAGTCATCAGATCACGCATGGTGACCGGCAGTCCGTGATAGGCCGGTATCTTGAAATCAAGGTACTGGTTGACGTCTGCGTCGAGATTGATCTTGCCGGCCTGGACCAGCTGCATCACCGCCGTCCAGGTGAACAGCTTCGAGACGGAACCGGGCCTGAACAGGGTGCGTCGGGGATCGACTGGAACCTGACGGGCATAGTCGGCGAAGCCGTAGCCCTTCTCGAACAACACCTGGCCGTCCTTGACGACCACCACGACCGCGCCGGGCGTCTCGGCGGTGTTCAGGGCCGAGGGCATCAGCCCGTCGAGGTAGGCTTCTACGTCGGCCGCTGTGAGCGGGTGTGTGGGCGTGGGGATGGCCGAAGGCGCGACCGTTGGCGGAGGCAAGGCGCTTGGCGGGGCCGTCGCTGCGAAGGCAGGGTCGTTTATCCACGCGCCTGCCGCCAGCGCGAACACAACCGCGATCCAGCGCGCAACTCGCCGACCCATCGAGGGCCGGGCCGATGTCGATCCTCTGGTGATGCTCATCTTCGGGCCTCGCGTTGCAGGGGTCGGGCGGGCGCGCCCCAGAGATCTTCGGGACACCAGATCCGGCCGTCCGCATAGGTTGCCGGTATCTCGCGATCGCTGCTCAGGAACGTGGGACCATCGAGGTCGACGTAGTCGCACAGCTGGCCCAGCACAAAGGCGGGCGCCATCGAGAGGGAGGTCCCCGACATGCAACCGACCATGACCTTGAGGCCCAGCCGCCGCGCTTCGCGCTCCATCGCCAAGCCTTCGGTCAGGCCGCCGCTCTTGTCGAGCTTGATGTTGATGACCTGGTAGAGGCCCGCGAGGGCCGGGAGGTCGGCGAGGCTCTGCACGCTCTCATCGGCGGCGATGGGGATCGGCGAGGCGAGGCCCCTGAGCTGGGCGTCCTCGCCGGTCGGGACGGGTTGTTCGATGAGACCGACGCCAGCCTCGATCATCGCCGGCAGGATCCGGTCGACGTCCTGGCGGTTCAAGGCCTGGTTGGCGTCGACGCCCAGCCACGCGTCCGGCCGCGCCTGGCGCACGGCCCGGACGCAGGCGACCGGATCATCCCCGGTGAGCTTGAGCTTGAGGGCGGGGAAGCCCGCGTAGGCTCTCGCCGCCTCAGCCATCTCGCGCGGCGCGCCCGCGCTCACCGTGAAGGTCGTGGTCAGGGGGCGAGGGGGCGGCGCGCCGGCGATCTTCCAGGCGGGAACGCCCGTGCGCTTGGCCTCCAGGTCCCACAAGGCGGCGTCGAGCGCGTTGCGCGCGCCGCCGGCCGGCAGGAGGCGGCGAAGCTCCGACCGGTTGGCGCCGGCTTCGATGCAGGCCCGAACCTGCTCGATCTGGGCCATCATGCTCGCCGGCGTCTCGTCGTGGTAATAGACGCCGGCCGCCTCGCCCCAGCCGCGCAGGCCGTTTTCCTCGAGCGAGACGATCAACACCTCGGCGCCGGTGAAGACGTAATTGGTGATGCGAAACGGGGCCAGGTAGGGCCAGGTCTCGGTCCGGACTTCGAGCCTCATCGTCAGAACGACTTGTCGATGCTGAGGCCGATCGTGCGCGGCTGCAGCACCGGCGCCTTGATGTCGATCGGCAGGTTGAGGGCGTCGTAGAAGTAGGTCGCGGGGGCAAGGAAGGCGCGGCTGTCCAGCGCGTTCTTGGCGAACAGCGAGATGGTCATGTCGTGCGAGCGCACGCCGGCGTGGATGTCCATGTCGCCGTAGGCGCCGACCTCCAGGCCCTGGATCTGGCCGTTGGCGACCGAACCCTGGACCGCGGAGTAGCGCGAGCCGCTATAGGTCCAGCCGCCCCCGACGAAGCCGGCCCAGCCGTCGCCGACCGGCTGCGAATAGTCGACGGTCAGGGAGCCGGCCCACAGGGGAATGTAGGGGAGGCGCGCGCCATCGGCCGCGCCGATCGAGGGCACGGCGCTGGTGAGAACCGCGTCGGTGTAGGTGAGGCCGGCGCCGAAGATGAGGCCGCGGATCGGCGAAAAGGTCCCGTGGAAGTCGAAGCCTTCGCTGCGGGCGGAGCCGGCGTTCTCGATCGCGCTCTCGTTGCCGATGAGAACGCCGACCTGGATCTTGCTCCAGTCGATGTGGAAGACCGACAGGTCAGCCGTCGCCCGGCCATCGAGGAAGGTCGACTTCAGGCCGAGCTGGTAGTCGATCAGGCGCGAGGAGCTGAACTGCAAGGGAATGCCGGTGACGCCCGGCAGGACAACGTTGGGGCCGCCGGGCTGGTAGCCGCTGGCGATCCGCGCATATGCGATCGTGTCCTTGTTGATGTGGAAGCGCGGGTCGACGGAGAAGGTCGTCACCCCCTCGCTCGAGGTTCCCGGCACGGTCAGGACCGGCGCCGTCGGCGGCGAGGAGCCGATCAGCACCCCGGCCTCGCTCTCGACGAAGCTCTGGTTGTTGTGGGCGTAGCGGACGCCGGCGGTCAGGTCGAACCAGTCGGTGAAGTGGTAGGTCGCGTGGCCGAAGAAGGCGTATTCCTGATACGTGCTGGGAAGCGAGACGGCCTCCAGCGGGTTCAGCCCCGCCAGGGGCGCGCCGGTGTTGTCGTAGGCGTTGAACACCTCATAGTTCGAGCCATCCTCGTGGGTGTAGAAGGCGCCGACCATCCATTCGAACTTCTGGCCCTCGGGCGAGGCCAGGCGCACCTCCTGCGTCCACTTCTTGAGGCGATAGTCCTCGTGGAAGTCGGACAGGCCCGGGCCCGGCGCGCCGAAGAAACCGAGATACTTACCGATGTAATCGGTCAGGTCCTCGGTCGTCTGGTTGGTGAAGGTTTGGTAACTGCTGATCGAAGTCAGCTGGGCCCAGTGCAGGTTCCAGTTGAGCGTCATGCTATAGAGCTGGAGCGCCTGGGTGTAGGGCTCCGGCAAGGTGTTGATGTTGGAGAGGTTGCCGTTGAGCGGCTGGCCGGTCGTCGGGCTGAGCGCCACGATCGAGAGGTTGTCGGCGTGGGTGTTCTGATAGATCGCGTCGAACTGGGCGTTGAAATCTTCGTCCGGCTGCCAGCGGATGGCGACGCGGCCGCCCTGCTGGCGCACCGGGTTGTCGTCTTTCTGGCCCGTGGCGGCGTCGTCGATGAAACCGGGGGTGTTCTCGTCATAGGCCGAGACGCGGATAGCCAGCTTGCCGTCGATGATCGGGATGTTGACTTCGCCCCGGCCGCCGCCACCGGGCTGGTTGCCCCGCTCCACGCCGAACACGTCTCCGCCGATGTGGCCCGAGAAGGTGTTCAGGTCGGGCGCGGTCAGGACGTACTTGATCAGGCCGCCCATGGTGCTGGCGCCGTAGAGCGTGCCCTGCGGCCCGCGCAGCACCTCCGCCCGGTCCAGGTCATAGGGCAGCATGTCCATCGAAAAACCGTTGGCGCCCTGGAAGCTGCTGCTGGAGCCGATCGGCGTCTCGTTGACATAGACGCCCACTTCCGAAGCCGCGCCGATCGGCGGGATGCCGTCGAGGGCGAGGAAGGAAAGGCCCGGCGCGCCCACCTGGGCGATGGTGAGCCCCGGCACATAGCCGGCCCAGTCCAGGATCGAGGTGGCTTGCATCTGCTGCAGCTGCTGGCCGGAGACGACGCTGACCGATTGGGCGACGTCCATCAGCCGCTCGGTCCGCTTCTCGGCGGTGACCACCACTTCGGAGACGCTGCTGTTCTGTGGCTCCGTCTGGGCGTGGGCGAAACCGGACATGGCGGCGGCCGCCGCAAAGACGGAACCCAAAACCCGATTGCGCAGGCCGCGATCCATCAAATCCCCCTCGTTCTTCTGTGGGACTGGGGTTCGGCCCGATGTCCCATTTATTACATGTTGCATCTCTCCCTTTCGCTACGCAACATGTTAGTACGATATCATCTTGAGCATCGGTGTCGCGGGTTCCAGAAGGGGGCGGCGGCGCGCCGTCGCGCCCGCAGGTTCATTTTCGGAGACCGCCATCGGCGGGTGGAGCGCCGCGTGTCGAGCCTGGAAAAGACGATCAAGAAGGACTGGAAGACCTACACGCCCGCCGAGCAGAAGCTCGCCACCTACTTCCTCTCGCACTTGCAGGAACTGCCATTCGAGACTGCGGCGTCGATCGGCAAACGAGTCGAGGTCAGCCCGATGACCGTGGGACGGTTCATCAGAAAGCTCGGTTACGCGGATCTGGGAGGGATCAAGGCGCAGCTGAGAGCGAGCGCCATTGACATCAACCTGGGAGAAGAAGCGTCGCGAACGGCCTTCGCGTCAGCTTCGCTGAAAGCCCGGATCAAGGGCGTCACCGAGGTGCACAAGATCCCGGAGACGTCCGAGTGGCGGCGGATCGTTTCCGCTATCGCCACCGCCAAGGTCGTTCGCATCGCCAGCTTCCAGGTGGGCCGGTTTCTCGGTCTCGGCTTCGCTACCTTCCTGCAGAGCTTGCGGTCCGGGGTCTACTTCTCAGACGGCGCCGACGGCTCCTATGCGGACGTCCTGCTCGATCCGGAGCCTGACGTCTGCCTGATCCTGATCGACTTCCGCCGGTACTCGCGCCATTTCCGGCTTCTGGCCGAGGAGGCCGTGGCCCGGAATATACACACAGTCATCCTGACCGACGTCTATTGCCATTGGGCGCGGGCGCTCACCGAAGACGTGCTGATGATCGAGACAGATTTCGGAATCCGCAGTCTCAGCATGGCGCAGCTGCTGCTCGAACTGCTCCTCGCCGCAGTCGCCGCCGAGCTCGAAGAGACAGGTGAACGCGCCGACCAACTCTACCAGTTGCGCGAGAAGTTCGTCGGCTTCATCGGCTCCGAGACGTCGCGCCGACGCAAGACCAACGAGACATGAACTCCCTCGCCCGCACGGTTTCGGCGACCGGGCCGTCGGCAGAGTCCGACTGGTTCGGCCAGCCGCGTGGCCTCAGCATCCTCTTCCTCACAGAGATGTGGATGCAGTTCTCGTTCTTCGGCATGCGGGCGATCCTGGTCTACTACATGACCAAGTCGCTGATGTTCCCGCAGGCGCAGGCTTCGTGGGTCTACGGCGGCTACGCCGCGGCGGTCTATTTCACGCCGATCTTCGGCGGCGTGATCAGCGATCGCCTGATCGGCCGCCGCAACGCTGTTGTGTCGGGAGGCCTGATGATGGCCGCGGGACACTTCATGCTGATCTTTCCGGACCTGTTCTTCCCGGCGCTTGGGGCGATCGCCCTGGGCAATGGCCTGTTCCTGCCCAGTCTCTCGAGCCAGATCAGCGGCCTTTACGCTGCCGACGATCCCCGCCTCGCCTCGGCGTACAACATCTATTACGTCGGCATAAACCTCGGAGCCTTCCTGGCTCCCTTCGTCTGCGGCACGCTTGGCGAGGTGTTCGGCTGGCACTGGGGTTTCGCCGCCGCCGGCGTCGGCATGATCGTCGGCCTACTGACCTATCTCGCCGGCTCCCGTTATCTCGCCCCGGAGACGCCGCGTGCGACGCGGTCGCGCGAGCGCGTCTTCGATCGCACCCACCGTCGCCGTTTCCTCCTGCTGGTCGGCGTCATGGCCGTGGTCGTCGTCTTTCGCGGCGCCTATGAGCAGAACGGCAACACCATCGCCGTGTGGACGGACACCGGAGTGGACCGTCGCCTCGGCGGCGGCTGGTCGATCCCGCTCACCTGGTTCCAGGCCCTCAATCCGCTGGCGATCTTCCTGGGTACGCCGGTGCTGGTCGCGTACTGGACACGGCTCGGCAAGCGCGGGCGCGAGCCGTCGTCGGTGAAGAAGATGATCATCGGCGCGGCGATCACCGCCGCCGCCTACGCCCTCATCGCCGTGGTCTGCGCCGACCTGGCGCCGCGAGAGGTCCGGGCGAGCTGGGCCTGGCTGACCCTGTTCTTCGTGGTCTTCACGATCGGGGAACTCTTCATCCTTCCCGTGGGCCTGGGATTGTTTGGCCGTCTCGCGCCCCATGGCCTGGAGGCGACGGCGATAGCCGTCTGGTTCTTCGCCGGCTTCGCCGGAAACCTGCTCGCAGGCGGCCTGGGGACCTTCTGGTCCCACCTCGCGCCGGGCGCCTTCTTCGGCGTCGTCGCCGGCGTTGCGGCCCTCTCGGCGGTGCTCCTGATCCCGTTCGTCCTTCCGACGGCCCGCGTTGAAAAATCGATCCAGGATAGTTGACCTCATCAACTAATGACGCGAGCCTGCGGTCATGGACGCAGCGATCGAGACGGTTCGCGGGTTCAACCGCTTCTTCACCCGCTTTGTGGGAGCGCTCGATCCGCGCTTCCTGGGCACGGACCTCACCCTGTCCGATGCGCGCCTGCTGTTCGAGGTTGCGACGCGGGACGCCCCCTTGGCGAGCGACCTGCAGGCGGTCCTCGGCATGGACCGCGCGCACGTCAGCCGCGCCCTCGCCCGCTTCGAGGAACGCGGCTGGATCGTCCGTCCACGCGCCGACGACGACGCCCGGCGCCGGCCGATCGCCCTCACCCCAGTGGGTCGCGCCGTTTTCGACGATCTCGACCTGCGCCAGCGGGCCGAGGTGGTCCGCGTCCTGGAGCGTCTGGGGCCGGCCCAGCAGGACAGCCTCGCCAGCGCCCTGATCCACGCCAAGGCGTTGCTCGACGCCTCTGCGGAGCGCGGTTTCATCCTGCGCCCGTTCCGACCAGGCGACCTCGGGCTTGTCGCCTCGCGCCAGGCGGTCCTCTATCGCGAGGTCTATGGCTGGGGCGACGAGATCGAGGCGATCGAGCTCGATGTCACCGCCGCCTTCCTGCGCAACTTCAAGCCCGGACGCGAACAGTGCTGGATCGCCGAGGTCGACGGCGTGCTGGCCGGTTCGATCTTCCTGGTCGACGAGGGCGACGGGATCAGCCGGCTACGGCTGCTCTACGTCGAGCCCTTCGCCCGCGGACTTGGTATCGGCGAGGCCCTGGTCTCCGCGTGCATCGCCTTTGCGCGCGAGGTCGGCTACCGCGAGATCGTCTTGTGGACCCACGCGGTCCTGACCAGCGCGCGACGCATCTATGCGGCCCACGGGTTCGAGATCGTCGAGACCTGGACCCACGACGACTTCGGCAAGGCGGAGGCGAGCGAGACCTGGCGCCTCACGCTCGCGAGCTAGCCGACGGTCCGGCCACGCTCCGGCGCAGAGACTTCACGAACCGGCTCCCTAGCGTATGATCCACGCTCGAACGACCCGGAAGAGCCCGCCGATGGCCACGATCGCTTTCACGCCACACCTGCGCCAGGTCGGGCCGACGCGGCCCACGGCGTGCGGCGGCGCGACTCTGGGCGAGGCCCTGCAGGCGCTGGAGCCGGATTATCCGCTGCTGCGCGGCTACCTGCTGGACGATCAGGGGCGCCTGCGCCGCCACGTCGCCGTCTTCGTCGACGGCGTGATGCGCTCACGCGAGACGGCCCTCGGCCTGGCGCTCTCGGATAACAGCGACGTCTATATTTTCCAGGCCCTTTCAGGGGGCTGAGGCCGGAGGGGGAAGCGCCATGGCCGAGAGGGTGTTCGCCGCGACCCGCAAGGGGCTGTTCGAATTCCGCCGGCGCGGAACGGGCGACTGGCAGGTGGCGCGGACCGCCTTCCTCGGCTCCCCGGTGAGCATGTTCCTGGCCGACACGAGGGACGGCGCGCTCTACGCGGCGCTCGACCTGGGCCACTTCGGGGTCAAGCTTCATCGCAGCGACGACGGCGGCGCGAACTGGACCGAGATCGCTGCACCCTCCTACGCGGGCGTCGATGCCGACGCGGCCGCCCCACCCAGCCTCAAGCTCATCTGGGCGCTTGAGACCGGCGGTCCGGAAGAGGAGGGGGTCCTGTGGGCGGGGACCATCCCCGGCGGCCTCTTCCGCAGCGATGACCGGGGCGAGAGTTGGTCTCTCGTTCGCTCGCTTTGGGAGGACCCGCGCCGCCGGCAGTGGTTCGGCGGCGGCTTCGACGAACCGGGGATCCACTCGATCTGCGTCGATCCGCGTGACCCGCGGCGCCTCGCCATCGGCGCGTCGTGCGGGGGGGTGTGGGATACGACGGACGCCGGCGAGACCTGGCGCCTGGGCGGCGCTGGCATGCGGGCTGAGTATCTTCCGCCCGAAGAGGCCGGCGAGCCGGAGACGCAGGACGCCCATCGCCTCGTGCGCTGCGCCGCCGCCCCGGACTGCTTCTGGGTCCAGCACCACAACGGCGTGTTCCGGGCGACCGAGGGCGTCGGCGACTGGCGCGAGATCCATCCCTCCACCCATCCTGCCTTCGGATTCAGCGTCGCCGTGCATCCCACCGATCCCCGGACCGCCTGGTTCGCCCCGGCGGTGAAGGACGAATACCGCTATCCGGCCGACGGCCACGTGGTGGTCGCCCGCACCCGCGACGGAGGCGAGAGCTTCGACGTGCTCACCGAGGGCCTGCCCCAGGAGCACGCCTACGATCTCGTCTACCGCCACGGGCTGGACGTGGATCCCTCGGGTGAAACCCTGGCGATGGGATCGACGACCGGCGGCCTCTGGCTGAGCGAGGACGGCGGGGATGCGTGGTCCGCCGCCCGCGCCCGCCTGCCGCCGGTCTACGCGGTCCGGTTCGGCTAGATGCTGGGCCTCAGAAGGCGCTCTTGATCACCCCACCGTCGACGCGAAGGGCCGCGCCGGTGGTAGCCGAGGCGAGGGGGCTGGCGACATAGGCCACCATGGAAGCGACCTCTTCGGGCGTGGCGAAGCGCTTGATCAGCGAGGTCGGCCGCACTGACTTGAAGAACTGCGCCTCGAACGCTTCGAACGACACGCCCTGCGACTTGGCCAGGCTCTCGACGAAGTCGCCCACGCCGCGCGAGCGCGTCGGGCCGGGCAGGACGCAGTTCACCGTGATCCCGGTGCCGGCCAGCGACTCGGCGAGGCCCCGCGAGACCGAGAGCTGGGCGGTCTTGGTCATGCCATAGTGGATCATCTCCGAGGGAATCTGCACCGCGCTCTCGCTGGAGATGAAGATGATGCGGCCCCAGTCGGCGGCTTTCATTGCCGGGAGATAGAGCCGCGCCAGGCGCACGCCGCTCAGCACATTGGCTTCGAAGAACCGCGTCCAGTCCGCGTCGGGAATGGCCTCGAACGGCTTAGGCTCGAAAATTCCGAGGTTGTTGACCAGGATCTGCACGCCCGGGAAGCGCGCGGCCAGGGCCTCGGCTGGAGCGGCCTCAGTCAGGTCGCCGGCGAAGCCCTCCACATCGCCGCTGGTCTCCTTGCGCAATTCGGCGACGGCCTTGTCGACATCCGCCTGGCGCCGACCGTTGACCACGACGCGTGCGCCTTCCGCCGCCAGCGCCGCCGCGATCGCCCGACCGATACCCGCCGTGCTGCCGCTCACCAGCGCCAGCCTGCCCTTCAACTGCAAATCCATCCGTCTACTCTCCTCGCGGCCGCGCTTCTTGCGGCAGCCGACAGATAGGGTGGGAAACGCTCCGGCGCCTTGCTCCTGGAGCGGCCGCTATGCGGCTGGCGCGCGCCTGTTCGCCGCGCCCTCTCCGCAAATTCGTGCTCCCCCACACTCTGTCTTAGCCGGCCTTTGTGCCGGCCACCCATCGGACGGCTCGCTGGGCGCTCGCATTGACCGCGCGGACGCGCGGTCATCCCAGGTCCGTCGAATTGTCGCTTATCGCGGCTACGTCAGCTCTGGTTGGGGGTGTAAACCACGGCCGTTCCATGCATCATGGCCGCGCCAAGAACGCGGCCACTGCAAGCAAGTTTTCAAGTCGCTCGATGGGTGGCCGGCACTGACGGCCGGCCATGACGAACAGAAAAAGGGGTTGGGAAAGTGAGCGATGATCTGGCGACAGGGCAGTACCGCGACAGCTCGAAGCTGATGGCCCGCATGGGGCTGCACCTCAAGTACGGTGGCCGCAACGCTCTCGACCAGCTGCCTGCGCGGATCGGAATTCCCGCGGGCTCCTCGGTGCTGGAGGTCGGTTGCGGTCCAGGCCGGTTCTGGGAGCGTGCGGCGTCGGCCTTTCCTGCGGACCTCGACATCCTGCTCACCGACCTTTCGCCGGGCATGGTGGAGGAGGCGGTGGGCCGGGTGACGGGCGTCGG
>DATBEN010000175.1:0-3089 GCA_036276055.1 Caulobacteraceae bacterium
GGCTTTCGAGATGATGGCCAGGCCGCTGCTGGCGCCGTTTCAGCGGTTCCTGCCGGCGCCCGGCGGGCTGGACTTCTCGCCGATCATCTTCCTGGTGCTGGCCGAGGGCGTGAACCGCTACCTCCTGCCGCCGCTCTTCAGTTGGCTGATCTCCCTGGTCGCGCCGTCGTCCGTGACGATCTGAGGCGCGGCGGCGTGGGCGAAACCACGGTTGCTTCGCGCCGTCCGTGAGGTTCGCGGGGTCCGTGGTCCTTAGAACGACCTCCGCCAACCGGACCCCAGAGGGCGGAGGGGGAACGAAACGGGCGGGGGCGGGTGTTTCAGTCCGGTCAGGAAGCCGGAGCCGGACATGTGAGCGCCTCCGTCGACGAGCCGGACCTGGTGGAGCGGGAGCCTCCGCCGCCGCCGCGGCGGCGCGTGCGCTGGGGGTGGATCGTGTTCACCCTGGTCGTCACGGCGATGGTGATCCTGGCGATCCTGTTCCGCTGGGACTGGCTGCGCGGTCCCCTCGCCCGCTACCTGTCGGGCCGCCTGCACCGGCCGGTGGAGATCACCGGCCACCTGCACGTGCATCCCTGGTCGTGGACGCCGGAGGCGACAGTCAGCGGCGTGGTGATCGGCAACGCCCCCTGGGCGGGAAAGACGCCGCTGGCGAGCCTGCCGCGCTTCACGATCAAGGCGAAGATCCTGCCGCTGGTCTTCCACGGCCAGCTGATCCTGCCGTTCGTCGAGGCGGACCAGCCCCGCGTCGACCTGCTGCGCGACCTGAACGGCCGCGAGAACTGGGCCACGCCGCGCAAGGGGCCGGCCAAGCCGCTGAAGCTGCCGCCGATCGGCCACCTCATCATCCGCGACGGCGACCTGCGCTATGTCGACGAGGTGCGGAAGCTGGTCTTTGCGGGCACGGTCTCCTCCAGCGAGGAGGCGGCCGGTTCGGGGCGCGGGGTTTTCGTGATGGACGGCCAGGGGACGCTCAACAAGGAGCCCTTCGTCGCCCACGTCCGCGGCGGGGCGCTGATCCACGTGGATCCCAACCGGCCCTACGACTTCCAGGCTTCGCTCAAGGCGGGCCCCACCCAGGCCAGGCTCGAGGGCCACATCGACCACCCGTTCAACTTCGCCGCCGTCTCCGGCCGGGGCGAGATCAGCGGGCCGGACCTGGCGAGGCTCTACGCGGTCACCGGAATCGCCTTTCCCGACACCCCGCCCTACAGGCTCACCGCCGGCTTTGGCCGCCGCCAGCAGGTCTACGCCCTGCGCCGCATCCAGGGACGGGTGGGCGGCAGCGACCTGGAGGGCGCCCTGACGGTGGACGACTCCACCGGCCGGATGGACGTCACCGGCGCCCTGTCGTCCCACCGCATGCGCATGGCCGACCTCGTCGCGGTGGTCGGCGGATCAGCGAAACACGCCAGGGCCTCCGAGCTCTCGCCGCTGCAGCAGGCGCAGGCGGCGAAGATGAAGGCGGAGCACAGCCTCCTGCCCGACGTGCCGATCCACCTCGACCGGCTGCGCTCGATGGACGCCGACGCGACCTACAGCGCCACGCTGGTGGACGCCGGCCACTTCCCCATGCGCGATTTCCGCATGCGCGTTCGCCTCGACCACGGCCTGCTCACCGTCGATCCGCTGTCGGTGGACATCTCGCAGGGGCGCCTGGCGGGCATGATCCGCCTCGACGGCCGCCACGCCGTCCCGGTTTCGGCGATCGACCTTCGCCTCTCGAACGCCCAGCTCGCGCCGCTGATCAAGGCCAAGGGCCCCAATCCGCCGGTCCAGGCCTCGCTGTGGGCGCGGGCGCGGCTGGAGGGGGCCGGCGCGTCCGTCCGCACGGCGGCGGCTCACGCCAACGGTTCGGTCACCGTGGTGATACCGAGCGGCAAGCTGCGCAAGCTGATCGGCAACCTGATCAACTTCAATCTCGACCGGACGGCCTTCCTGCTGATCACCAAGAACAAAAGCGACACGCCGATCCATTGCGCGGTGATGGACTTCCAGGCCCGCCAGGGCGTGCTGACGATCGACCGGGGGGTGATGGACACCGGCGAAGCGCAGATCACTGGCACGGGCGACCTCAGCCTGCGCGATGAGACGCTGGACCTGCGCTTCTCGGCCAAACCCAAGAAGTTCAGCATCATCCGCCTCAACGCCCCGATCACCGTGAAGGGCCGTCTGGACGCGCCCAAGCCAGGCGTCGACATCGTCCACGCCATCCCGCAGGCGGCCGGCGCCGTCGCGCTGGGCGTCGTCGCCGCGCCGCTGGTGGCGATCCTGCCCTTCGTCGGCCCGGGCCTCGCCCACAACGCCGACTGCCAGGCCCTCGTCGGCGCCGCGGAAGCCCCGCGGGGGCCGATGCGGACGGCCAGGCACTGAGCGCGCTTGCCGACAGAGGCGTGCAGGGCTAATCAGCGCCCCCTTTCTCTCTGCCAAAAAGGACGGCGCGCCATGGGTTACCGGGTGGCTGTCGTCGGCGCTACCGGCGCCGTCGGACGCGAGATGCTCAATATCCTCGAGGAACTGGAGTTCCCCGTGGACGAGATGCACGCGATCGCCTCGCGAAAGTCCATCGGCGTCGAGGTCGGCTGGGGCGCAGGCGTGCTCAAGTGCAAGGACGTGGAGCAGTTCGACTTCTCGAGCGTCGACGTCGTGCTGATGTCGGTCAGCGGGTCGTTCTCGCGCGAGTGGGCGCCGAAGATCGGCGCGGCCGGGCCGATCGTGATCGACAATTCCTCCGCCTGGCGGATGGACCCGGACGTGCCGCTGATCGTGCCGGAGGTGAACCCGGACGACGCCGAGCTCGCCCTCAGGAAGCACATCGTGGCCAATCCCAACTGCTCGACCGCCCAGCTGGTGGTGGCGCTCAAGCCCCTGCACGACGCTGCGCGGATCAAGCGGGTGGTCGTGGCCACCTACCAGTCCGTCTCGGGCGCAGGGGCCGAGGGCATGGACGAGCTGTGGGAACAGACCAAGGGCGTGTTCGTCCTTGGCCCCAGCGACCCGAAGGTGTTCTCCAAGCAGATCGCCTTCAACGTCATCCCCGCGATCGGGGAGTTCCGCGACGACGGCTACACCGACGAGGAAGCCAAGAT
>DATBEN010000176.1:0-11922 GCA_036276055.1 Caulobacteraceae bacterium
CCAGCTAGGACCCCTGTCATTGGCAGCGACAGGAACGCGTCAGGCGCTGGCTTTCGCCTTTTCGCCCTCCCACTCGGGCGCGCCGACCGGCGCCTCGTACTTGAAGCTTAGCCGCAGCTTGGTGCGGAAGCTCTCGAGCTCGCCCGACTCGCTGATCGTGATGTCCTGCTCGACCACCTCGGCGACACGAAGGTCCCGCAAGCTCCGCGATGCGGCGGCGATCGCGACCTTGGCTGCGTCCTCCCATCCGGTTCGGCTCGTGCCGATGACCTCGGTCACACGATAGACGCTCATTCTGTCCTCCGCTCCGACCTCTGCGCGTGCTCGCTGCGGACGCAAACAAAGCCGCCGTTTGGGAGTTCCGGTCGCCCGGTCAGGTTCGCGTGAAGTCGTGGGCGGCGATGTGCGGTCCCGAGACGATCGCCTCCTGAGATCGAGCTCGAGATCGCCGCCAGCGCGGAGATGGCGGACCGCTTCGAGGCTAAAATGAACCTCGTGTTCGGGGTGGGCGTCTCAGAGGAATTCACGGGGCTGTACCGGGCCGGCGTCTTCACCGCCGCCGAACTCGACCGGATTCGCCGCTGGAGCCTGGAAGTGACTCCGCCGCCCGAGCCGGCGGCGGCATGACCTCGTGTCCGGACTTCTGCAGCAAAAATCGCTTTTCGTGCTGAACAGCTCAAACGACCTGCTGGGCCGGGGGTCTGACTGTCCGCCAGTTGCTGCGTGCGCCATCCACCAAAGCCGCAATCCAGCGGCCTTCGATCTGCGCCTCCAGGTATCGACTCAAACCCCGATGCTCCGGCTTGAACGTTGCTCGGACAAGGGGGCCCGCCGGCGCCGCTGACGCGTCGCCGGGTGCGACGAACCAGGCTGCCAGCCGCTGGACGTTATCTGGGCCGGTCACTGACCCGCGGTGTAAGCGTAGGTCAGACAGTGCAAACGGTCCGTCGAGTTCCAGTTCGACCCACTGGACGATGTCCCGCCAATCTCCGCCGGCGGACATCTCCTCCCCACCCGGCTCGTACCAGCTGGCCGCCTCGCGATAGCTGTGCGTCCGGACGAAAGTGCCGCGCCAAGCCAGAAAGGTCCCCTGGTCGAGAAACCAGAGCCGGCCGCCGAGATGATCAAAAGCCCAGTGCTCCCAGGCGCGGGCGCGGTACTTGTCAATCCAGACTGTGGCGCGGTGCGGCAGAGTCTGCACCCGCTCAAAGGCGCCGAAGTCCAGCAGGCGCACCCATAGCGGCGCCACGCCCTCGGCGTTGTAGCTTCGCGTCCGCGCGGCGATCCACTCCGGCGTCATGTCGCTGGCCTGCACCTCGATGGCGATGCGCACGGACGGGCGGTCGGCGGGCCAGGCCAGGACGTCGATGCGGCGATCGCCCGCGAGCGAGGCCATGAAGGCCTCCAGCTCCGCGGCGACGCCACGGGCGCGCAAGGCCTCAGCGATCCGCCGCTGCGCTGTCAGATGCCCAAGAGACATCTTGGCCCCGAACGCGCAGTCGGCGTCCGGCTTATGGGCGAAATGCGCGACGCGGATTTGACCGGCCTTGAGCACCACCTGCGCCCCGCAGTCCCGGCAGCAATAGGCCCCGTCGCGTACCGCGTCGGCGGCCTCGACATAGGAAATCGCATCGGTTCGGGCGGTCAGCACAGCGGCAGCATCAGCCCGTCGCGGCTCCGCTCCCGCGCATCCGCGGACTCACTTGGCCGGCGTCGAGGCCGCATCGAGCAGTGCGAACTCCTCATCGGTCAGGCGCCATTCGAGGGCGCCAAGGTTGGCCTTGGCGTGACGGGCCTTGGACGCGCCCGGAATGGGGATCACGCGCGGATCGCGTGCGAGCAGCCAGTTCAACGCAACCTGGCTCTGGAGGGCCTGATGCGCCTGGGCCACCTCGGCGAGCGCGCGGCGGACCGCATCGAGCTTGTCCGGTTTGCCGTCCGTGGGCGGCCCGGTGAGCCGCCCCGAGGCCAGCGGAAAATAGGCCACCAGGGCGACGTCCAGCTCGCGACAGGCCTCGAGCACGCCGTTGGTCTCGGGATTGCGGTGGGCGAGGCTGTATTGGACCTCGTTGGCGGCGAGCGGGATGTTGGAGCGCGCGAGCCGGTCGGCGACCCGTCGCATCTGGTCGGCGTTGAAGTTGCTGACGCCAACGTGCTTCGCCTTGCCCGACTTCACCGCTTCAGCCATGCCGTCGGCGAAATCGCCCAGGTCGACGAATGGGAAGGGGAAGTGCACGTAGTAAAGGTCGATCGAGGCAAGCCCCAGGCGGGCGAGCGTCGCGTCGAGCGCGGCCATCAGACTGCGCGGCGACGTGCGGACGACGAAGGGTGCGAACTTGCTCGCCACGAAGACCGGCCGGCCGTCCTTGCGGATACAGTCGCCGATCAGCCGCTCGGACTTGCCGAAGCCATAGATCTCGGCCGTGTCGATGAAGCCGCCGCCCGCGTCGACGAGCGCCTGGTAGGTCTCGAACACCGGCGCGTCGTTCGCGCCGTAGCTCCAGCGGTTCGTGCCGACCCCGATGGCGGGAACCTCGGCGCCTGTCTTGCCGAGGCGGCGGAGCGGCGGCGTCTGCATCACGCATCTCCCACGTTGCGAAGCGGGAACCTTAGCCGCGATGCGGCCCGTCCCTTTGCGATCGAGCAGCCGGACGATATCGACGTCGGCAGCATTGTCATACGACCAACTGCCCAGGCTGAGGGCGCGACTCGCAAGATCCCTGGCGCCGTCGGCGTAGAACCGGGACGTGAGACTATTGGCGAGCGGCTAAACCGTCCCCAGGTTCGAGTCGGGTGAGGGTGTATCGCAGCCACTCGCGACCTTCGCTCGTCCCCGACGCCCGGCGTCGCAGTCCGATCCGCTCAGCGACGCGGATCGAGGCGATATTCGTCCCGTCGATCTCGGCCAAGACTTCGTCCAGGCCCACATGGTCGAATCCGTGGCGCAGAACGGCGCGGGCGGCTTCGGTCGCATAGCCGAGTCCCCAGAATGCCGGCCGAAGTCGCCAGCCAATCTCGATCTCCGGTCCGACGGCGTCCAAGGGGATAAGCAGCACCCATCCGATGAACTCGGTCGGTCGGTCGGTCGGCGCGAGCGTCCAATAGCCCAGGCCATCGTGGTAGGGCCCGCGCGTGCGCTGTTCGACGAAGGCGCGATGGGCGTCCGGGTCCGACCAGGGCCGCTGACATAACGCGTCACCTCAGGTTCCTGGTCCATCGCCAAGCAAGCTTCGGTGTCTGCCAAGCTTCGAGGCCGCAGAACAAGCCGCTCAGTGCTCAAGGTGGGTTGCATCTTGTCCGGATCCAGCGACCTAGTGCTCTGATCCATTCGTTCGATTCATGGATCAGAGCACTACGTATTTGCTGATGCATCGATTTTTCAAGCCTCGGCTGTCGCCTACGTTTGAATCGATGCACTAGGGCCCCCCATGGAGCCATGTGGGATAGTCTAGGTCCATGACCTTACGTGTAAGAGCCATGCGCACCCGGACGCGCGAGCCTTCCTTGAGGTGCTCCGCGCCGCGATCCGCGGAATTGCCGTTGCGGACTACCCGGCGGAGGTGATCGAGGCCTGGGCGCGTCTCGTGACCGAGGACGATGTCGAGCGGGTCCTGGCCAATCGCGACGGTGCGGTACGTCTGGTCGCGGAAATCGAGGGCAAGATCGTTGGCCTGGGCGCGATTGTTCCGGGCAATTGCGAGCTGAGGGCCTGCTACGTCGCCCCGGGCGCCGCGCGCCAGGGGGTTGGAACCGCCATCGTCCGCGCGCTCGAACAAATTGCCTGCGAACACCGCCTCGCATTCCTTGAGCTCGATTCGTCGCTGACGGCAGAGCCGTTTTACCGGTCCCTCGGTTATGTCAGCCAGGGCCGGATCGCCCATCGACTGGCCTCAGGCCAGCAAATGGCGAGCATCAAGATGCGGAAAGAGTTGTCACTGTAGCTGCGTCTTTGGACGTCCGCCTTGTCCGCCAATCGATGACCAAGCGCACGCGACCCGGCGACCACGCCAGCTTGTCCGACTTCGGCGCTTAAATGGACTCGGCGACTCAGACGGCCTGCGGCAACCACTCGCGTCTCATGAGCGCCTCGTTCTCGGCTATCGCTTGCGCTGCTTCAGGACGTATCTGGCGCAGGATCTCCGATGCGAACGTGTTCGGCGCCGAGCCAGGGGCGGTGACTAGGCGGTCATCGCTTACGGCGTGGGCGACGTCTTCATAGAGAGCGGCGCCAGCATAGTCCGGGACATGCTGCTGCAGCCAGCCACGTCCGTTGCTCGTGTGCGAGCGCGAGTTGAAGACCCCCGCGCGAGCGGCGCCGATCGTGGCTGCGCAGATTGTTCCGACGACCCGACCCCGTTCGAGCGCGTTGCGGAGGACCTCGAAGTATCGATCGTCGTGGTAGTTGATCCAGGCATCACTGCCGATCGCAATGAAGACGTCGGCATCGTCTGGAGCGACGTCAGTAAAGGCCCCGTCTGCACCAGCGCGGATGCCGCCGATCGAGGTGACAGGCGCGCCGTCAGGCGTGACGATGTTTACATCGGCCTTGAAGAATAGCTTTAGGAGGGGCAGGACCGATCCGGCCTCCCACTCTGCCCAGCGCGGCTGGAAGAACGCGATCACCTTAGTCATGACGCACCCTAATTGTGTGATGCTAGGCTACGTCAAGCCGCCCGACAACCAATCGGCCTGACTAAGAACAAAATGAGGGTCGTGTGGCCTCCGCTGCCCGCGGCCCAATCTTGAGAGGTAAGATAACGGCTAACCGCGCAGCTTGTCGCGAGATCGACGTGCGCGTGGTTGGCGGACATTGTAGCTCCCGAGACTCACGCCCACAGTAAGGCTGTGAGCGCGATCATGCGCCCGCAGGACCGCATGGTCGGCACGGGCTGGGACGGCCCGAGCTCGTCGCCCCCGGGTCGGCTCTCGCCGGCGGCGGCCAGCCCACGTCACGGGATCAGGAGGTTCTCGCTCAGGAGTGGAGCGCGCTTCATGTGGTCGATGAACGCCCGCAGCTTGGGGAGGACGTCCCGCCGCCCGGAATGGTAGAGAAAGACGCCGGGCGTCGTCGGCGCGAACGGCGCGAGCAGGTGTCGCAGGCTGCCCTCGCCGACCGCAGCTTTCGCGAGCGGCTCGGGCGCCTGCGCCAGGCCCACGCCTTCCAGGGCGGCGCCGAGCAGGGTCGGGAAGTCGTGCGCGATCAGCGGCCCCGCGACGGAGACCTCGACCGGCTGGTTTCCGTCGATGAACCGCCAGAGCGCGATGGCGCCGTTCGTTCGGCGCAGTCGCAAACAGGCGTGACCGCGCAGATCTTCCGGTTGCTCCGGCGTCCCCGCCCTGGCGAGATAGCGGGGGCTGCCCACGACCACGAAGCGGAAGGCTGGCGTCAGGCGCACCACGGTCATGTCGGCCGCGATGAATTCCCCGAGCCGAATGCCGGCGTCGAAGCCCTCCGCGGCGATGTCGATGAGTTCTTCGCTCGCGATGATCTCGAGCTCGATGTCCGGATAGGCCTCGCAAAACGAGGCGATCATCGGCTGCAGGATCACGGGCACGACCGCGCGCGGGACCGACAGTCGTAGAAGTCCCGAGGGCCGGCGGCCGAGGTCCCCCGCCACCTTGCTAGCTGCGACAAGCTCCTCGAAGGCGGGGCCGGCGCGCGCCAGGAACCGCTCGCCCGCTTCGGTGAGGCCCACGCTGCGGGTCGTCCGGGTGAACAGGGGCGCACCGATCCGGGCTTCAAGCGTCCGCACCGCCTGGCTGATGGCGGACGGCGTGACGCCGAGGTCGGCGGCGCCGCGCCCAAAGCTCTTGTGCCGGGCTACGCTGAGGAAAGCTTCGACACCGTCGAGCGCGCCGTGCCGGACTGTGAAGTTCTGCTTCATGGATCATCCACATTATCGCAGATAGTCGCGCAAGGCCAGCGGGCCCAACTTGGTGGGGACGAAGGGAGCCATCCGAGGCTCCTCCCCGCCAAGGTGCGCGAGCCCTACAGCCCCGCGGACCTCACCGATCGCATCAAGTCAGTGCTCGCGACGATCGAGCAAAGCGATGCCGCTAATCAGTTCTGCCGCGCTCTCTAGGTCACAGGATCACGAAAATGTCGAAACAGCAGCTCGCCGCCATCCTTGAGATGAGCGCCCAAAACCCCCCTCCCCCCAATGCCACGCCGCCGGAGATGCGCGCCTGGATCGAAGGCGTCAGCAGCCAACTGCCCTTGGCGGAGAGCGTCCAGATCGAGCGTGTGACCTGCGGTCCTTGTGACGGCGAGTTGACCTCGCCCGCCGGCGGCGACGCCTCGCGCCTCATCATCCTGTACCATGGCGGCGGCTTCTTCTTCGGGTCCAGCCGCACGCACCGCGTCATCGCGTCCAACCTGGCGCGCGCCGCAGGGTGCTCCGTCTTGACGCCAGACTATCGTCTGGCCCCGGAAAGCCCGGCCCCGGCCGCCCACGACGACGCGTTCGCCGTGTATCAGTGGGCGCTGAAGCAGGGTTATGCGCCCGGCAAGGTGGCTTTGGACGGGGATTCCAGCGGCGGCAATCTGGCGCTCGCCACGGCCGTGCGGGCCAGGGACGCCGGGCTTCCGCAGCCTGCAGCGCTGACATTGATGTCGCCTTGGCTCGATGTGGCCCGGGAAGGCGCCTCGCATCAGGGAACGCCCGATGACCCGGTCGTCTCTAATGAACAGCTGGAATTCTTTACGCTCTGCTACCTGGGCGACGGGGATCGCAAGTCGCCCTCGGTGACCCCGTTCTATGCGGACTTCAGCGGCTTGCCGCCGACGCTTGTGCACGTGGGCGCCCGGGAACGGCTGCACGACGACTCGGTCACGGTCGTTGAGCGCATGAAGGCCGCGGGCGTCGCCGCCGACCTGAAGGTCTTCGACGGCATGACCCACAATTGGCAGCTCTACGCCCCGATGCTGGATGAAGGCATGGCGTCCATCGAGGCGTGCGCGGCATTCATCAAGGCGCATCGGGCCTGACGTCCGCGGCTGGTTCGCACGCGGCGTCGCTCCCGCACGACGCGTTCTTCGCGGAGCGGCCGACCCAGGGTTGGCCACGGTCTCCGCCCCCAATCCCCATGCAGGTCCAAGAAAGGCCATCACCATGAAAGACGCCAAGACCCTGCTGCTCGACTTCCTCGCCGCCGTCACGAACGGCCAGGACGCCGCGGCCCTGTTCGCCGAGGACGGGGCGCTCGAACTGCCGTTCCTGCATTCGTTGGGCATTCCCTGGCGCCACCAGGGTCGCCAGGCGATCCGCGAGCTCCAGGCTTCTCTCGCTGGGATCTATCTGGAATTCGGCTTCCCGCCCGAGGACACCCACGTCCTGATCGACACCCCGGAGCAGGTGTTCGCCGAATACATGACCCACGCGACGGCGAAGGCGACCGGGCGCACCTTCCATCACCTGTTCGCTGCCCGTCTCGTGGCCGAGAAGGGCCTGATCAAGCTGGTGCGGGAGTCTCTGAACGTGATCGCCGCGGCCCAGGCCCTCCTGCCCGGCGGCGTCAAGGACCTGCCCGATCCGGAACAAGTGATCTTCTCGGTCCCTCCAGACTACCGGAGCTGAGGCCGTCGAGAGTTCTCTTCCAGCAACGTCAATCATCAACCTTGTAGAGGAAGCACGACCATGGCCGACAACGTACAGACCGTCCTGAACGCCTTCGACACCCTTTTCAACAAGCGGGACTACGCCGCCGCGGAGCGCTTCTGGTCTCCGAACTACATTCAGCACAGTGCGCACATTCCACCCGGACGCGAGGGACTTTTCGCCTTGATCAAAGGGGTTCCTGACGGCGCGCGCTACGAGAACGGGCTTGCGGTCGGCCATGGCGACTACGTGTTGCTCCACGGCCGGTTTAGCGGCCTGGGCCGGCCGGCGGACTGGATCGTGGTGGATATCGTGCGCCTCGAGAACGGCCAAATGGCCGAGCACTGGGACGTCATCCAGGACGAGGCCACGCGCGAGCAATCGCAGAGCGGCCTGCCGATGTTCGGCGACAAGTTTCCGGAGTGATCTTCCCGCGCGCCGGAGAATGGAACCCGCTTCAGAGAATATCCAAACACGAGGCCCAGATGCCAGCCTATGTGATCCTCATCAACAACAAGACGACTGACGCCAAAGAGCTCGACCTCTACCGACCGAAGTCGATCGCGGCCCGCGCCGGTCACCCGCTGACGCTCCTCGCCATCAACGGAAAGTACGAGGTCCTTGAAGGAGCTCCCGCCGAGAGCGTCGCCATCGCGCAGTTCCCGGACATGGCGGCCGCCAAGGCCTGGTACGACAGCCCCGGGTACCAGGACGCCAAGCAGCATCGGCTCAAGGGCGCGGACTTTCGCATCCTTCTGACGGAGGGCCTCTAGCGGCGCTCGCAGTGTCCGGCCGCCGCTCACAGCGCGGGCCGGACCCTCGCGGTCGACGGCGTCGTCACCGCTGCAATATGAACGCGTCGCCCTTGGGTGGCGGCGGTCCGGAGAGAACGCATCATGTCCAATTTTCGCTGGGTTCAAGTGGGCGAGGTCACATTGCGGGTCGCCCTCCAGGGTGAGGGCCCGCTGGTCGTCATGGTCCACGGCTTTCCGGAGTCCTGGTACTCCTGGCGCCATCAGATGGGCCCTATCGCGGCCGCCGGCTTCACGGCCTGCGCGATCGACGTTCGCGGCTATGGCGGCTCCGACAAGCCCCACGCGGTCGAGGCCTACAGTCTCGAACATTTGTCGGGAGATGTGGCTGGCCTGATCGCCGTCCTGAGCCCGGACACGCCGGCGGTGGTCATCGGCCACGACTGGGGCGCGCCCATCGCCTGGACCACGGCCCTCGTTCATCCCGACCGGGTGCGGGCCGTCGCTGGCCTGTCGGTGCCCTATACCGGCGCCCCGCGGCAGTCGGTGCGGGAGATCGTTGAAACCGTCTATACGAGCCACGATCGGTTCTTCCACATGCACGCGTTCGAGGCGGAAGGCGTCGCGGAGGCCGCATTCGAAGCCGACGTGCGCGGCGGGCTGCGGCGCTTCTTCTACGCCTGGAGCGGCGATGCACCGGCCGAGGCCTGGCCCTCCGACAAGCGGGCCGGCGACCCCGTCCTGCTGGGCGTCCCCGATCCGAACCCCTTCCCGGCATGGCTCACCGACGCTGACATCGACTACTACGTCGGCGAGCTTGAGCAGTCCGGCTTTCGGGGTCCCCTCAACCGCTACCGCAATAGCGACCGGGACTTCGCCTTCCTGCGGGGTTTCGAGGGACGCCGCATCGAACAGCCGGCGCTCTACATCGGCGGCGAGCGGGACAGGGTTCTCCAGATGTTCGGGGACCGCCTGCCGCTCATGCGAGCCGCACTGCCGGACCTGCGCGGGCTTCACCTGCTGCCAGGCTGCGGCCACTGGACCCAGCAGGAGCGGCCGCAGGCGGTAAATGATCACTTGCTGACTTGGCTTCGCGGGCTCTGACGGCTTCCATGCGGTGCCCGTCTAGCTCAGCGACAATCGCGTAGAGATGCCTCCTTCCTCCGGAGGTCCGCCATGGGGTCGCGAGCCGCCATCGGCTTCCATGCCGCAAGCGGACTCGCGCAGTGGCAGGACAGGGCGGAGAGCCGCCGATCTTCATGGAGGCGGCAGGGCGTTTTGCCGACGGTGGGATCAGGCGCCAAACGAGAGCAGCACCTTTCCGCCTTTCACAGCGTGGGCGACCGCCTCCTTCGCCTGCGGAACTGGATAGACGGCGGCGATGGGCTGCTTGACGCCGTCCGGTCCGAGCAGACGGACGAGGTCGTGCAGGATCGGCCCGACCCGCACGGCCCGATCCGGGTGACCTTCGTAGAAGCCTTCCACCTTGACCCGTTTGAAGATCAAGGTCCCCGCCGAAACCTCCATGGGCTTTCCGCTCGCGGCCCCGTAGACGACGATCGTGCCCCGCTCCGTAAGGAGCTTAAGAAGCCGGTCCACCGATGCGCCGCCGACGCCGTCAAGCGCGAGGCGGACGCTGGCGCCAGCAAGCTGCTGCGCGTAGCCTCCGATTTCCTCGCCGTCCGGGATGACGATCTCGCAGCCTGACGACGCCCGAACCGTCTCGACATCCTCGGCGCGCCGAACCAGCCCGATCGTCTTCAGCCCGCGACGGCGCGCGAGGGCCGCGACCCAGCGCCCAAGGCCGGAGGTGGCCGCGTTGTAGGCGACGGCGTCGCCCGGCTGCAGATCCACGAACGAGTCGAGCAGCATGGCGGCAGTGGCGCCGTTGATGGCGACCATAGCCGCCTGCTGGGCGTCGGCCTCCGGCGGGAGCACGATCAGGTCCTCGGCGCGCGCCAACTGGCGTTCGCGCCACGTCCTGGAAAACAACGGCAGGACGACTCTGTCGCCGGGCTTGACGGCGGTCACGCCCGCCCCCACGGAGACGACAGTCCCCATTCCTTCGTTGCCAAGGGTTTCTGGGGGTTCCGGCTTCCAGGGGTAGACACCCCAAACGACCATCAGGTCGTTAAAGTTGATTGGGGCGTACTTGGTGGCGACGAGCACCTCGCCCGCGCCCGGCGCGTCGGGTTCCGCGATCTCACGAACCTCCACTCCCTCGACGGCGTCGCCATAGGCGACGAGTTGAACGGCTTTCATTGCGGCAGCTCGATCTTGCAGGGGCGCGCCACTTTCACGTTCAACAGGAGCAGTGGCTTAACGGTTGCAAGCGATCTCGCGCCCGTCCTCGCGGGGCGAGGTACTGACCCCCAAGACCTCGCGCGCGTGCGCCGTACTGGTCCAAAAACACGCAGGGGAGGCTTAGAGCGCGAGAGCGGCCACAGCAAAGGGGAGAAGGACCTTCCTGCCATCTCCTTAGCTCGGCAGCGTGACCCGTACACGAAACCAGTAGCCGAGGGAGGCGGCTCGGGTCGCCGGTGTCCCAGAGCGGACGCCACGAGAGTCCGAGAAGCGTGAAAGCCAGCCATGCGCGGCGAAGGCGCAGCGGCTTCGACCAAGCATGGACTGATCTTGGCTCACAGGCCCCAACCCGCGCTCCTTCAGCCTCCAAGCAGCCCGTGCACAACCAGCGCCACTCTTTCTGCGCGCGCGCTGCGCCTGATCCGCCCCGAGCGTTCGAGCTCGGCGAGTCCATGAAGAGACGCCCAGAACGTCTCGTCATCGCATCAAAGCTTCACCGACAGCTCGAAGCCCCCTTCGAACGGCATCGTCATCGTCCGAAAGCCGCAGGCGGGGTTCTCCAGGATCTCGAACAGTTCTGCGTAGTTCTTGCGGCTGCGCTCGCCGGCCGTGGCGTCCGTGCAGATGACGGCGCCGGGGCGCAAGCGGGGCAAGAGGACGTCGAGCACGGGCCGAACGACGTGGCTCCAGACGTCGAACAGCACGAAGTCGATCGGGGCGGCGAAGCGCTCGCATGCCTCGATCACGTCAGCTTCGTGAAGATCGATGAAGCTCGTAAGGCCGGCGGCTTCGAAGTTGTCGCGGGCCTGTTTGACTTTGGCCGGCTCGTTCTCTGCTGCAAAGACGATACCGCCGCCATTGTCCCGTACGGCGGCCGCCAGATAGAGTGTCGAAACGCCGAATGAAGTCCCGACCTCGACGATCCGGCGCGCGCCGATCGCCCGGCAGATCATGTAGCAGAACTCGGCCTTTTGCCGATCCAGCGCCACCAGCTTGTCGGCCATGAAGGCATGATCTCGCGGCTCCATGCCCAGCCACGGCCCGGCGCGCTCTTTGAAGTAATAGCGCTCGATCGCCTCATCCTGGGCCTTGCTGGCGAGGTGAAGGCCGGAAAGCATGCTGTCGAGCTTGGGATCGTTCAGCACGCTTGGCATCTTTATGGTCCTTCCTCCTGCGCGAGATTGCCCCCGGGCCTCGGCGCCACGAGTTTCTTGGCTGTTAGTCTAATCCCTATCCGCGTTCTGACGGAAGGAAGACTCCCAGCCGCC
>DATBEN010000177.1:0-6030 GCA_036276055.1 Caulobacteraceae bacterium
TTAGAAGCCAGGGAGGAAGACAATGAGTACACTGTCACGCTTGTTGTTCGGCCGCTTCGTGGCGCCCTGCACTACAGCTACGCTGGCTCTATTGGCCGCCGCAATCGCCCACGCCGGTTCGACATTTACGATGACGCTCGCCCAGGTTGGGCCTGACGTCGTCGCAACTGGAAGCGGAACCATTGACCTGACCGGCCTGACGTCATTTGGTTCCTCTTTCGCGTCTCCCGAACTATACCCTTTGCACGGGATCATCGGCGTCGGGCTGTCGGGCACGACTGATCTGTACAGCGGGACTTCAGGGCCGTTCAGTTTCGGTCCCGGCAGCGCGACTTTCCCTAGCGCCACCAGCGGAGACTCAGTCTTCCTCGAGGATTTCGGGCTGGATATCGACGTACCGCAAGGTTACGTCTCCGGCGCCAGCCTTTCCGGCAGCGCGTCCTATACCGGCACAATCTTCAGTCTCGGCCTGACGCCCGGAACCTACACATGGACCTGGGACTCCGGTGCGAACAGCTTCGTGCTCGTGATCCCGCCCGCGACCGTGCCCGAGCCGGCCACCTGGACACTGGCGCTGGTCGGCCTCGCCGGTCTGGGCGCCGTCCTGCGTTCACACAGGAAGGCCGCAGCCGTTCCAGCCTGAGCGACCGACGAATATGCGGACAGGAGCGCGTCTCACCCTAAACACGAGGGCGGAGCTCGATCAGCTGGTCGGCGCCGCGGTGAAGACCGCCAGTTGAGCGTCGAAGGCGCGCCTGAAGGCGGGCCGCGCTTCGCCGCGGGCGACATAGGCGGAGAGGGTCGGATATTCCTCCAGCATGCCCGATGGGCGCAACCTGCGCAGGACCGTCACCATAATGAGGTCGCCGGCGCTGAACGCATCGTCGAGCCAGTCGGCGTCGCCGAGCCGACGGGACAGCTGGTCCAGCCGTTGACGCAGGCGATCCTGGACGAAGGGCAGGCGCGCCGAGCACCAGGGCTTGTCGCCCTCCTCGAGCCTTGCGATCTGGAGATCGACGATCGGCGGCTCGATCGTGCTCTTCGCGCAAAACATCCATGTGATCGCGCGCGCCCGGGCGTTCGCATCGTCGGGCAGCAGGCCCGCATGGCGTTCCGCGATATGGAGCACGATCGCCGCCGACTCGAACAAGGCGAGGTCACCCTCCTCATAGGTCGGGATCTGCCCAAAGGGCTGAAGCGCCAGGTGCGCGGCCTCCTTCATCTCGCTGAACGAAACAAGACGAACGTCGTAAGGCTGGCCCACCTCTTCGAGCACCCAGCGAACGGCCATGTCACGCGCCAGTCCCCTGCCGCGATCGGGCGAGCGCTCAAAGGCGGTGATGGTGGGGATCATGAGACGACGTCTCCTGTGGCGGCCTTGTTGTCGGGCCGATCGCCCTGCCTTCACTGTATGGACGAACGGCCGGACCGGGTTCCGACAAATCGACCCCCCAGAGCAAACCCCTTTCAGACGGAATCGTCTGGACGGGGATGATTTGCTCTAGATTCAAAGATGTAGAGCCTGATTCAGCGTTTGCATCTGCTGTTCCGTGCAAACCCATCAGGCTCTAAGGCCGTTCATCGAGGAACTCCGAGACCGCAGCGATCGTGGCCTTGGGGTTTTCCTCCATCAGCCAATGGCCGGAGGCGGGGATCACCACGCCCTGGACGTTGCTGAATGCAGCTCTGGCGACCACGGCCATCTCCGGGCCGAAGGACTTCTCGCCGCCGATTGCGAGCACCGGCATGGTCATCGGGCCGGCCGCCAGGAATTTCTGGTTGTCGAGGGCGTCCTGGTCGAACGCGTGGAACTGCTCGAAGCCGTCGTGCATGGCGTGCGGCCGCGCGTAGAGCTGGGCGTAGTGGGCGCGGCTGGCTTCGTCGAAACTCTTCGGGTCGGCGGAGAAATCGTTCCAGAAGCGGTCGAGGTAGATTCGCTCGCGGCCCTTCACCAGGCGCTCCATGTCCGGTCCGCCGAAGCGGAAGTGCCAAAGGAGCGGGTTCTTGAGGATCTCGTCCCAGGGGCCGACGCCGGGGATGGGCGCGTCCATCAGGACGAGGTGGGTCACCCGCTGCGGCTGCTCGGCCACGAAGGCGTAGCCGACCATGTTGCCGATGTCGTGGGCGACCACGTCGACCTTGCCGACGTTCAAGGCGTCAAGCACACCGGAGATGTCGCGGCCCTGGGTCTTCTTGTCGTAGCCGGTGTCGGGATGGGCCGACAGGCCCATGCCGCGCAGGTCCGGCACGATCACCGTGTGGGTCCTGGCCAGGACGACGGCGAGAGGCTCCCACATGTCGCCGGTCTCGCCATAGCCGTGCAGCATGACGACTGCCGGTCCGTGGCCGCCGACACGGACAAAGATCCGTGTGCCATTCGCCGCGATGGTCTCGGTCTTGAAGCTCGGCGGATAGGGCTGGACGGCGGCGAGGGCGGGGATGGCGACCATGAGGGCGCCCAGGACGAGGACTGCGCGCCCTATCGAGCCTTTGAAGACAGCTGTCATGCCGGTCATCCCCCGAGTACAGCGAATACAAATACACAAATCAGGGGCCGGAGCACCTGTCACATCAAAACGTTGCCCAGCGCGGCTGTCGCGGAACCGCCGGCGAGGGCGCCGCCGCCCCGGGTTCATCCTGAGGGTTGGCCGGACTTCATCGCATGTCCCGCTCCGCCCTCCCCTATTTGACCCGTGCCCGACTAAGCGTCGGCGTCAGACGGCGTGGCGAAACAGGTGGAACATGGCGCTCCAGATCGTCCCCTTCGAGCAGCTCGCCGCGGCGCAGCGTGAGGCCGCCGCCGCGATCCTTGTCCGGGCCTTCGCGCATCAGCCGGCGACGTGGCATACGCCGGCCGAGGCGCGCGCCGAGGTCGCGAAGTTCTTCGAGGACGAGAGCCGCTCGGCGTTGGCCGCGATCGATGGCGACGTGCTGGTCGGCTGGGTCGGCCTGATCCGCACCTACTCGCACGCCTTCGAGCTGCATCCGGTCGCGGTCGACCCTGGGCGCCAGCGCCAAGGCGTCGGCGCGACGCTCGTGCGGGCGCTGGAAGCGCTGGCGCGGTCGGAGGGCGCGCTCAGTCTCTACCTCGGCGCCGACGACGACTTCGGCGGCACGAGCCTGTTCGGCGCCGACCCCTTCCCCGATCTGCTGGGCGCCCTGGCGCGGATCGAAGGGCGGGCGCCTCATCCGCTCGGCTTCTACCTGAGCCTCGGTTTCACGCTGGCCGGCCTGATCCCGGACGCCAATGGCCGCGGAAAACCCGACATCCTGCTCGCCAAGCGGCTGGGTTAGGGCGAGATTTGGGTATCGCGGGCGCCCATGAGCGGTCGCTGGCAATGCCCGCGATGCGTGGCTGCGCGTGTCGCCGCTTTGTCCGGGGGCGATGAACTTCAAGGTCAGACAATGAGCATTGGGCGATGAAGGTATCCTTCTGAGCGTGGCGCGGGGCGGGCCAGGGCAATGGCCCCGGGCGCCGCCTTTTCCTTGAATGCGATGTTAGAAAGGATCGGCGAACCTGGGCCGCGCGCCTGCGCGGCTCGCCGCAACTCGAAGGACCGCCATGCATACCCCCCTCTCCCGATCCGGCGCCGGCTGGGCGGAGCTGAAGCCGCGGATGCTGGACTACGCCGTGGGCGACGTCCGCTGGCGGGACGGCAAGACCGCCGTCTATGTGTTCAATGCCGGGCCTGACGTCGAGCGGGTGCAGAAGGAGGCCTACGCCCTCTTCCAGTCGGAGAACGGCCTTGGCCCCACGGCCTTTCCCAGCCTCAAGCGGATGGAGGCGGAGGTGGTGGGTTTTGCCCTGTCGCTGCTGCACGGGCCGCAAGACGCAGCGGGGACCCTCACGTCCGGCGGCACCGACTCGATCACCATGGCGATGAAGGCCGCGCGCGATTTCGCCCGCCGGGAAAGGGGCCTCGTCGGTCCGCTGAACATCGTCCTGCCCAGGTCCGCCCACCCCGCCTTCGACAAGGCCGCGGCGTTGATGGAGATCGAGGTGCGACGCACGCCGCTGCGGAATTTCCTGGCCGATCCGCAGGTGATGGCCGGCGCCGCGGATGCGTCGACGGTCATGATCGTCGGCTCGGCGCCCTGCTTTCCCTATGGGCTGATCGACCCGATCGAGGCCCTTTCCGATCTGGCCATCGAGCGCGGCCTCTGGCTGCACGTGGACGCCTGCGTCGGCGGCTACATCGCCCCGTTCGTGCGCATGAACGGCGGCGACGTGCGGCCATTCGACTTCGAGCTGCCGGGCGTCAGCTCCATGTCCGCGGATCTGCACAAGTACGGCTACTGCGCCAAGGGCGCCTCGACCGTGTTTTTCCGCTCGGCGGCCCTGCAGGCCTTCATGGGGTTCGACTTCAGGGACTGGCCCGGTGGACGGATGGTCACCCCCACCCTCGCCGGCACGCGGCCCGGCGGCGCCATCTCGGCCGCCTGGGCGGTGATGAATTTCCTCGGCGTCGACGGCTACCGCGCCAAGCAGGCCCTGGTGACCGGCGCGCGCGAACGGATCGAAGCGGGCGTGGCGGCCCTGGGCTTCGAGGTGCTCGGCGCGCCCCGGCTCGGCATCACCGCCTTCCGCCATCGCGAAGCGAACAGCATGGCGCTCTGGGCGAGGCTGCGCGAGCGCGGCTGGTTCACCAGCGTGACGACCGAGCCGCCCGCCCTGCACCTGATGCTGTCGCCCTTCCATGCCGAGGTGGCGGACGTCTACCTCGCCGACTTGGCCTGGGCGCTCGAGGCCGTGCGCGCGTCCGCTCCGATCGGGCAGGCCGAGGCGCGCTATTGATCGTCGCGGCAGGAAACAGGGGCGGAGACGCTTAGACTTGCGCCGCGCCGAGCGGATCGAGTTGCAAATCCCTGGCGCCTATAGTCGCCGGCGCTTGGCTGAGGGTGCGGCCCGCGCCGGAAGCCCAGGTCCGGAGCTTCCCGGATCAGAACCCGCGCCGGCCGCGGCATCGGCGGCGGTCACCCCGAAGTAATCGCCCGCCAGGCTGCGGAGTCGGTATCCGAAACCGGTGTTGAAGCCCGTCGTGATGACAATGCGCATGTCCCGGCCGGCGTGCATGGGAATGGTCCGCGCCGCGGCTGCGCCCAACCGCTGGATTTCGCCCTGAAAGTCCATTGGCCAGGCTTTCAGTCTCACCGCGACGATCGGGGCGAGGTCCGGAGCGTAGGAGGGGGTCGGCGGCGGCGGAGCGGAGGCCGACACCCCCAGGACTTCTGGGAGCGCCGCGACGGCAGGGGTTGGCGCATAGGAGGCGGCGTTCGTGCGCGAGACGGCGACCTTGAGTATATCCGGCCAGTGACTCCAGTCCCATTTCAAGACCACGAAATTCGCAGAGCATCCGACGACGAAGATCAAGATGGCGACGGCGGCGTGAATCCGGAGCGGAGGCGCGTTCCAGTTGCGCGCCGTCGTATAGACCACAGCGGTGCGAGTGAGGATGTCGTGGGCCAGCCGTCCTGTCGGCTGATTGAACAACAGCAAATAGATCTGCGCCAGTCCCAGCCCGAAAACCGCGCCGAACGCGAGGCGGGTGAAGACATCGTCGAGACCAGGGTCGGCGACGCGCACGTCCCAGCGATTGACCACGAATGGCGCGATCAGGATGGCCGCCCGGACGATCGATCCTGGCAAGGCGGGCGCCACGCCGGCGAGCGTGATAACCTTGAGACGGAAGAGCCGCATCCCCACGGTGGCGCCGCCTCCCAGACGGCTGGGCAGAATGCCGAAATAGGCGAGGCCCACGGCGACCCCGTCCAGCCGCGCCAAGGCGGGCGACGCCGTCATCGCCTTCAGGAAGGGGAGCGCCAGCGCATAGCTGAGGGCGCCGACCAGAAGCATGTCGATCGCACATGCGGCGACGCGGGTGAGGCCCCCGGCCCATGTCACGCGGGTGTCGACCGGCACGAATCCCCCCCGGGCAGCTTCAGGCCATCATCGCGACGTGCGGGAGGCCTGGCGCCGCATCGTCAAACGCGGCGATGAGAGCACGATTCCCCGAACCACCAGGCCCCGCT